>JAVBSR010000127.1:0-31319 GCA_031556715.1 Cellulomonas sp.
GTCTGCCCCCCCGGGGGGGTCCCCCTGTTCGCGCGTGCCCCACCCCTAAAACGCGCCGCCCCCGCCCAAAATGGCCCCACCGATCCCCTGTCGGGATGCTGGGCGGCGGCGAGGACGTGGCGGTTCAAAGAGTCGCTCCAGCGCGAAAAGGTCGCACCGATCCCCTGTCGGGATGCTGGGCGGCGGCGAGGACGTGGCGGACGCGGGCGACCAGGCGAGACGGGTCAGCAAGGTCCTCAGCGGTGACCCGGACCACGCGCCAGCCGGCCTCGACGATGGCGTCCAGGCGTCGTTTCTCCTTGAACCAGGCGTCGCCGCCGTACTTGGTACGGCCGTCGTACTCGACAGCGACCCGCCACTGGGGGTAGCCGAGGTCGACCCAGTAGGTCCTCTGCCAGGTCTGCACCGGGACCTGGGTCTGCGGGGTGGGTAGGCCAGCGGCCAGGAGGAGATAGCGCGTGGCTGTCTCCGGAGCCGACTCGGCTCCGGGGTCCGCAGCGGCCAGCACGCGCCGGGCGGTCGCGACCCCGGCGCGTCCTTGGGCCTGGTCGAGCAGGAGCGCCATGTCCTCGACGTCGGCACCAGCGCGCAGCGCCGCGTCGGCGACCACCAGAGCGTCCAGCACGGGCAGCGACCGGGCACAGTCGACGGCGGTCAGAGCCAGGCTCGTGACCGGCAGGTCGTTGACGACGGCGCGGTGGATGCTGGGAACCGGGTCGACGTGACGCCGCACGGACGAACGCTGACCTGGTCCCGGTCTTGTGCTCTGGCGCAGGTGGGTGGCGGGAGCGTCCTGCCAGACGGGCAGCCCCCACAGCAGAGCGGCCGACTCGTGGCTGAACCAGTGGGGGACCGCCGTCCGCCGGTGCACGGCGACGATATGGGCGAGCGTCCGGTCCCAGCGGCCAGTGATGTCGTCCGCGGAGACGTACGCGCCTCGGCTGACCCGTTCCCACCGGCCGACGCGTACCTGGGAGGCGACCACGGCGGTCGGGTGGTCGCGGGCGAAGAACACGTCGGGCAGCGTGGGCGGGACAGGTCGGGTCGACCCCGGTCGGACAGCCATGGGGTCCAGCCCACCCCATGTCGTGCGCTCCTCCGCCTTCGTCTCCGGCCGCCTGTGCGATGCCGGTCGCCGTCACCGGCTGTGGACGGTTCGTCAACAGGCCCGTGCGACCCTTTCGCGTCAGAGCGACAGCTCGAAGTGTCGCTCTGGCGCGAAAGGGTCGCACAGGCGGGAACGCCTGGGCGGGCAGGTGGTCGCCTGTGGGTAGACGGCGCCGTCCGTCGTAGAGTGATGGACTCAACGCCTCAGGTGGGAAGGCAGCGCATGCGACAGGGTGGTCTGGCGACGCAGGTTCTTCTGGTCGAGGACGGTGCAGAGCCGAGCTCCGTACCTCCTCGCAGCCGGGTCGCTCGTACCTGGCCGGTGTGGGCGGCCTTCGCCGTCGTGCACCTGGCGATCGCCTGGTGCGGGGTGTTCGTGATGCCCGGACGGGTGTTCCGGGACCTGTGGCTGTACCAGCGCTGGATGACGGACGGCCTGGTCGACGGCCGCTGGCCTGTTCTGGACGGTCCCTGGGTCTACCCGGCAGGGGCGCTGCTGCCCCTGGTCGCGGTCGCCTGGGCGGCCCGCGGTCTGGCGGCGCTCGGGCTGCGGGCCGACCAGACGTTCACCGCCGCCTGGACCGTCATGGTCACCGCGCTGAACGTCCTGGCAGTCCGGCAGGTGCTGCGCCACCCCGGGGGGCGGGCAGCGACCTGGTGGTGGGTCGGGTTCCTGGTCGCCCTGGGACCGGTCGCGGTCGGCCGGCTGGATGCCCTCGTCCCCCCGATGGTCGTCCTGGCGCTGCTGGCCGCGGCCCGGCGGCCCCGTGCGGCGGCCGCGCTGCTCCCGGCCGCCGCCAGGATCAAGGTCGCGCCCGGTGCGCTGCTGGTGCCCGTGGTGCTGATGCTGCGTCGCGCCTGGTCGTCCGCCGTCTGGCCCGCTGCCGCGGTCAGTGCCGTCGTGCTGGGTGTGGTCGGCCTGCTGGGCGGACGCGACCACGTGTGGTCCTTCCTGACGGCGCAGAGCGGCCGGGGTCTGCAGATCGAGTCGGTCGGGGCCACGCCCTGGCTGGTCTGGGGCCTGTTCTCCGACGCCGTGCAGCGCGGCTACGCGCCGATCAAGGCCTTCGAGG
Organism: Cellulomonas sp.; assembly: GCA_031556715.1. Taxonomy (GTDB): domain Bacteria; phylum Actinomycetota; class Actinomycetes; order Actinomycetales; family Cellulomonadaceae; genus Cellulomonas. Next base: position 2,181 of record JAVBSR010000127.1, read on the forward strand.
TGACCGGGCCGGGGGTCGGCACGGCCTGCCAGGTGCTCGACGTGCTGTTCTACGTGGCGATGGTGGTGGTGGTGCTGCTGCTGGTCTGGCGGGCCTGGGGGCCACGCCGCCTGCCCACGGTCGAGCTGCTGACCCGGGGGTCGCTGCTGATCATGCTCACCATGGTCGTGACCGACAAGGTCTTGTCACCGCAGTACCTGACGTGGTTGGTGGCACCCGTCGCGGTGGCGCTGGCCTGGCGGCTGACGACACGGGCCGACCCGCACCCAGGCAGCGTGGCCCGCCTGGCCGCACGGCTGTCCGGGTGGTGGGCCACCGCCGGGGTGCTGCTCGGCCTGGCCGCGGCCAGCCAGGTGGTCTTCCCCTGGGGTTACAGCGGGCTGCTCGGGGCCCGGCCCGACGTCACGATGGTGCTCGCGGTGCGCAACCTCGGGCTGGTCGTCCTGTGGCTGGCTACGGCGTGGGCCGTCGTCCGACCGGCCGAGACGCTCGACGCCGACGTCACGGTCGAGGACGCCACACCGGAGCTGACTGCTGCGCCCTCCAGGTCGTGACCCTGCCGGAGCCCCGAGCCATCACTGCCGGTACGACGCCAGGAAGTTGCCGAGCCGCTCGACGGCCTCGTGCATGACGCGGGCCTCGGGGAGGGTGACCAGTCGCAGGTGGTCCGGGTGGGGCCAGTTGAAGCCGGTGCCGGGCACCAGCAGGATGTGCTCGGCGACGAGCAGGTCGTAGACGAGCTTGGAGTCGTCGTAGATCTCGTGCACCTCGGGGTCCAGGTGGGGGAACAGGTACAGCGCGCCGGCGGCCCGTTCGCAGCTGACGCCGGGGATGGCGTTGAGCCCCTCCCAGGCGACGTGCATCTGCTCGTACAGGCGCCCGCCGGGGGCGACCAGCCCGTCGATGGTCTGCACCCCGGTCAGGGCGGCCTGGACGGCGTGCTGGGCGGGCACGTTGGGGCACAGCCGGGTGGAGGCCAGCAGGTGGATGCCCTCCAGGAAACCGCGGGCGTGGTCCTGCGGTCCGGTGATGACCAGCCAGCCGGACCGGTAGCCGCACACCCGGTACGACTTGGACAGGCCGTTGAACGTCAGCACCAGCTGGTCGGGCGCCACCGTGGCGGTCGGGGTGTGCTGGGCACCGTCGTAGAGGATGCGGTCGTAGACCTCGTCGGACAGCAGCAGCAGCCCGTGGTCGGCGGCGATCCGGGCCAGGGCCCGCACGGTCTCCTCGGAGTACACCGCCCCGGTCGGGTTGTTCGGGTTGATGATGACCAGGGCCTTGGTGCGGGGGGTGATCAGCGACTCCACCAGCTCCAGGTCAGGCTGCCAGCCTGAGGCCTCGTCGCACCGGTAGTGCACCGGGGTGCCTCCGGCCAGGCTGGTCATCGCGGTCCACAGCGGGTAGTCCGGGGACGGGATCAGCACCTCGTCGCCCTGGTCGAGCAGGGCCTGCATGACCATGGTGATGAGCTCGGACACCCCGTTGCCCAGGTAGACGTCGTCCACGTCGAACAGGGGGAACCCGGGGGTGGTCTCGTACCGGGTGACCACGGCGCGCCGGGCCGACAGGATGCCCCGGGAGTCGGAGTAGCCGTGGGCGTGGGGGATCGAGGCGATCATGTCGCCGACGATCTGGTACGGCGCCTCGAAGCCGAACTCGGCCGGGTTCCCGGTGTTCAGCCACAGGACCTTCTTGCCCTCGGCCTCCATGTGGGCAGCGGTCGTGACCGCCTTGCCGCGGATCTCGTAGAGGACGTTCTTCAGCTTCGACGACTGGTCGAGCTGGCGCATGGGCGTGGCCCGCGCGTGGGCGTGGCCGGTCGGCGCGGCCAGCGCCGTGGGCTCGGGGTCGACCTCGGCCTCGCGGCGGGCACGGAACGCGGCCGCCCGGGTGTGGCCCGGGTCGTCGCAGTAGGCCGGCGGGCGCCCCCGACCGTCCCCCTCCTCCGCCGGGCGCGTGCACCCCGGAAAGCGGCACACCCGCACGCCGTCGACCGTTTCGTTTTCGTTCTGTTCCGTCACGCCGACATCGTATCGGATGCTGCGGAACGAAACGAGTGGTCTCCGGGGTGATCCGCCACCACGGGGTAGCGCGGATCCGTGTGGCCCGTCCGCCTGGTCGACGACGCAGCCGATCGAGCCCCATGGCGTTCGGTATGGGCCGTGCGGCGACGCCTCGGCCGTGCCGCCCGGCGCCGGCCCGCGGGTGGCTGGTCGGGGCGTTCAGGTTGGCGGCTGGACGGTCGATGAGTCTGGTGGTCGCGACGACCGAAGGAGGAGCATGGCCCGGACCCCGGTGAGCATCGTCATCCCGGTGTGGAACCTGGCGCAGGTGACGCAGGCCTGCCTGGAGGCCCTGGCACCGACGTTGGGACCCGACGACCAGGTGGTCGTCGTGGACAACGGGTCGACCGACGAGACCGCGGAGGTGCTGGCCGGCCACGACTGGGTCGAGGTCGTCAGCCACCCACGGAACCTCGGGTTCGCCGCCGGGTGCAACTCCGGGGCCGCCCAGGCGCGCAACCCGGTCACGGTCTTCCTCAACAACGACACGCTCCCGGTGGGCGACTGGATCGGGCCGCTGGTGGCGCCCTTCGCCGAGGCGGAGGTCGGGGCGACCGGGCCGATGAGCAACTTCGTGTCCGGGTCCCAGCTGCACGAGGCGTCGTTCGGCGCGTCGGTGCGCGGGATGAAGGACGTGCGCACCATCGCCCGGGCCGCGATGACCGAGGGGCGGGGCAAGACCTGGCCGACGCACCGCCTGGTCGGTTTCGCCCTGGCCGTGCGGACCGAGCTGTTCGCGCAGGTCGGCGCGTTCGACGAGTCGTTCGAGACCGGGGGCTACGAGGACGACGAGCTGTGCCGCCGGTTGCAGGCCGCCGGGGCTCGGCTGCTGGTCGTGGCCGGTTCCTACGTCTACCACCTGGGTCACGCCACCTTCGACGGCAACGGCCTGGACTGGGCCGGGATCGAGCAGCGCAACCGTGAGGTCATGCTGGCGCGGGCCCAGGAGATGCCGGTGCTGTCGCTGGTGGTCGACTGTGCCGACGGGTTCGACGCCTCGGCGCGTTCCCTGGTCGAGCTGGTCGACCTGGTGCGGCTGAAGGCACAGCTGGTGCTGGTCGAGCACGGCGACGAGGTGGCCCGGTCGCTGGCCGGGCAGGTCACCGGTGACGTCGTCGTGGTCGAGTGCCCGTCCGACGCCGACGGGGTGCGCCGCGGTCTGGCTGCTGCCACGGGCCGTCGGCGGGTGTCGATCCGCTCCGGCGAGACCGTGGACGCCGCTGCGCTGCGGGCGTTCGCCGCCGACCCGGCGGCCGACTTCACAGCCCGGCATGTCGGCCGGGTCGTCGTGGGCTGACGCCAGCCTGGAGAGCCGTCCGCGGGAGAGGCACTGACCACAGGCCTGTCGCCGGTTGCGTTCTTCAGTCGGAAGCGACCGACCCGGCGTCCCCCTGACGGAACCTGGCCATGGGACGCCATGTCCTGTTCGACTGACCCCTCGGGGTCCGCCCGGCGTCCAGGTCGTCGCAGCTCGACACCGACGCGCAGGTGAACCCCCGCGCGGCTGGACCCGCTCGACGAGGCAGCAGACCGCGGGCGGGTCGGCCGCACCGACAGCATCGTCTCGGCGAGGGATGCCGTCGGTCCCTCGGGCGTCACAGTGCAGGACGGAGCGACCGTGCGACGCGGTTCAGGAGCCGGTCGGCCGGTACGGCGACCGGCGGTCGGCTCAGCCGGTGGCCTCGGCCAGGCGTCGCCGCAGCTCGTCGGCCTCACGGCGGACGGCAGCGGCCTCGGCGACAGCGGCGGCCAGGGCGAGCTCCTGCTGGCGCTGGACGCGGTCAGAGTAGTGGCCGCCGAGGGCGAACAGCGGCTCGACCACCTCGTCCACGGGGCGGCGGGCGCACAGCAGGTAGAAGTACAGGTACTGCTCGGGGGCCAGCGGGCAGAGGTTGAGCACCCCGGTGTCCACCGGGCCCTCGGCCGACAGGACCGACGCGGGCCCCAGCGCCACGGTCTTCCAGGTGGCCTGGAAGTACGGCTCGACGTGCGCGAAACGGGGCCGCACCAGGTCGACCAGCTCGTCGTAGGTGAACTGGTGCAGGTGGAAGTGGTTGTCCTGGACGAACTCGGTGTCGTTCGGTGTCGACAGGACGAACAGCCCGTCGTCGACCAGCACCCGGTCGACCTCGGCCACGAACGCCCGGTAGTCGGCCACGTGCTCGATGGTCTCGAAGCTGACCACGACGTCGACGGAGTCATCGGGCAGGGGGATCGCCGTGGCGTCGCCGACGTGGAACTCGTTGTTGTCCGTGCCGTACACCTGCCGGGCGTAGGTCACGGCCTCGGTGCTGATGTCGACGCCAGTGACGTGGGCGGCGCTCTGCGACAGCACGTGCGTGCCGTACCCGGTACCCGAGGCGACGTCGAGCACCCGCCGCCCGGCGACCAGCGGGACCGCCGCCAGGTAGCGGGTGACGTGCTCGGCGTACATGAGGCTCCCGGAGTGCATCTCGGGGACCATCCGTTCACCGTCGTTGTCGATCATGGCCATGCCGGACTCCTAGGTCGTGGTGAAGGCGCCGTCGAGGCGGGCGGGGTTGGGGCGGGCGTTGAGCTCGGCGTCGGCGACGAACTCCGGGACGTACCGGTCGCCCCACCGTCGCTCGAACAGCGCCTCGTTCTCGTCGGAGGCGGCGAACCGCTCGCTCCCGGACTTCGACTCGTGGTGCACCAGGGTGGAACGCGGCTCGTAGACCACCCGCAGGCCCCGCGACCGGGCGGTCAGGCACAGGTCGATGTCTTCCATGCCGTTCCAGTACCCGGTGAAGAAACCACCGACCGACTCGAAGAACGCTCGACGGACCGCCATGAGCGCCCCGGTCACGGCGTCGAGGTCCCGGCGGTCCTCCGGCACGGGCGGCACACCGTAGGGGTAGTGGGTCGCGAAGAGGCTGCCGTCGGCCCTGAGCACGGTCCGCACCCCGCCGTGCTGCACCGTGCCGTCGGCGAACAGCAGCCGGGCGCCGACGACCGCCACGTCGGGCTCGTCGTCGAGGACCGCGAGCAGCGGCTCCAGCCAACCGTCCCTGGCCTCGATGTCGTTGTTGCAGAACACCAGGTGGCGGCCGCGGGCGGTCGCCGCGCCCTGGTTGCACCCCCGGGCGAACCCCAGGTTGGTGTCGTTGGTCACGACCTGCACGTCGCCGTCCAGCTGGGCCAGCAGCTCGCCGGTCGCGTCGGTGGAGCCGTTGTCCACGAGCACCACCTCGTACAGCGCCGGGTCGGTGTGCTCGGCGATGGTGGTCAGGCACTCGGCGGTGTACCCCACCTTGTTGAACACCGGGATGATGATGCTCGCCGCGAACCGGGCCGAGGCCTGCCCGCCGCTCATGCGCCGGCCGATCGGCTCGGCCCGGTCGGGCGTGGGCCCTGCCCGGGCGGTCCGCCGCTCATCGCCGTCGGGCCTTGGCGTGCGGGCGGGGCGGCGGGACGGTGGCGAGGCGGCGGCGCAGGGCGTTGACCTCGTCGACGGCCTCCGTCGCGACCGACGCAGCCTCAGCCAGGGCGGCGGCCTGGACGTGGAAAAGTTCTTGCTGCTGGCGGTAGGAGTGGTGCTCGCCGAGGGCCAGCAGAGGCTCGACCGACTCGGTGACGGGACGGCGGGCGCACAGCAGGTAGAAGAACAGGTGCTGCTCCGGCGCCAGGGGGCAGAGGTTGAGCAGGCCGGCCTCGAACGGTCCTTCGGCGTCCAGGGTGGACGCCGGGGCCAGCATCACGGCCTTCCAGACGGCCTGGAAGTACGGTTCGACGAAGGCGAACCGGGGTCGCACCAGGTCGACCAGCTCGTCGTAGACGAACTGGTGGGTGTGGAAGGGGTTGCCCTGAGGGGCGTCGGTGTCGTTCGGCGTGGAGAGCACGAACAGGCCGTCGTCGACCAGCACCCGGTCGACCTCGGCCACGAACGCCCCGTAGTCGTCGAGGTGCTCGATGGTCTCGAAGCTGACCACGACGTCGACGGAGTCGTCGGGCAGGGGGATCGCCGTGGCGTCGCCGACGTGGAACTCGTTGTTGTCCGTGCCGTAGGTCTGCTGGGCGTACTCCACGGCCGTGCTGCTGACGTCGACCCCGGTGACGTGGGCGGCGCTCTGCGACAGCACGTGGGTGCCGTAGCCCGAGCCCGAGGCGATGTCGAGCACCCGCCGTCCGGCGACCAGCGGGGCAGCGGCCAGGTAGCGGATGACGTGCTCGGCGTAGGTGAGGGTGCCGGCGTGGGTCTCGGGGAGCATCCGCTCGCCGTCGTTGTCGATCAGGCCCATGCCAGGCTCCTGGGTCGTTCGCGGTGGTGGCCTCTGAGGCGGTGTCTCATGCGTCACCCGATCGGCTCAGACCGGCCAGGCATGAGCGTTCGTCGCGCTTCGCCTCAGAGTCCGTGCCGCTGAGCCGATCGGGTGGTCGAACCCGAGACTTCAGGAGCGGCGTACATGAGCAAGAAGCGGCTGACCATCTCCGTGGTCCTCATCGTCAAGGACGAGGAAGACGTCCTGGCCGACTGCCTGGAGTCGGTCCGGTGGGCCGACGAGATCGTGGTCTACGACACCGGCTCCACCGACACGACCCGCGACATCGCCCGTCGGTACACCGACCTGGTGGTCGACGGGTACTGGGACGACGACTTCGCCGCCGCCCGCAACCGTGCCCTGGAGCACGCCGGCGGGGACTGGGTGCTGTCGGTCGACGCCGACGAGGTGTTCGAGTCGCAGGGGTCCACCCTGCGCAAGCACCTGTCGCGGGCCACCGAGGACACCTACGGGATCCGCATCGTCAACACCGGCGCGTCCAGCGTGGACGGCACGTTCGAGTTCACCGCCAAGCGGGTGTTCCGTCGTGAGGGCCACCGCTGGGTCGGGCACCTGCACGAGCAGGTCGCCACGACCGACGGGCAGGTCACCGCGGGCGGGGTGCTCGCCGGGATCCGCCTGCGGCACTCCGGGTACGCCGACGCCGACCGGCTGAACAACGAGAAGTCCGAGCGCAACACCACCCTGGCCCGGGAGCAGCTGGCCGCCGCCCAGCAGGCCGCCGACGCCGCCGGGACAGCCGAGGCGCAGGTGCACCTGTCCCGGTCGCTGGTGATGAGCCACGAGTTCGCCGAGGCGGCGCAGGTGGCCGAGGAGGCCTGGGCGGCCGCGGCCGTGCTGACCGACCAGATGGTCCAGGCCCTGGCCCTCACCCAGTACAAGATGTTCCTGACCGAGCCCGACATCGACACCGACGCCGCCCTGCTGTGGGTCGAGCGCTGGCGCACCGTCCAGCCGGACAACGCGGCGGTCGACATCGCCGCCGCGGAGGTCTACCAGCGGGCCGGTGCCGTCGAGGCCGGCCTGGACGCCCTGGACCGGGTTCCCACGGTGTCGCGCGACGGCGCCGGTGGCGAGCTGCGTCGCTCGTCGGTGGTGAACCTGGAGATCGCGCTGCTGGCCGCCGCCGGGCGGACCGACGACGCCCTGGAGGTCGCCCGGCGTTCGGTGCGCTCCGGCGACGGTGACCCCTGGCCGGTCGTGATCGTGCGGATGCTCGGCGACGACGCGGTCCGGGAGCTGCTGCCGGACCTGTCCGACGACCAGTGGCGTCGGTGGGCGCTGCTCAGCGTCTCCGACAGCACCCGGCAGGCCCTCAGGGTGCTGGAGCTCATGGACGAGTACCGGCCAGGCGACGCGACGGTGCTGGCCAGCGCCGCCCGCGTGGCCGGGCTGCACGGGCTGGAGGTCGCCGCCGACTGGGACGCCCGGCTGCGCCGCCACGGCCTGGGAGACCTGTCGGTCCTCGTCTCGTTCGCTGCCGACCACCGGGCCGACCCGGCCGACCGGGCGCTGGCCGCGGCGCTCGCGCTCTCGGCCTACTCCGACGAGCGCGCCGTGCCGTACCTGGAGGAAGCCCTGGACCGGGTGCCCACCCAGCGGCGTCGCGAGCTGGCCAAGGCGCTGGAGATCGTCGCACCAGGTCTGGTGACCTTCACCTCCGACTGAGCGCGGGACCGCGCGAACGGTCCCGACGCCGGCGGGCGTGCCTGGCGCGCCGAAGCCTCGGACCGGGCCGGAAAAGCCAGCCGGCACGTTCCTGAACGGTGCCCGTCGGCCCCGTCGGGGCGCCAGACGGGCGACGCAGACACCGTCCGGGGCCGGCGTCGGTGGCCGTTGATCTGCGACGATGCCACTTCACCCGGTCGGCCTCCGCGGAAACCTCAGCGCGGAAGGTGCCGTCCCGATTGACCAGACGTGCCCACGGAAGGGCCGCCGACCCGCATCATAGGAGGAAGATCATCATGGGTCTCTCAGTTAACACCAACGTCGCGGCGATCAACGCTTACCGCAACCTCTCCGCCACGCAGAGCTCGTTGTCGAAGTCTCTGGAGAAGCTGTCGTCTGGTTTCCGGATCAACCGGGCTGCTGACGATGCTGCTGGTCTGGCGATCTCGGAGGGTCTGCGTTCGCAGATCTCCGGTCTGACCCAGGCTGCCCGTAACGCTCAGGACGGTATCTCCGTCGTGCAGACCGCTGAGGGTGCACTGACCGAGGTCCACTCGATCCTGCACCGTATGCGTGACCTGGCTGTCCAGGCTGCTAACGACTCGAACTCCGAAGAGGCTCGTTCGAACATCACGACCGAGGCGACTCAGCTGAACTCTGAGCTGGACCGGATCGCGAAGTCGACGAACTTCAACGGCACCACCCTGCTGGACAAGGTGTCCGGTGGTACCGGGGCGACCATGAACTTCCAGGTCGGCTCTGCTGGTGACGCCAACAGCCGGATCGCTGTGGACCTGTCCTCGGCGAACGTGTCCTCGGTCGCGACGGCCGTGTCCTTCGCGGCGACCTCGGTCACGACGACCGGTCTGAACCTGTTCAGCCACGCCTCGGCCCAGGCCGCGATCAGCGCGATCGACACGCAGATCTCGACCATCTCGACCGCTCGCGCCAACCTCGGTGCGTACCAGAACCGGTTCGAGCACACCATCAACAGCGTGAACGTGGCCGTGGAGAACCTGTCCGCGTCCGAGTCGCGCATCCGCGACACCGACATGGCCTCTGAGATGGTGAACTTCACCAAGTCGCAGATCATGTCGCAGGCGGGTACGGCGATGCTGGCCCAGGCCAACTCCATCCCGCAGGGCGTCCTGAAGCTGCTCGGCTGAGTGATCCCGACCCGATGATCGATACGACAGTGGTGGCGGGGTACCGCCCCGCCACCACCGTCGCATCTTGGAACTAGCGTACGGAGCGAGTCATGCCTCAGCAGATCTCAGGACTGGTCTCTGGTCTCGACACCGCGGGAATCGTCAACTCTTTGATGAACGTCGCGAAGCTGCCGCAGCTGCAGCTGACGGACAAGAAGAACGACCTTTCCAAGCTGGTCACCGCCCTGCAGGCGCTGAACAGCAAGACCGCATCCCTCGCTGACTCCGCAAAGAAAGCCGTCAACCCGGCGTCGTGGTCCGTCCTCGGTGCGAAGGTGTCGTCCGACGCCGCCACCGCGAGCGTGCGGTCCAACGGAGCCCCGACCTCGGTGACCTTCAGCGTCGACCGGCTGGCGCAGAGCCAGATCTCCCTGAGCGACTCGTTCGGCAGCGTCGCAGACCTGACCGGCGGGGCTTCGAAGCTCTCGCTGAAGGTCGGCGACACCGTCACCGAGATCGACGTCTCGGGTGCCACCAGCCCCGCCGACCTCGCAGCGGCCATCAGCCGTTCCGACGCAGGCGTGGCCGCCTCGGTCACCTCGAGCACCGACGCCTTCGGGACCCAGACCTACCGTCTGCAGCTCACCGGCAAGACCACCGGGGCCGACCAGACGTTCTCCCTGTACGCCGGTGACGCGGCCGCCGTGGCCGGCGGGACCGCCAGCGAGGTGTCCCTGACCACCGCCCGCACCGCCCAGGACGCCCAGGTGACCCTGTGGCCCGGCAGCGCGGCGCAGCATTCCGTCTCGTCGTCGTCCAACAAGTTCACCGACCTGCTCACCGGCCTGGACGTCACGGTCACCAAGTCCGGCGGCGACCCGGTCACCGTCGACGTGGCCTCCGACACCGAGGCCCTGACCAAGCTCGGGTCGAACCTGGTCAGCCAGCTCAACCAGGTCCTGTCGGAGATCGCCACCCAGACGGCGTCCAAGACGACGACCGACTCCTCGGGCAACCCGCGTGTCACCGGTGGCGTCCTGTCGGGCAACACCGGCGCCCGGATGCTCGCCCTGGACCTGACGCAGGCCGCTTCCCGGGACGTCAACGGGGTGTCGCCGTCCAGCCTCGGCATCACCTTGAACAAGGACGGCACCTTCTCGATCGACGAGGCGAAGTTCTCCGCAGCGGTGACCGACGACCCGTCGCGGGTCCAGTCGATCCTCACCGGCATCGCCGACCGGGTCGACCGGGTCGCCACGCGCGCCTCGGACAAGTACGACGGCACCCTGACCGCGCAGATCACCAGCACCGACCGGCAGATCGACGACCTGGGCACCCGGATCACCAACTGGGACAGCGTGCTGGAGGTACGCCGCGGCGCGCTGGAACGGCAGTGGGCCACGTTGGAGACCACGCTGTCGCAGCTCAACTCCCAGTCCAGCTGGCTCAGCTCGATGTCGTCGGCCCTCAGCTCGCTGAACAGCTCGTCGTCGAGCAAGTCTTCTTGACCCTCCCCACGAAGGAGAACCCCCACCCATGTACGACGCCCGCTCCGCCTACCTGGCCGACTCGGTGACCACCGTCGGCCCGGCCCGGCTGCTCACGATGCTCTACGACCGTCTGCTCCTGGACCTGGACCGCGGGCTGGAATCGTTGACGGCAGGCAACCGCGTGGCCGGAGCGGCTCACCTGGGGCACGCCCGGGACATCGTCACCGAGCTGATCTCCTCGCTGGACGTCGAGGCGTGGGACGGCGGGCAGCGTCTGATGTCCATCTACAGCTACCTGCTGGTCGGGCTGATCGAGGCCGGGGCCAACGGCGACGCCGCCAAGGCCGCCGAGTGCCGCGAGCTGGTCGTGCCGCTGGTCGAGGCCTGGCACGGTGCTGCGGAGTCGCTGGCCGACGAGGCGCAGGCCTCCCGCGCCACCGCGACCACGCGGGCCGCGGACGAGATCGGCTCCACCATGCTCGGCGTCGGTTGAGGTGGTTGTCGTGCCCGCGACGGACGACCGTTCGGCGGCCGACTTCGACGCGGCCTGGGTCGACGCCCTGACGAACCTGGAGATGGACGTCGCCACCGCCGAGGCGATGCTCGACAACGACCACCTGCCGTCCGTGGAGGCCGTCGCACAGCTGGCCGCCTGGCGGCCCCCGACCGGTCTGGGACCCCTGCCGGCCTCGCTGCAGGACCGTGCCCAGACGCTGGCCAACCGGCAGCAGTCGGCCGCCGAGGCGATCACCCGCGCGATGGTCGCCAACCGGCGCCACCTGGCAGCCCTGAACCAGATTCGCGAGACGCCGCCGTCCCGACCGGTCTACCTGGACATGGAAGGCTGACCGGACGTCGGCGACAGAGCAGCCCCCGCGTCGCGGGGGCTTTGTTGTGCTCCCGTCGCCCGGTCGGCTGACCACCGGGTGCGCTGCCTGCTCGCGGACCACCGTGGCCAGCCCAGGTGCCGGTGTGACCTCGACGGGGACGTCCAGGGCGACGGCGGGCTGATGGCCACGACGGGCTGCCCCCGGGCGGTGGGCCGCGGCGCGCAGGTCGACGACGGGCAGGGGCCGCCTGTGGTGGGAGCCGCGGAGGCGGGCACATCGACGCTGCGCACAGAGACGCTGGTGCACAGGAACGCTGGACGCACGGAGACGGCGGGCGCACACCGAGAGAAGAGCCGCTGTGGCGGGTCCGCAGGGGGCGGGCGCGCAGACGGCGCGCAGACGCGGGGGCTGTGCACGACGTCCTGCCGACCGGCGCGGGCGTGAGGTGCGGTCGGCGGGCCGCGGACGGGTCGGGCCGCTCGGCCGGATCGACGGGTCGCGTGGTGCGACGGGGTGTGCTAGGGCTCGCAGAGGGTGAGAATGAACAGCTTATGGCGCGATCCGCGGCGCGGAAAAACGTGCCGCGACCTCGGGGTTCGTCCGCCGGAGATGGCGTCAGAACAACGGTGGATGATGCTGAGGGGCGTCAAGGGACCTGCCCTCCGGACGAGTGATCGCGACCCGGTGAAACGGACGGACGGGACATTTTTCCTCGTCTGCCCGAGTGAAAGCCCTACGCCCGGACCCCTGGTTCGCCGATGGTCGCGGTGAGCACGGACAGCTCATTCTTGGCCAGGGACCGGCCACCGACTCTAGTGGGAGAGCAGCAAGCATGGGCTTGTTCGACTCGGTGACTTCCGTTGCCATGAACAGTGCGCTCGACGGGCTGTCCCAGCGTCAGCGTGCGATCGCGAACAACATCTCGAACCTCCAGACCCCCGGGTACCACGCGCAGCGTGTGAAGTTCGAGGACGCCCTGAAGGCGGCCGTGTCTGCTGGTCACGGAGCTGCCCGGGCCACCACCAGCCGCAGCCTCGAACCCACCCGGCTGGACGGCAACAACGTGAACCTCGACACCGAGGTGATCTCCAACGTCGACACCAATCTGCGCTACACGCTGGCGACGCGGGCCATCGACGGCCAGTTCTCAGCACTGCGCACGGCGATGAGGACCAACTGATGACTATCTTCGGCGCTATCGGGGTCGCAGGCTCCGGCATGGACGTCATGCGCAAGTGGCTCGACGCGGTCTCGGACAACCTGTCCAACGCCAACACTCCGCACCGCACGTCCGAGGATGCTTTCCAGACCCGGTACATCCAGGCCCAGGAGATCACCACCGGCAACGGCGGTGTCCAGGTGAAGGCCGCGCTGCTGTCCGGTGACACCGAAGGCCGTCTGGCTTACGACCCGACCAACCCGCTGGCTGACGAAAAGGGCTATGTGAAATACCCGAGCATCGACATGTCGTCGCAGATGACACAGCTGATCATGGCCCAGCGCGGCTACCAGGCTAATGCCGCGGTCGTCGACCGGGCCAAAGCTGCCTACGAAGCCGCCCTGCAGATTGGAAAGGCATAATGTCCGTCTTGCCTGTGAGCGGCGTCGACGCTGTCTCTCCCACCCAGCAGCTGTCGGGCCTGCGCGGCGCCGCCGGCGCGACGATGCCCGGCTCGGCCGACTCGTTCGCCTCGGTGGCCTCCGGGATCGACTCGTTGCAGGCGGCCCAGTCGAACACCAACGACCTCGCCGTCAAGGCCGTCACCGGTGACCTCGACGACGTGCACGACTACACCATCGCGGCCGCCCAGTCCGCCACGCAGCTCGAGCTGACCGCCGCCTTGCGGAACAAGGCCGTCGAAGCCTTCCAGGAGATCATGAGGATGACCGTCTGATGCCCGCACAGCTGAAGCCTGCTCTGGACCGCCTCACCTCCGCGGTCAAGCAGTTCACGCTCGCCCAGCGCGTGTTCGCGGTGCTGGCGGCCGCGGGGATCATCGTCGCCGCGGTGTTCGTCACCGGCCAGCTGAACAAGCCGACCATGGCCCCGCTGTTCTCCGGGCTGTCGGGGGCTGACGCCTCGGCCGTGGTCGACCAGCTGACGGCCGACGGGGTGCGCTACGAGCTGACCGACGGAGGCGGCACCGTCATGGTGCCGAAGGAGAAGGTCTACTCCGAGCGGATCGCCATGGCCGCGCAGGGCCTGCCCAAGGACGCCGACGGCGCCGGGTACTCCCTGCTCGACGGGCTGTCGGCGACGTCGACCGAGTTCCAGGAGCAGACCACCTACCAGCGGGCCATGGAGGGCGAGCTGGCCAAGACCATCGCGTCGATGGACGGGGTGGAGTCCGCCTCGGTGAAGCTGGCGATCCCGAAGGAGACCGTGTTCGCCTCGACCAAGAAGAGCCCGACCGCCTCGGTGTTCGTCCGCCAGAGCGGCACCAAGCCGCTGGCCGCCAACCAGGTGCAGGCCATCGTCCACCTGGTGTCCGCCGGCGTGCCTGACATGGAGGCCTCCGACGTGGCCGTCATCGACGCCGACGGGCAGGTGCTGTCCACCGTCGGCGGCGGCGCCGGGACCGGTGCGATGTCCGACCAGCAGACCTCCGACTACGAGGCCAAGGTCTCCGCCACGGTGCACGGGCTGCTCGACCCCCTGGTCGGTGCTGAGAACGTCACCGTGACCACGGCCGCCCAGCTCAACTACGACAGCACCCAGCGCACCGTCGAGTCGTACCAGGCGCAGGACGGCGTCCCGCCGCTGGCGTCGTCGACCCGCACCGAGGAGTACGGCGCGGGCGGCACCGGGGCGACCGGGGTGCTGGGGCCGGACAACATCGCGGTCCCCAGCACCGGGAGCACCGGTGACGGGTCGTACCGCTCCACCAGCGAGGACGTCACCAACTCCGTGGGCAAGACCACCGAGGTGACGCAGGCCGCCCCCGGGTCGCTGGAGCGCCAGTCGGTCTCCGTCGTGCTCAACTCCGGTGCCGCGGGCAAGCTGGACCTGCCCGCGCTGGAGTCGGCCATCTCGGTGGCCGCCGGCATCGACACCACCCGCGGCGACAGCCTGTCGGTGCAGCGGATGCCGTTCGAGACCACGACGGCCGAGGCCGCCCAGGCCGCCCTGGCCAAGGCCGACGCCGCCGCGAAGGCCGAGGCCACGCGGAACCTCATCAAGCAGGCCGCCATCGCCGCCATCGCGCTGATCGTGGTCATCATCGCCCTGGTGATGTTCGGCCGCCGGTCGCGCAAGGCCCGCCGGGAAGCGCTCGACCTGGGCAAGCTGGAGGCCGCCGAGACCGAGCACGACGTGCTGGAGACCTCTCTGGGCGACCTGCCCGAGCTGGAGGCCGCGCCGGTGTCGACCGAACCCGACCCGGTGGCGATCCACCGCGAGCAGATAGCCGCACTGGCCGACGAGCAGCCCGAAGAAGTGGCCGAGCTCCTCCGCGGCTGGATGGCTGAGAGCGGGCGGCGATGAGCGGGCTGACCGGGTCGCAGAAGGCGGCCACCCTGCTGCTGCAGCTGGGCAAGGAGCGCGCCGCGCGCATCATGTCCAACCTGGAGGTCACCGAGGTCGAAGAGCTGACCGCGGAGATCCTGCGGCTGGAGCACATCGACCAGGCGCTGGCCGACGAGGTGCTGGAGGAGTTCTACATCGTCTCGGCCATCGGCCCCGGCCTGGGTGGCGGCTTCGGCCTGGCCCAGCACCTGCTGGAGGCCTCGGTCGGGTCCGAGCAGGCCGCCACCATGATGGAGCGGCTGCTGTCGCACCTGGCCGGTGACCCGTTCGAGTTCCTGCGCTCCGCCGACGCCCGGCAGGTCGTGTCGCTGCTGTCCGGCGAGCACCCGCAGACCATCGCCCTGGTGCTGGCCCACCTGCGTCCCGAGCAGGCCTCGGCCATCATGGCCGGCCTGCCGCCGATGGAGCAGGCCGACACCGCGCACCGCATCGCCCTGATGGAGCGGGCCACGCCGGACGCCGTCCAGATCGTCGCCGACTCGTTGCAGCGCAAGGCCTCGGCCGTGCTCGCCCCGCGCGAGACCACGGCGGTGGGTGGTGTGCAGCCGCTGGTCGACATCATCAACCGGGCCGACCCGACGACGGAGAAGCTGATCCTCGAAGGGCTCAAGGACCGCGACGAGAACCTGGCCGACGAGGTCCGCTCGATGATGTTCGTCTTCACCGACGTCGTCATGCTCGAGGACCGCGCCGTGCAGCTGGTGCTGCGCAACGTCGAGACCGGCGAGCTGGCGCTGGCCATGAAGGGTGCGCCCGACGAGGTCGGCGAGACCATCCTGCGCAACCTGTCCGACCGGGCCCGGGAGAACCTCCTGGAGGAGATCGACCTGCTCGGTCCGGTGCGCCTGTCCCAGGTGGAGGAGGCCCGGTCGCAGATCGTCCAGGGCATCCGTCGCCTGGAGGAATCTGGTCAGATCACGATCCGGAGGGACAACGACGATGAGCTCGTCGTCTGACGCGTTCCGGCCGCTCGCCGCACAGCTGGTCACCCCCGGTGGCCAGGCGGCAGGGGTCCCCACCCAGCGTGCGGCCAAGGGCAGTGCCCGGCTGAGCGTCGTGCCGGCCCAGCGTGAGCTGGGCGGCGAGAGCGGCGCCACCGAGGGCAAGGCTGCCGAGGTGCGCTCGGCCTTCGCCGCGCCGGTGGAGATCGCCGCCCGCGCCGCTGCGGCCGCCAGCGAAGCCGTCCCGGCCCGGTTCGTGCCGCTGGTCGAGCCTGCCAGCCAGGCCGTCGGCGCCATGGCCACCCACGAGCAGGCCCGGGCTGCCGGGTTCGCCGCCGGGTTCGCCGCCGGCTCGCGGGAGGCCGCCAAGGTCGCCGCCGCCGAGACAGAGCTGGCCTGCCAGCGTGCCGCCAGCGCCGAGGCCACCCGCGCCGACGAGCACGCCGAGGCCATGGCAACCCTGGCTGCTGCGGTCCGGGCCGTGCGCGCGGCGCAGACCCCGGTGCTGGACGCCGCCCAGGACCAGCTGCACGCCGCCGCCCTGGAGCTGGCGACCGCGGTGCTCGGCGTCGAGCTGTCGGACGCGCCGACCGCGGCCCGGGCGGTGCTCGCCCGGTCCGCCACCGCCGGGATGGCCAGCCAGGTCGTCGTCCGGATGAACCCGCGCGACGCCGACGTCGTCGTGGCGCCCGCGGGGATGCGGGTCGTCGCCGACCCGAACCTGGCCTTCGGCGACGCTGTCGTCGAGCACGGCGAGGGCGAGCTGGACGCCCGGATCAGCTCCGCGCTGGACCGGGCCCGGGCCGCCCTGGCCGAGGCCACCGCAGAACCGTGCTCACAGCTCGACCTCTCCGCGAACGGGGCCCGATGACCACGACCACCTGGGACCAGATGCTGGCCGCCTGCGCACCGGAGACGGTGGGCCGGGTGCGCGGTGTCGTCGGGCTGTCGGTCGACGTGGTCGGTACCGGTGCCGCTGTCGGCGACCTGCTGCGCATCGGCGACGGCGCCGACCAGGTCGTCGCCGAGGTCGTCGCCACCGGCGAGTCGACCGCCCGCTGCATGCCGCTGGGCCCGGTGACCGGGCTGCGGGCCGGCATGCCGGTGCGGCCCAACGGCGGGGCGCTGCGCGCCCCGGTCGGCCCGGGCCTGCTCGGTCGGGTGATCGACGGGCTGGGCCGGCCGATCGACGGCAAGGGCCCGCTGCGCGACGTGCGCTGGGTCTGCGTCGAGGGGCAGGCGCCCCACCCGCTGGAGCGCACCCGGGTGTGCGCGGCCCTGCCGCTGGGCGTGCGGGTGCTGGACACCCTGGTCAGCGTCGGGCAGGGGCAGCGGATCGGCCTGTTCGCCGGGTCCGGTGTCGGCAAGTCCACCCTGCTGTCCATGATCGCCCGGGGCACCGAGGCCGAGGTCTCCGTGATCTCCCTGGTCGGGGAGCGCGGCCGTGAGGTGCGCGAGTTCCTCGAGGACGACCTGGGGCCTGAAGGTCTGGCCCGGTCGGTCGTCGTCGTGGCGACCTCGGACGAACCGCCGCTGGTGCGTCTGCGCTCGGCGTTCGTGGCCACCCGCATCGCCGAGGCCCTGCGCGACGAGGGCCGCCACGCGGTGCTCATGATGGACTCCCTGACCCGGGTCGCCATGGCCCAGCGCGAGATCGGGCTGTCCGTCGGCGAACCGCCGGCCACCCGCGGCTACCCGCCGAGCACCTTCTCCCTGCTGGCCCAGCTGCTGGAGCGGGCCGGGACCGGTCCGTGCGGGTCGGTCACCGGCATCTACACGGTGCTGGTCGACGGGGACGACCACAACGAGCCGATCGCCGACGCCGCCCGCTCCATCCTCGACGGGCACGTGGTGCTGGACCGCAAGCTGGCCGTGTCCAACCACTACCCGGCGGTCGACTCCCTGGGCTCGATCTCCCGGGTCGCCACCCGGGTGATCACCAAGGAGCAGAAGACCCAGGCCGGTCGGCTGCGCGAGGTCATGGCCGCGCGCAAGGCGGCATCGGACCTCATCGACGTCGGCGCCTACGTCGCCGGGTCGAACCCGCTGGTGGACACCGCGGTGGAGCACGCCGACCAGATCCAGGCCTTCCTGCGCCAGTCCGCCGACCAGCCGGCGTCCGCCGCCGACTCGTGGGAGCGGCTGGCCGCCCTGACGTCGATGCTCGGAGGAGGCGCCTGATGGCCCGAGGTTTCGCCCTGGCCGGGCTGCTGCGGGTGCGTGGCATCGCCGAGGACAAGGCCGCCGGTGCGCTGGCCACCGCGCACCGCGAGGAGAACGCCGCGCGGGAGCGGGCCGCCGAGACCGCGCGGATGCTCGGCGAGGCCGGTGCCGTGGCGCCGCCCGACACGGCAGCGTTCCGCGCCACGATCGCCGCCCGGATGGCCCTGTCGGGGCTGCTCACCGAGGCCAAGGCTGAGGTCGTCGTCGCGGCCGACCGCACCGTGCAGCGCACGGGGGAGTGGTCCGCCGCCCGGCAGGCCACCCGCTCGGTCGAACGTCTGGCCGAACGTCACGACGACGAGGTGCGCGCCGAGGAGGCGCACGCCGAGCAGGTCGTGCTCGACGAGGTCGGGGTCCAGCAGCACGCCCGGTTGAAGCACGAGGCGAACGCGCTGGCTCGTTCGACCGCACCGACGGAAGGCGCCGGCAGGCGCAGCGCGGGACACCCGCGCAAGGACGACTCGCTGACAGGAGCACCGCAGTGACCGAACTGCTGGGTGTGGCCGGGATCCAGGCCCGGATGGCCGAGCTGCGTGCGCTGGTCGCGCCGCAGGCGACCACCACCGCCACCTCCACGACGGACTTCGCCTCCACGTTGCAGGCCCTGACCGCGACCGGCGGGACGGACACGGCCTCGGCCGTGGCCGAGGCCGCGGCGCCGACCACGAGCCAGAGCGACCAGGGCACCACCGCGCAGGACTTCATCGCCCAGGCCCGCAAGTACCTCGGCACGCCGTACGTGTGGGGCGGGGAGTCCCTGTCCGAGGGCGGGCTGGACTGCTCCGGGCTTGTCGTGCGGTCCCTGGCCGACCTGGGCATCACCAACATCCCGCGCACCGCCAAGCAGCAGGGGACCATCGGCACCGCCGTCGGTTCGCTGTCCGAGGCCAAGCCCGGCGACCTGCTGATCTTCAAGGGCGGCAAGCATGTCGCCATCTATCTGGGAGACAACCGGATGATCGAGTCACCGAAACCAGGCGGCAAGGTCCGCGAGACCACGGTGTGGGCCACCCCGACGTCGATCCGTCGGATCCTGCCGCAGCAGCAGACCGCGTCGGCGGCCGACACGGCCTCGGCGCAACGGGCGCTGCTCAGCCTGGCGGGGGCCGGCCGATGAGCGTCCCTGCCGTCGCCGCCGTCCGCGAGCCGGCCGCAGCGCCGACCACCCGGTCCGGCGGGTCCGGCGGGTTCGCCGACGTGCTCGCCACCGTCTCGGCCGACGCCCCGCCGCGCGACACGGCCGCCAGCCCGGCCCGGAACCGGTCTACCGACGACCGTACGGTGCCCCAGCGTCCCGGCCAGGAGCGTCACCAGGCCGAGGGGGTCTCGGAGCAGCCGTCCGACCCTGCCGCCACCGACCCTGCCGCCTCGGCTCAGACCCCGTCCGACCAGCCGGTCGACCCTGCGGCGCAGGCTGACGCCGCGGTCGTGCCGACCGGTCCGCTCGCGCCGGCCGGTCTGGTCGGCGAGCTGCCGGCGCAGGCCGTGTCCGACCTGGCGTCGGCCGACCCGGCCGCCGCGGTGGCTGTCGCGGCGGTGCCCGGTTCGGTCCAGGCACCCGTGCCGGCCGCGCCTGTCGAGCCGGCCGTCGCGCCGGTGCTCGACGACGCGGTGACGTCGCTCGACGGCCCGTCGTCGGCACCGACGGCCGCGGCCCAGACCGGTCCGGCCGGTGCCCCCGCTGCTGCCGGTCCGGTCGGCACCGCTGCTGCGCTCCCGGCGCAGACGCCGACCAGTGCTCCTGCTACGGCTGTGCAGTCGCAGGTTCGGGAGGAGGCCGCCGAGCCGACCACGTCCGCGCCGCCGGCGACGACCGCACAGCCGACCGCACCGGCGACGACCACGGCCGCGTCCACGGCCCCGACCGCACCGCCACCGGCACCGGACACCATGGCCGTCGCCCCCTCGGCGCCTGCGCCTGCGCCCGCCCCGACGGCCTCGGTCGCCGCGGCGGCCGCACCGGCGGCGCCCACCGCACCTCCGGCGCCTCCGATGGTCGACCAGCTCGGCGGGCACCTGCGGGCGCTGGCCGGGGCTCGGGCCGGGACGCACGTGCTGTCGATCGCGCTGGACCCGAAGAACCTGGGCGACGTGCGGGTGGTGGCGCACATCAGCGCCGACCAGATCCGCATCGACCTGGCCGGTGCCAACGACGCCGCCCGGGCCGCCCTGCGCGGCACCCTGGACGAGCTGCGTCGTGACCTGCAGTCCGCGGGTCTGACTGCCGAGCTCGGCCTGGCCGACGACGGCCGGCAGCGCGACGGCCACGGCACCGCGCAGCGCACCGCCCCGACCGGTCCTCGGATCGTCGACGAACCCGACGCCCCCGCCGACCCCGTGCCTGCCGACCCGACGTCGGTGCACGGCCTGGACCTCGTCGTCTGACCGCCTAGGAGGATCTGAACCCCATGACCGACATCCCGATCTCGTCCCTGACCAGCCAGTCCGGTGCGACCACGCAGACCTCGGCCCCGAAGAACATCCTCGACTCCGACGGGTTCCTCAAGCTGCTGATCGCCCAGCTGCAGAACCAGGACCCGTCCTCGCCGATGGACACCCAGGCGATGATGCAGCAGACCGCCCAGCTGTCGATGATGGAGCAGATGGTCGCCATGGCCAAGGACTCCCAGGCGGCGCTGGCCGTGCAGCAGCGGGCCCTGGCCTCCCAGATGGTCGGGTCGCAGGTCACCTACTGCACGGCGGACGGTGGCAACACCACCGGCGTCGTGGAGTCGGTCATCTACACGGTCGGCGAACCGACCCTGGTCATCGACGGCCAGCACGTGGCGCTGAGCTCGGTGGCCTCGGTCAGCCGCTCGGCCACCCCTAGCTCGCAGGGCACGACGCCCGAGACTGACGACGGCACGGACGCCACCGACACCGCCGCCTGAGGCGGCTCGCCCCGCCCCCGCGGTATCCTCGAAAGGAAACAAGAAGAGATGCTCCGCTCACTGTTCTCTGGTATTTCCGGTCTTCGTGCCCACCAGACCATGCTGGACGTCACCGGCAACAACATCGCCAACGTCAACACCACCGGCTACAAGGCTTCTCAGACACAGTTCCAGGACACCTTGTCCCAGCTGCTCACCGGTGCCGGTGGCGCCCAGAACGGCCGTGGCGGCACCAACCCTGCGCAGGTCGGCCTGGGTGTGCGCGTGGCCGGTATCACGTCCAACTTCACGCAGGGATCGTCGCAGCTGACGAACCGCAGCACCGACATGATGATCTCCGGTGACGGGTTCTTCGTGGTGCGCCGCGGCAACGAGACCCTGTACACCCGCGCCGGGTCGTTCGACTTCGACTCGACCGGTCAGATGACCCTGCCCGGCGACGGCGCCCTGGTCCAGGGCTGGATGGCCGTCAACGGTGCCATCGACATGAACGCGCCCCTGTCGGACCTGCGCATCCCGGTCGGTGCGCTCATGGCCGCCAAGGTGTCGACCTCGGCGATCTACGAGGGCAACCTCCAGGCCGACGCGGACACCGGCACGGTGCTCAACCGCGACGTCGTCGTCTACGACCCTGAGGGCAACGAGGGCACCTTGTCGCTCCAGCTGACCAAGACGGGCACCGGCTGGACGGTCTCGACCGACGGTGGCGCCACCACGCAGCCGATGACCTTCGACGGTTCCGGGAACCTGACGTCGCCGCTGTCGCTGTCGGCGACGGTGACGACGGCCGGGGCGCCGGTCACCATCAACGTCGACATGTCGACGGTCACCGGTTTCGCCGGTGTCGACACCATCAAGAACAAGTCGCAGGACGGCTACGCCGCGGGAACGCTGACGTCGTTCCAGCTGGGTGCCGACGGGACGATCACCGGTACCTTCACCAACGCCCTCAAGCAGACCATCGGCATGATCGCGCTGGCCAACTTCAACAACCCGGCCGGTCTGCAGAAGGTCGGCGGCTCGCTGTTCACCACCTCGGTGAACTCCGGTGCGGCCCAGGTCGGCGCGGCCGGCACTGGCGGCCGGGGCAGCCTGTCCGGCGGCACCCTGGAGATGTCGAACGTCGACCTGTCCAGCGAGTTCACCTCGCTGATCATCGCCCAGCGCGGTTTCCAGGCCAACTCCCGGGTGATCACCACCTCGGACGAGATCCTCAACGAGCTCATCAACCTCAAGCGCTGAGGTCTTTCGTCGCGACGGTGGGCGGGTCTGTGCAGACCCGCCCACCTGCGTCGTCCGGTCGGGCGCCGTGGAGCGACAGGCGGCAGCGGCTGCCGCCGTCGTGCTGCGTCCGCCGGCGGATCGTTCGTTGCCGCGAGAGCCAGCGGTGTCCCCGACCGGATTGCTCACCACCAGCTCCCACCTCGCTACGCCCTCGGCTGCGGAGATCCCCTCTTGCGGTTGGCCCGGCGGTTCCATCGCAATCACCACCGCAGCCTGGCCTGTGCCCGACCCTGGAGGCGCATCAGAAGGGGTGTCCTTGTCGTGAACGGAGACCACGCGCCATGTCGCATCGCTGATCGTCACGAGGTCACCCACCACCACCCGCACTGGCGTAAGAAATGGTTCACCACGCGGACACGCGGGGGGTGGGGGAGTCTGACAGCGCTCGCCCGTCGCGTCACCGTGACGGGAAATCCCGTGACGGAACGACGACCGGGCGGGTCACCGGCAGGCATGGCGACCGGCAGGCGCCGACGGGCGGTGGCCGGCGCTCGCCCGTCGGCGCCTCGGTCGGTCAGGCCGGCTGCGGGTGCAGGGAGCCGGAGTTGATGAGCAGGAGGAGCCACGGGGCCTGGGTGACCTCGACCACGGTGTCCTCGACGTCGATCGGGGTGCCGGGGACGGGCTCGGACGGCTCGGACGGCTCGGTGGTGGGTTCCACCGGTGCGGGCTCGGGCTGGGTGACCGTCTGCGGCTCGTCGGTGATGCCGTGCTCGGCCTGGTACTCCTCGGCCGACTGGGTGCACTCGATCATCGTGTAGTTGGAGTCTTCCCAGGCGTCCTCGAACACCGACAGCGGTACCTGCTCCATGTCGCCGTCCGGGGTGCCGGTGTCGGACAGGTAGACGATCCCGGCCTCGTAGTCGATGGCGGCGACGGCCAGCATGTGGTCGGAGATGTCGTCGCCCTCGCCGGTCCAGATCTCGTCGGCGTCGACGGCGACCATGATGCCGTGGCCGTCGGCCAGCGCCTGGTCCAGCGCGTCCATCGAGCCGTAGGTGACCTGGGCGGGGATGCCGGCCTCGTTGAGCAGGGTGCAGGCGTCCTCGGCGTACATGCCGGGGTTGCCCTCGCCGCTGCCGTTGGCCCACAGCTGCTGCTCGTTGGCCATCTCGATGAACTGGACGTCGGTGACGTCCTCGCCGGTGTAGTGGGCGGAGATCATCGCCACAGAGGCCGGGGCGCACGAACCGTCGAACGACTGCCAGAACCAGTCGTCGGAGTACTGGCTCGGGTCGCCGACGATCTGCCCGTCCTCGACCGGGGGGTAGTCCGCGACGGCGTCGACAGCGGTCGGGTCGACGTCGGTGGTGAGCACCTCGTACAGCTCGGGGAACTGGGCCTGCACGTCCTGCGCCGACATGGTCTCGTACGACGCCCAGGAGCCGTCCTCGGCGAAGTCCCACTTGAAGTTGAACGAGCCGTCGCCGTTGGGGGTCACTGCCAGGTCGGGGTTGCCGTCACCGTCGGAGTCGACCCACAGCGCGTCGGCGTGGCCGTCCTGCTGGTAGTCCTCGACCACGAAGAACGAACCGTCGTCGAGGGTCCCCTCCAGGCGGTCGGCGATGCCGTCACCGTCGTCGTCGAGCCTGTCGAAGGTCGCGCCGAGCCCGGACTCCTCGGTGGCACCGGTGGTGTCGACAGCGTCGGTGGCGTCGTACTGGTCGGCGGCACCGTCGTCGACGTGCTCAGGACCGGAGATGTCGAAGTCCATGAAAGCTCTTCCTCTCTGCGAGTGACACAGGTCTGAGATCCCGCCTCACCGAGATGTTCCCGGACAAGGCGGACGGTTGCAGGGGGCTGTCAGGGGTGACGGCTCAAGGGCGGGCGGGGGCTGCCGAACAGGAGGTGCAAGGCCCACGGACGGGCCGACCAGTCCGTGCGGCTGGACAGGTATACCAAGGATGGGACTTCTCGTGATCGTGGTGACGCGCCTCAACGGTGGGCAGTTCGGGGTCAACCCCGACCTGATCCAGCGCATCGACAGCGCGCCCGACACCATCCTGACCCTCATCGACGGGACAAAGTACATCGTCGCCGAACCTATGGCTGAAGTGATCGCCCTGGTGCACGAGTACCGTGCCACCATCCTCGCCCGGGCCCGCGTGCTGGCCGACGAGCTCGACACGGTCGATCCTGACGACCCGCCCGACAACGACGACGACCGCCCGATCGCTCCGGCGGTCCCGCTGCGGCCGAGGGGGTTGTGATGGACCCGTCAGGCATCATCGGGATGGTCCTCGCCCTGGCCGCCATCCTCGGCGCCCAGATGATCGAGGGTGGCAACCCCGGCTCGCTCATCCTGCCCGGACCGCTGCTGCTGGTCTGGGTCGGCACCATCGGCGCCGGCATGGCCGGGCACACCCTGGCCGACACCAAGGCCGCCTTCGCCAAGATCCCGCAGGTGCTGCGGGCCAAGGCGCCAGACCCGGGCGCGACCATCGACACGGTGATCTCGCTGGCCGACCGCGCCCGGCGCGAGGGCCTGCTCGCCCTGGAGGACGCCGCCCGCGACGTCGACGACGAGTTCCTCAAGTCCGGTCTCCAGGCTGCGATCGACGGCACGGACCCCGAAGACCTGCGGATGATCCTCGAAGACCGCATCGCCACCAAGCGGGCCTCAGACCGGGTGCACGCCAAGTACTTCGCCGACCTGGGCGGCTACGCCCCGACCCTGGGCATCATCGGTACCGTCGTCGCCCTGGTCCACGTGCTGGAGAACCTGGCGAGCCCCGGCGAGCTGGGCCCGCAGATCGCCGTGGCCTTCCTCGCCACCCTGTGGGGCCTGCTGTCGGCCAACGTGGTGTGGCTGCCGATCGGGGCGCGCATCAAGCGCCTGTCCGACCAGGAGTGCACCCAGATGGAGGTCACCCTGGAAGGGCTGATCGCGCTGCAGGCCGGGGCCAACCCGCGGCTGGTCGGTGAGCGGCTGCGGTCCATGCTGCCGCCCACCGCCGTCAAGCCCAAGCAGGAGAAGGCCGCATGAGCGCCCCCGCCGGCCGCCGGCGTCGGGCCCACGTGGAAGAAGAGCACGAGAACTCCGAACGGTGGCTGATCTCGTACTCCGACATGATCACCGTGCTCCTGGCGCTGTTCATCGTGCTGTTCGCCATCAGCCAGGTCGACCAGGACAAGTACATCGCGCTGCGCCAGTCGCTGGCCGCCGGGTTCGGGGCCTCGTCAGGCACCTCCTCGGTGCTGGACGGCACCGAGGGTGCGATGGACGGGATGACCATGGACGGGGACCAGAACGACTCCTCGGCCTCCCTCGTCAACGCCGACCAGGGCCTGGGCAAGCAGGGCACCGACCCGAGCTCGGTCAACCTCTCCGACCCCAACGTCGCCGCCGCCGAGGCCGAGCTGGACCACCTGGACGGCATCAAGGACTCGATGGCCCAGGCGCTGGCCGAGCAGGGCCTGACCGACCAGGTGACGTTCCGGATGAGCGACCGTGGCCTCATCGTCGGCCTGGTCGCCAACGACGTGTTCTTCGCCGCCGAGTCGGCCGTCCTCACGCCCACCGCCGACCACGTGGTCGACACCCTGGCCCCGACCCTGGCGTCGATCTCCGAGCAGCTGTCCATCGAAGGCCACGCCAACAACGTGCCGACAGCCCGGTACCCGACCAACTGGGAGCTGTCGGCCGACCGGGCGTCCAAGGTGCTGCGGCACCTGGTGGAGAGCAACCACCTGCCCGGGACTCGGGTGTCGGCCGTCGGCTTCGGCGACACCCGACCGCTGGAGTCGGGTTCTGACCCGGCGTCGCTGGCGGCCAACCGCCGCGTCGACGTCGTCATCCTGTCCGGTGCGCCTGAGGCGGTCCGGGCCCTGCTGCCGGTGCTGGCCGGCTGACGAAGGGGGAGCACATGCCCACCGAACAGCGCATCGTCGCCCCGCAGAAGATCGGCGGCGGCAAGATCGGTGCCAAGAAAGGCGTGCCGGAAGCCGAGGCGGCACCGGCCGAGAAGCCGAAGAAGGCCAAGGGCGGCAGCAAGAAGAAGCTCATCATCATCGGCGCCGCGGCGCTGGTCGTGGTGGTCGCCGCCGCGTACTTCCTGGTGCTGGCCCCCAAAGGGAAGAAAGGCCCCGAGGAACCGCCGAAGCCGGTGGCCGTCGTGCAGTTCGAGCCGCACTCGCTGAACCTGGCCGACGGGCACTACCTGCGTCTCGGCTTCGCCCTGGAGCTGGCCAAGACCAGCGGCGGCGGGCACGGCGGCGAAGGCGGGGAGCTCGACGCCGCCCCGGCGCTGGACGCGGCGATCACCGTGTTCTCCGGGCACACCGTCGCCGAGGTCACCGACCCGACGACCCGCGAACAGCTGCGGGCCGAGCTGCTGACCCAGGTCCAGGAGCACTACGGCGAGGACGTCGTCATGGGGGTGAAGTTCAGCGACTATGTCACCCAGTGAGATCAGCCGTCCGGATCGTTCAGCAACGCCGCTAGACCACCGATCAACTGGGCGTGACCACCTCTGAGCACGTCTCGACCGTGCCGACCTCGCCGGCGGGGCCATCCGCCGGACGGGGCGGTCGCGTGCGGGCTGAACCTCAGGCCTACGACTTCCGCCGGCCGCTGACTCTCGGCCGGGACACCGCCCGGCGCCTGGAGATGGGTTTCGAACGGTTCGCCCGGATGTGGGGCACCCAGCTGAGCTCGCGCCTGCGCGAACCGTGCTCGGTGGTCCACGACGGCCTGTCGCTGCGCACCTACGACGACTACGTCTCCACCCTGCCCAACCCGACCGCGCTGGTGCTGTGCCAGGTCGACGTCACCCGGCAGGCCGCCATGGTGCAGTTCCCTGTGGCCGTCGCCATGGTCTGGGTCGACTACATGTTCGGCGGCACGGGCCTGGGTGACGACCGCGAGCGCGAGCTGACCGACATCGAGCTGGTCGTCGTGCGTGACCTCATGCAACGGGCGCTGGACGACCTGTCGTACTCGTTCGCCTCGATCGTGCCGCTGGCGGTGACCGTCCGGTCCGTGCAGTACAACCCGCAGTTCGTGCAGGCCACCTCCGCCGCCGAACCGGTGGTCGTGGCGTCGTTCACCCTGAAGATCGGCCAGCGGTCGGACAGCGCGACGCTCATGCTGCCGGCCGACCTCATGCTCGTCGAGCCGACCGCCGACGACATGGACGCCGACCGGGCCGCCGAGCTGGCCCGCACCCGCAAGGATGCCCGCGAACGGCTCGAACAGCTGGTGCAGGCCGTCCCGGTGGACGTCACCGTGGAGTTCGCCCCGGTCGTCGTGCACCCGCGGGACGTCGTCGGCCTGGCCGTCGGCGACGTGCTGCCCCTGGAGCACCCCGCCACCCGCCCGCTGGACGTCGTCGTGGACGGCGTCGTGCTGGCCCACGCCGCGGCGGGCAGCCACGGCTCCCGTCTTGCCTGCCAGATCGTCGCCGTCGAGGAGCACCCGTCATGAGCCCCATCAAGTCCAGCCCCAGCAAGAGCACCGCGGCCAGCAAGGACAGCGCCGCTGAGCCGCTGCTCCAGGCCGCTGCCGACGCCGCTGCCGCCCTGGTCCCGGCCACCTCGCCCCTGGTCGCGACGCCAGCCCCGGACGGGGCGGCACCACCGCCGGACGCGACCGCCGTCGTGGTGTCCGTCGTCGGGGCGGTCTCCGCGGAGCTGGCCCTGGTCGCCGCCGACGCGGTGGTCGAGGCCGTCGAGGCCGGTGCCGCCGCCGGTGCCCCCATCGCCCTGGCCGACGCGCTCACCCCCGCCCTGGCCGCGGCGGCCGAAGCCCTCGGCCCCGGTGCGGTCGAACCGGCCCGGACCGAGCAGGTCGCCGACGTGGTCGGCGCCGACACCCAGGTGTTCCAGCTCCAGGCTGGTGCCGACGGCGCCGACGTCGCGTGGTTCACCGTCCGGCTGCGGGGCGAGCAGGTGACGACCCCCGAACCGGTGGAGCCGACCGCGCAGGGCGTACCGACGCCCCGGCGGGGCTCCGGCACGTCGATCACCGTGCTGTACGACGTGGAGATGACCCTCACCGCCGAGCTGGGCCGCACCCGGCTGCCGTTGCGCCAGGTGCTGGACCTGGCGCCCGGTGCGGTGCTCGAGCTGGACCGCACCGCCGGGTCGCCGGCCGACGTCATGGTCAACGGGCGGCTGATCGCCCGGGGTGAGGTCGTCGTGGTGGACGAGGACTACGGGCTGCGGATCACCGAGATCGTGGCGGGGTCCGAAGGGCAGGCCTGAGGCATGGATGTCGTCTGGCTCCTCCTGCGCGCCCTGGTCGCGCTGGGGGCCGTGCTGGGCCTGATCTGGTGGGGGGCGCGACGGATGGCCCACCGCCGGGTCGTCCGTTCCAGCTTCGAGCCGCACGTCATGGTCGTCGACCGGCACTCGCTGACCCGCGGCGCCGGGGTGGCGGTGGTCGCGGTGGGCAACCGGCGTCTGCTGGTCGGTTTCGGCGACCAGCAGGTCGGCCTGCTGACCGAGCTGGCCCCGGTCGTCGCGCCCCTGGAACCGACCGGGACCGACGTGGTACCCGAGCAACGGGGCCAGCCCGACAAGGGCAGGAAGGGGTCTGGAGACGGTGAGCGCCGCTCGCCGCTGGCCGGGTCGGTGCTGCACCCGCAGACCTGGAAAGACACCCTGCGCGCCCTGCAGGACCGGACGGTACGCCGATGAACCCTACGCCGCCGGTCCCGCCCGACGGCGGGGACACGGTGTCCGTCGCGATCAACGGGATCAACTGCACCCCGTAGAGCTCGATCCTCGTGCTCGTCACCATCAAGCAGCTGTCGGTGGCGCAGTCGCTGC
>JAVBSR010000162.1:0-22010 GCA_031556715.1 Cellulomonas sp.
CGGTCCTGACATTCTGTCTGCGGTGTCTGGTCCTTCGCCAGAGGGTACTGGCAGCGATCGCGAAGGTCGTCGCCAGGGTGGCGACGACAGCAGCCCGGCCTGGCCAGGGGCCGAGCCAGGTGGCCGGTGTGGTCGACGTGCGCAGCGGCAGCGTCGCGACGATCTGGTCGGCCGTGAACAGGTCGGTGCGATCGACGACCGTACCGTCCGGGGCGACGACGGCGCTGACGCCGACCGTCGAGACCTGGACGGCGGCCCGACCGTGCTCGACCGCCCGGAACTGCGTCATCGCCAGCTGCTGGGTGGACTCGGCGGTCCAGCCGAAGGAGGCGTTGTTGGTCTGCACCACCAGGACCTCTCCCCCGTCTGACACCGCCTCGGTGACGAGGTCGTCGTAGGCGACCTCGAAGCAGATCACCACGCCGATCCCGACGCTGCGGCCCAGCCGGGCCGAGCCGACGTGCACGACACCAGGTTCGGTGCCGGCGAGCATGTCCCGGGACACCAGGTCGACCGCCGAGGAGAACGGCCTGACCAGCGACCGCAGGGGGACGTACTCGGCGAACGGCGCCGGGTGCTGCTTGGAGTACTGGTCGACGACGCCGACACCTGGCTGCCACACCACCGCCGTGTTGTACCGACCGCCCGACGCCGGGTACTGCACCGTCCCGACGAGCATCGGCGCCTCGACCGCACGGGCCGCGGCGTCGACCGCCTCAGCAGCCACCCGGTCGGCCTGCGGGTCGACGTCGGCGCCGTTCTCCGGCCAGAGCACCAGGTCGAGGTCGCCGGGGGCGACCTGGTCGAGCAGCGCCTGCGTCCCCTCGACGTGGTTGTCCAGCACCTGCCAGCGTCGGCCGAAGGCGTCCAGACCCTGCCCCGGCACGTCGCCCTGGACCACGCCGACGCGCAGCACGCCACGCTCGGCGGCGTCGTCCAGCGGCACGGCGAACGCGACGACGGCGGGCACCAGGGCCAGCGCCGCCGCCACGGCTGCGGCCCGACGGGCCTGGTGGCGCAGCGCCAGCACCGCCTCGGCCAGCAGCGCGCCGACCAGCACGACCACTCCCGTGACCAGCGGCGCCCCGCCCAGCCAGGCCAGCGGCAGCAGGGGTGAACCCGCCTGGGAGAAGGCCAGCCGACCCCACGGAAAACCACCGAACGGCCACACGGCACGCACCTGCTCGGCCGCCACCCAGAGCGTCGCGAACGCCACCGGGCCGAGCCGACGGTCGGCCCCGGCGGGACGCCACCGGCGCCACCAGGTCCACAGCGCACCCGTCGCCGCCTGGAAGGCAGCCACGGCAGCGCTCAGGGCGATCCAGGGCACGGACCCGACCGAGGTGTAGGCCCACCACAGCAGCGGCAGATGGACCACCAGGCCCCACACGAAGCCGAGCAGCGCGTTCCACCGGGCCGAGTCACGCCGCAGCGCCAGGTAGAGCAGCCCGACCCCGACCGGGGCGCCCGGCCACAGCCCGACGTCCGGGAAGGACAGGGTCGTCAGCAGCCCTCCGACGACGGCCAGGGTCACAGACCAACCTCGGGAGATCCGATCGGCCGCACCGACGGGGGGCAGCAACCGGGCCGAGACCCGGGACCAGCGTCGGGACAGCTCGCTGGTCGGCACCTGTGCAGGGTACGCCACTCGCGGCGCAAAATCTGACGGGCCGACCGGCCCGCGCACCCTTCGTACCACCTGATTCCTCAGGCGTTCTCTGTTGAGCGCGCGGGGCCGGTCAGGGCTCCGACCGGTCGGCCGACGCGGGATCGCCGCCGCGGGCTCCCCCGGCCACCAGTGCGACCAGGAAGAAACCTACTCATGCCCACAGGGGACGCAAGTGTGTGAAGGCGCTGGTCGCGGGTCTGTCACCAGGTCAGCGAGCGTCCGGCGGCATGCCAGTGTGCGATTTCCCCGGCGTGTTTCTCGCGTGTCGTGCACCTACCCGAAGGTGTCATAGAGGGTTATCCCTGATCGGACGGTCCGCAGGCAGACCGGCGGCGTGGCGTCGGGCGCCAGCGATGGCAGGATCGGCGTCCCTGCCCTAGCATCCGTGCTCCACGCGCTGAACCGGCCGTCGGCGCTCTGGACGACCAGCTCTTCGGCCCGCCACACAGCCAGGTGGGCAGGGGCACCGACACGCAGCTCGCCAGCACCGGTACCGTCACCCCCCGCGAGACGCCAGCCACCGCGGGTGGCTGAGCGGAAGGCCGCCCGCGCCGACACCCGCTGACCCGGCTGGTGGTGCGCGAACGCCGCCCGGACACCCACCCACGGGTCGAGCGGTGTCGTCGGCGAGGCCGAGCCGAATCCCGTCGGAACCCCGGCGCGCGCCAGCGCCGCCAACGGGTAGAGATCGGCCGCCCGGTCACCGACGACCTCGGCGGCCTGGTCGCCCCAGGCCGCCTCGCAGGCGGGCTGGACGCTCGCGGTCAGACCGAGCGCGGCCATGTCGGACAGCGCCTGCTCCCCCGCCAGGCCGAGATGCTCGACACGGTGCCGGGCACCGGCCACCGCCGGAGTCCCCAGGACCTCAGCAGCCGCCCGGACGCCCCGCAGCACCTCGTCCAGGGCGGCGTCGCCCACCGCCCCCAGGCTGGCCTGCACACCGAGACGGGTCGCCGCGACGACCTGGGCAGCCACCTGGTCGGCAGTGAGATCGCCGTGGGCTCGGGAGTCCGCGCCAGGGGCGTGCCACCAGGCAGCGCGGTCGACGAACGGGCCGTCCACCGCCGCCCCGGCACCAGCCAGCCCCGGCACCTCGGCCAGGAGCGCGGCCAGAGCGTCGCCGTCGCACAGCCCGCCCCAGTAGCCGACCACGAGCGGCAAGCCCGACACCGGGTCAGCGGTCGACTCCAGGAGCGCTCGCAGCGCCGCCGGGGTGTCACGAGCAGGGTGGGCCATCTCGTGGACCGCGACGACACCGTGCGCCGCGGCGTGAGTCAGCGCACGACGGCAGGCCACCCCACGGACGGCGTCGTCGGCGGCACCCGGACCGGTCAGGGCCAGGCCGGTCGCCAGCAGGTCCACGTGGGTGTCGACGAACCCGGGCGTCACGATGGCGCCGTCGAGGTCGACCACCTCGTCGGCGCGGTCGACCAGTCCGTCAGCGGTGTCGTCGGCTCCCAGCCACACCACCGTGCCGTCGTCCACGAGGACGGCCTCGGCGAACGGGTCCGCCGAGGAGTGCACGGCACCGTGCCGGTACAAGGTAGAGGTCACGGACCGCAGGATACGCACCGAGAGCCGCGCTTCCCCGCAGTCGCGACGGCGCGTCCGGGCGGCCACCGGTGACGGCGGCCGCCCGGACGGTCAGGTCAGGCGCGGGTGATCGCGACCTTGATCGCCTTGGTCTCCGCTGCGCGGGAGAACGTGTCGTAGGCGTCCATCATCTGGTCGAGGGTGAAGCGGTGGGTGACCAGCTGGTCCACCGGCAGCTTCCCGTCGGCCACCAGGTTCAGCAGCATCGCCAGGGTGTTGGTGTTGACCAGGCCCATGGAGATGTTGATGTTGTGGATCCACAGGTTCTGGATCGGCAGCTCGACCGGCTTGCCGTGCACGCCGACGTTGGCGACGTTCCCGCCGGGCCGCACGATGTCGATGCAGGTGCCGAAGGTCGCCGGGATGCCGACAGCCTCGATGGCCACGTCCACGCCGAGCCCGTCGGTCAGGGCCAGCACCTGCTCCTTCCAGTCCGGAGCCGAGGGGTCCACGTCGTGGGTCGCACCGAGCGCGTGGGCCTTGGCACGACGGTTGGCGTCCAGGTCGATGGAGATGACCCGGGAGGCACCCTGGAGCTTGGCGGTCATGATCGCCGCGCTGCCCACCGGGCCCGCGCCGACCACGGCCACGACGTCACCGGGCTTGACCCGCCCGTTGAGCACGCCGATCTCGAAACCGGTCGGCAGGATGTCGCTGAGCATGACCGCGTGCTCGTCCGGCATCCCCGCGGGGACCTTGTACACCGAGTTCTCGGCGTAGGGCACCCGGACGTACTCGGCCTGCGTGCCGTCGATCAGGTGACCGAAGATCCAGCCCATGCCCGACGCACCCTCGTCGCCAAGGCAGTGGGAGTAGATGCCCTTCTTGCAGAAGGAGCACTTCCCGCAGGACTTGATGCACGCGACGATGACCCGGTCGCCGACCTTGAGGGTGGTCACGGCGTTGCCGACCTCGGTGATCGTGCCGACGGCTTCATGGCCGAGGATCCGGCCCGGTGTCACGGCCGGCACGTCACCCTTGAGGATGTGCAGGTCGCTACCGCAGATCGTCGTGGTGTCCACCTGGACGATGACGTCGGTCGGCGCCTGGATGGTGGGGTTGGGGACCTCTTCCCAGGCCTTCTGGCCGGGACCGTGGTAGACGAGTGCCTTCATGAACTCCTCCTTGAGCCGGGACTTTCGCCCTAGGGCGCGTCACACCATGGTGTCCGCCAGGTTTCTCATCAATTAGGACTTTAGTCCCGATTTCGCAGGTAGGTCATCACATGATTTCGGTACCGGGTGGGACCTCGTGCCCCGTAGGCTGGCGACGTGCCTGAACCCTCCCCAGCACAGCGGTACGCGGCAGCCCGACGCCGCCACCGCAGCCCGCGGCTCACCGAGTTCACCGCGCTCCTCGACTTCGGTCTCGACGACTTCCAGACCCAGGCCTGCCAGGCCCTGGAGTCGGGCAGCGGAGTGCTCGTCGCCGCCCCGACCGGGGCCGGCAAGACCGTCGTCGGCGAGTTCGCCGTGCACCTGGGGCTGGCCGCAGGCCGCAAGACCTTCTACACGGCCCCGATCAAGGCGTTGTCCAACCAGAAGTACAACGACCTGGTCGCCCGCTACGGCGGCCCCTGCGTCGGCCTGCTCACCGGCGACACCACGGTCAACTCCGACGCTCCCGTGGTGGTGATGACCACCGAGGTGCTGCGCAACATGCTCTACGAGGGCTCCGACGCCCTCGACGGACTGGGCTACGTCGTCATGGACGAGGTGCACTACCTGGCCGACCGGTCGCGCGGTGCGGTGTGGGAAGAGGTGATCATCCACCTGCCGGACGCGGTGACCCTGGTCTCGCTGTCTGCCACCGTGTCCAACGCGGAGGAGTTCGGCGCCTGGCTGACCGCGGTGCGCGGCGACACCGAGGTCGTGGTCAGCGAGCACCGTCCGGTACCGCTGGGCCAGCACGTCCTGGTCGCCGAGCACCTGCACGACCTGTACGCCAGGCACGTCGACCCCACGGCACCGGGCCCGACCCCGCCGGTCAACCCTGAGCTGGTCGCAGCGCTGCGCCGCCTGAGCGCCCCGGCCGGACGCGTTCCCGCGCGGCGGGGCCGGTCCACGCAGGGCCCTCGACCCCGGGTGACGCCGACGCCGGTGATGGTCGACGTGCTCGGCCGCGCCCGGATGCTGCCGGCGATCGTCTTCGTCTTCTCCCGGGCGGGCTGCGCCGCGGCGGTGGAACGGTGCGTCGCCGCTGGGCTGCGGCTGACGACCGAGGCCGAACGGGCCGAGATCGCCGACGTGGTCGAACGACGGCTGGCCGTGGTCGACGCCGGCGACCTCACCGCGCTGGGCTACGACGCCTTCGCCGAGGCGCTGAGCCGGGGTGTGGCCGCCCACCACGCCGGCCTGCTGCCGCTGTTCAAGGAGACCGTCGAAGAGCTGTTCGCTGCCGGGCTGGTCAAGGTGGTCTTCGCCACCGAGACCCTGGCCCTGGGCATCAACATGCCCGCCCGGTGCGTCGTGCTCGACCAGCTGGTGAAGTGGGACGGCCACCAGATGGCCGACCTCACACCCGGCGAGTACACCCAGCTGACGGGCCGGGCCGGGCGCCGCGGGATCGACACCGAGGGCCATGCCGTGGTGCTGGGACGGCCGGGCCTGGACCCCGTGCACCTGGCCGGGCTGGCCTCACGACGGCTGTACCCGCTGCGCTCCAGCTTCGCGCCGACGTACAACATGGCGGTCAACCTCGTCGCCCAGGTCGGTCAGGAACGCGCCCGGGAGGTGCTGGAGACGTCGTTCGCCCAGCACCAGGCCGACCGGGCGGTCGTGGCGCAGGCCCGCGCGCTCCAGGTGGCGACCAAGGCGCTGGACGAGGCCACCGCGGCGATGACCTGCCGCCTGGGCGACATCGTCGGGTACGACGAGCTGCGCCACGAGCTGTCGGCCCTGGAGAAAGGCCGCCCCGGGCGAGAAGGCGGCCGGCGCGGGTCCAAGGACGACGCCGACCAGATCGCCGACCTGCGACGACGGCTGCGGGCCCATCCGTGCCACGCCTGCCCCGACCGGGCCGAGCACCTGCGGCACGGGGTCCGCCGGGCCCGGCTGGCCATCGAACGGGACACCCTCGCCCGGCAGATCGCCGGCCGGGCCGGGACCGTCGCCGCCCGGTTCGACACGGTGTGCGAGGTGCTCCTCCGGCTCGGCTACCTGGTCGACGAAGCCGACGGACTGCGTCCGACGGCCGCGGGACGCTGGATGCGCCGCATCTACACCGAGCGTGACCTGCTCACCGCCCAGTGCCTGCGGCGCGGGGTGCTCACCGGCCTGGACCCGGCCCAGCTGGCCGCCACGGTCTCCACGCTCGTCTACCGCTCGCGCCGCGACGACGACACCGAACCCCGGGTACCCGGTGCCCCGGATGGCCGGCTGGCCCGGGCGGTCGCCGAGGTCGAGCGGGCGTGGCGCACCGTCGCCGACCTGGAGTCCGAGACGGGCCTGGCGACAGGCACGGCCCGCACCCCGCCGCCCGACCTGGGCCTGGTCGACGCGGTCCACCGCTGGGCGCTGGGCCGCAGCCTGGCGAGCGTGCTGCGCGCTGGTCGCCTCGAGGCCGGGGACTTCGTGCGCTGGGTGAAGCAGGTCGTCGACCTGCTCGGCCAGCTGGCCCAGGCCGCCCCCGACCCCGGCGTGCGGGCGTCGGCCCGTCAGGCGATGGACGCACTGTGGCACGGCGTGGTGGCGTACACCTCGGTCTGACGGACGACGGGGCGGACAGCAGTCGGACGCCGGACGTCTGGGCCGCTGGGCGGTCAGCCGAGCAGTCGCAGCGCCCCCGGGACCAGGCGGACATCCAGCGGCAGCGGGCCGATCCGCTCGCCGTCGGCGTAGGCGACCGGAGGTACCGGACCGCAGTCGGGCAACGGGGCGATGTGCACCTGTCGGGCCGTGACGGTGTGCACCTGCGGGTGGCGCAGGTGGGTGGCGGCGAACAGCCGCGGCAGCAAGGTGAGCACCCGGCCCAGGCCGAGCCTCCCCGCCCACAGCACGTCGAGACGGCCGTCGTCAGGGCGAGCGTGCGGGGCGATCTTGATGCCGCCGCCGAAGGCACCGGTGTTGGCCACAGCGACCAGCGGACCGGCGAAGTCCTCGGTGACGCCGTCGTGGACCAGCCGGTAGCCGTACGGCCGGTAGCCGACGAGCTCGACGGCCAGCGCCCGCAGGTACTTGCCGAGACCCGGCGGGAACCTCATCTGGTTGGCGCGGGCGTTGACGGCGGCGTCGATCCCGCACGACAGCACCCCGACGTACCACTCGAAAGCCACGGTCCCGGCGGCGCGCACCTGGGCGGCGTCGACCTGGCGCGGACCGTCGGCCAGGCCACGGCCGACCGCTGCCAACGCGGCAGGCACGTCGTGGACCGGCAGGCCGAGGCAGCGGGCGATGTCGTTGCCCGACCCGGACGCGACGATGCCCAGCGGCAGGTCGGTGCCGGCCACGACGTTGACACCCAGGTGCGTCATCCCGTCACCGCCGACCACCACCAGGGCGTCCAGCCCGGCCACCGCCGCAGCCCGGGCGGCGTCGGTGGCCTGCGCCAGCGTCGGCGCGGACAGGTCGGTCACCGTGTGCCCCGCCGCGACCAGACCGTCGTGCGCCCGACGTCCCGCCGCGCGACCGCGGCCGTGCCCGGCCGTCGGGTTGACCACCAGTCCGATCTGGCTCACGCCTAGACCTCCAGGTCGAGCTCGGCTCTCAGGTAGGCAGCATCTCTGCGGTCGGCCCGCCGGTCCAGCAGCACGCCCACCCCGATCGCGGCAAAGTACAGCACGATCAGAGGCGTGGCGACGAGAAACATCGACAGCAGGTCCGGTGTGGGTGTGACGATCGCGGAGACCACGGCGATGATGACCAGCGCCCACCGCCAGCGTCTCAGCCAGGTCCTCCCGCGCACCACCCGGGCGGCGGTGAGCGCCACCATGAACAGCGGCAGCAGGAACGTCACACCGAAGGTGAGCATGACCTGCGTGGTGAACGCCAGGTAGACCTGTGCGTCGATGAGGTTGAACGCACCGTTCGGGGTGGCCTCGGTGAACAGCGTGATGACGGTGGGTATGGCCCACCAGGCGAAGACCACACCCCCGAGGAACAGCACCACGGCCAGCGCGACGAACCCGGTGGTCAGCCGACGTTCCTTGCGGGTCAGCCCCGGCGCGAGGAACCGCCACAGATGGTAGATCCACCACGGGCTCGACACGATGACGCCCAAGAAGAGAGCGACGCGCAGCTTCATGTCCAACGGGTCGCCGACGCCGGTGAAGTTGGCAGCGATCTGCAGGTCGCTGCTGTCGGCCAGGTCGTTCAGCGGTGAGAAGAGCAGCTCCATGGCGCGGTCCACCAACGGTGGCCCCAGCGGGATCATCCAGGAGCCGACCATGCCGGCCAGGAGCCCTACAGCGATCCACATCAGCCGCTTGCGCAGCTCACGCAGGTGGTCGACCAGGGACATACGCCCCTCAGGGTCGCGACGTTGGCGCACCGCCGGTCAGGTGCGGTCGTTGCCAGACTGCGGCTGGTCGGGCTGGAGCCGCCGCATGGTCTCCTCTGACGTCTCGTCGGCGGACGTGCTCGCCGTCGCGGCAGCCGGCACGTCCTTCGGCTCGTCGGAACGCATCTCGTTCTTGAAGATGCGCAGCGACTGGCCCAGGCTCTTGGCCGCGACCGGCAGCTTGTTCGCGCCGAACACGATCACCAGGACCAGCAGCAAGACGATCAGGACAGCTGGGTTCTCCAAAAACCTACCCATGGTTCAGTTCCTCCGGTGGTAGGACGACAGTGATCGGCACCGCGCTGATCTTACTGCCGTCCAAGAGCCTTGTGGGCCGAACCCACCATCTGGTCCACCGACGGAAGGCTGCCTCGTGCCGGGCGGTCCGGCGGGCCTTGCGCTGGGCCCGACGTCCAGCCATACCGGCACGCCACCGGTCGCGATCGTCCTCGGTCGCCGTCAAGGGGTGGACCCAGGTGCTGGGCGCGGCATCGACGACGACCTCCAGCCGCTCGCCGAGCTCTTCGAGCCGGCCGAGCTCGTCGAACAAGGCCATCGCCTTGTCCCACAGCGACCGGGCCAGGTAATAGGCGCCGACGACCGTCCCTGCGACGATCACCAGCCAGAGGAGCAGCCATGCCCACCAGGCCACGTCATCCGTCCTCTCTGTCGCTCGTCAGCCCTTCGTAGGCCGCCAGCGCGGCACGCGCCGTCGCGGCCACCCGCTGGGCCACCTGCGGAGGGTGGACCGCGAGCACGTCGTCAGCCACACCCAGCAGCAGGTGCTCCAGCCAGGCGGTCGAGACTACCGGCAGGTCCACCTCGAACGAACCGTCGTCGAGGTTGCGCACCGCGGAGACCTGGGCCGTCTCGGCCACCCGTCGCGCGCGGCTGGCCAGGTGCACGGTCACCACGGGACAGTCGTCGGGGACGAAACGGTCCGCGTCGGCGGCGACGTCGTGCGCAGCGGCCGGCTCGTCCAGCACCTGCGCCTCCAGCACCCGGTCCAGACGGAACAGCCGTTCGGCGTCGGCGGCCAGGCACCAGCCCAGGAGGTACCCGGTCCCGGCGTCGGCGACCAGCCGTACCGGGTCCACGTCCCGCACCGAGACGCGGTCGGCCGCGTTGACGTAGCGCAGCCGCAGGCGCCGGTTCTCGGTCAGCGCCGTCGAGACGGTGGCGGCGACGACGGAGCGGGCGCGCACCCCGAGGTCGACGTCGACCGACCCGGCGGACGACCCGGTCAGCGCGGTCAGCTTGGCCAGCGCCGACGTGAGCACGGTACGACGGGCGTCGTCCAGGGCCGGGCCGAGGTCTTCGGCCAGGGCCCTTATCGCCGCGACGAGCACGACGGCCTCACGGGCACCGAGGCGCAGCGGCCGGGTCATCCCGCGGGCCTGGGTGAGCCGGACCAGGCCACGGTCCAGGGAGAAACCGTCGAAGTCGATCAGGTCGTCGGGCTGGTAGCCGGGCGTGCCGGACAACCACAGCGTGTCGACGTCGGCGAGCACCTGGTCCTGCCGGACACCGAACTGCTCGGCCAGGTCGTCCAGCGTCGCCTCACCGTGCGCATCGAGGTAGGCGACCATGCCGATGAGCCGCAGCACCCGGTCTGCGGCGCGCTCAGCCACCGTGCACCTCCCGCGCCTGCGGCCCGGCCGGGCTGTCCAGGAGCGCCGCCGCCCGCAGCAGCCGCACCACCGCCTCGCGCACCTGCGGCGGGTCGAGCACCAGCACGGCATCGCCGTACCCGACCACTTCTTCCGCCAGCTCCCGGGCAGCCCGGTAGGCGACCTCGACGACGTCACGGCCGGGCAGCGTCGGGTGGGCACTGGTCGACGGCGCACCGGACGGAGCACCTGGCACCGCGGCGGTCTGATCGGCCGGCAGCATGCTGGTCTGACCGGCTGGCAGCGCACGGGTGTGATCGGCTGGCAGCGCCCTGGCCCGCAGCGCCTCGGCACGTTCAGGCAGCAGCGCGAGGCGGGCGACACCACCGACGTCCACCCAGCTCTGCTCGGCCGCGTCGACCTCGACCGGGTCGGGGTGCGCGAAAGCACCCGGGTCCCCCACCGCCCGGACCGGACCTTCGATACGTGACAGCCGGAACGAGCGGGGTGCCGCACGGTCCTGGTCGTGCCCGACCAGCAGCCACCCGCCGCGCCGTGCCGCCAGCTTCCAGGGTTCGACGTGGCGCGTCCGCACCTCACCAGAGGCCGCAGCCCGGTAGACGAACTGCACCACCCGCCGCTGCTGCACGGCGTCGAGCAGCGGACCCAGGGCCGCTCCCCCGGTGCCGACCCGGGCCGCCAGCCCGACACTCGCCAGGTCACCCGCCTGGGCAGAGGGTGCCGCAGCGCGGAGCTTGGTCAGCGCCCGGGCCGAGGCCGTCCGCAGCGTCGCGTCCTGCCACACCTGCCCGGCCGCGGCCAGCACCCCCAGCTCGGCCGGGGTGAGGTCCACCGGGGGCAGCGCGTACGCCTCCAGGTCGATGCGGTACCCGATGTCGTCACGGTGGCCCACGTCGGTCACGGTGACCAGCGGCACCCCGAGCTCGCGCAGCGTGTCCTT
This sequence comes from Cellulomonas sp., assembly GCA_031556715.1. GTDB lineage: Bacteria > Actinomycetota > Actinomycetes > Actinomycetales > Cellulomonadaceae > Cellulomonas. The sequence continues at coordinate 11,330 of JAVBSR010000162.1, forward strand.
GTCGCGCTCGAACATCCGCTCGAAGGCGTCGCGGGTCGGGGCGTCGGCGTACCCGGCCACGGTGCTGCGCACCTGCTCCTTGGTCATCCGCGTGGGAGTGTTCACCAGGGCGATGACCAGGTCGAGCAGGCGCTCGTCGGACGGGATCGAGGCGACCATCGCCCCCCACGGTAGTCGCAGCCGTGCCGGAGCGTCGGGTGATCCGTGCGGGTCGCGCCGATGGTCGGCGCCGGTCGGCCCGCCGTGGACAGAAAACCCCGACCGGACCGACATCCAGGCAGGCGGCCTGGCGGCGCGGAGCAGCGGTACGGTGACGCTGTGATCACATGGCGCGAAGGTGTGGTGGAACGGCTCGAGCCGGACTGGTCGGGGGCCCAGCCGATGGTGGTGACCGTGGGCGACGAGGCCGTCCGCGCGCTGGCCTACCCCCAGGTCGTCGGCCCGGTCGAGGTCGGCGCCCGGGTGCTGCTCAACGTCTCGGCCCTGGCCCGCGGCCTGGGCACCGGGGGGTACGCGCTGGTCGTGGCCCGCACCGACGCCTTGCCGCCCGACCCGGCCCCGGGCCCGGGCCACCTGGTCAAAGCCCGGTACACCCCCTTGCAGACCATGGTGCTCGGCGTGGACGAGCAGGAGTCGGAGCACCACGGTGCGCTGGCCGACGCCGACGACCTGGGCGCGATGCCCGTCATCGTCGCCGACGTGCACTCGGCACTGCCGGCGGTCGTGGCGGGACTGCGGCACGCCGCGGCCCGTGCCGGTGCCCCGCCGCCGTCGGTGGCCTACGTCCTGACCGACGGTGGCGCGCTGCCCGCCTGGTTCTCCCGCACCGTCGCGGCCCTGCGCGAGGCCGGGTGGCTGGAGGTGTGCGTGTCGACCGGGCAGTCGTTCGGCGGCGACCTGGAGGCTGTCACGGTGCACTCGGGACTGCTGGCCGCCCGCCACGTGGCCGGCGCGGACGTGGCAGTCGTCGCCCAGGGGCCCGGCAACCTCGGCACCGGCACCCGGTGGGGGTTCTCCGGCGTGGCAGCCGGCGAGGCCATCAACGCCGCCGGGGTGCTGCGCGGACGGCCGGTCGCCAGCCTGCGGGTGTCGGCCGCCGACGCCCGGGACCGGCACCAGGGCGTGTCCCACCACAGCCTCACCGCGTACGGCCGGGTGGCCCTGGTCCCGGCTGACGTCGTCGTCCCGCGCTTCGGCGGCGGGCTGGCCGACCACCTCGCCGGTCTCGGTGCCATGGTCGCCGCCCAGGCCGCGACGCTGACCGTCCCGGTGGGGCTCCACCACCTGGTCACCCTCACCGCCGACGACGACCTGCACGCCGCCCTGGCCGCAACCCCCGTCCGGCTGTCGACGATGGGCCGGGGCCTGGACGCCGACCCGGCCGCCTTCCTGGCCAGTGCCGTCGCCGGGGTGCACGCCTTCGGCCTGCTCGGCTGAACCAGCCCGTCGGCTACGCAACGAAGGGGCCGCCGGTTCAGGTCCGGTCGACGGCGCCCGTGTCAGGCCGGACGGGTCAGCCGACGTCCTTGCGGAACCGGAGGAAGTACCCGGCGACGGTCAGCACCACGCCATAGGCCAGCAGGCCGACGACGGCCGGGCCGACCGACAGCGTCGTCATGCCGTCGCCGAACATGGTGTACAGCGACTCTCCGGTGACACCGTCACCCAGGGCGCCAGGCAGGTAGGCCAGGGCGGGGATGTCGCTGCCGGTGAGCATCGGCAGGATCCGCAGGGTCGGCTCCAGGAACATGGTGATGCCCAGCAGGGCGACGATGACGACCATCTGGTTGGTGACCAGCGTGCCCAGCCCCACCCCGACCAGCCCCCACAGGACCATCGCCAGGATCATCCGGGCGAACATCTCCCAGGTCTGACCGGCGCCGAGACCGGTAGCGTCGCCGAGCATGGCCAGCGGCAGGGCGCCCAGCAGCAGGCACCCGACGATCACCGCCACGGCGTACAGGGCGGACAGCGGGGCGACCGAGACGAACTTCGCGGCCAGCACCCGCCACCGCACCGGGTCGGCCAGCAGCGTGGGGGTCAGGGTCTGGTGCCGGTACTCCCCTGCCACGGACATGGCGCCGACGATGGCGGGAAACACGAAACCGAACGTCGTGCCCATGGAGTACAGCAGACGGGCCAGGTTGTCACCGGTCGGGACCGCCATGCTCGGGTCGCTGTTCATGTCCGACCCGCCGAAGTGCACGGCGAACACCATCGTCGTGACGTTGAGACCGGTCCACAGGAGGGTGACGATGAGCAGCGCCCACCAGGTGCGGGTCGAGAAGTACTTGCGGAACTCCATGGACAGGGTCTGGACGTAGGCGTTCATCGGATGTCCCCACGTCCTTCGGTCAGTGCCAGGAAGGCCGCTTCCAGCCCGCCCCTCTGGGTGGCGAGCTGGTGCAGCTCGATCCCGGCCACGAACGCTGCGTGGCCGATCTCGGCGGCCGTGGGGCCGACCAGCACCGTGCCCGCCGGTCCGGTGGTCAGCGCCCAGCCCTGGTCGTGCGCCAACCGGGCCAGGGCGTCGGCGTCTGCGGCGACGACGTCGGTGCGGTGCTCGTGGGCGCTGGCCAGCTCAGCCAAGGGCGAGGCGTGAACCAACCGCCCGTGAGCGATGATCACCACGTCGTCGACGGACTGCTGCACCTCGGACAGCAGGTGGGAGGAGACCAGGACGGCCTTGCCCTGACCTGCCAGGTGACGCAGCAGGTCACGAATCCACACGATGCCCTCGGGATCCAGACCGTTGGTCGGTTCGTCGAGCAGCAGCACCTGCGGGTCACCGAGCAGCGCCACGGCCAGTCCCAGCCGGGCTCGCATCCCCATGGAGAACCCGCCGACCCGTCGCCCGGCCGCCGAGCTCAGACCGACGAGGTCCAGCACCTGCCCGCACCGCGCCTGGTCGATGCCAGCCCCGGCGGCGATCATCGCCACGTGGTCCGTGGCGGTCCGGCCCGGGTGGAAGCTCGAGGCCTCGAGAGCCGCACCGACGTGCCGCATCGGCGTGGGCAGCTGCTGGTAGGCACGCCCGTCGAAGGTCGCCGTCCCGCTGGTCGGCCGGGTCAGGCCGAGCGCCATGCGCAGCGTCGTGGTCTTCCCAGCCCCGTTAGGCCCGAGAAACCCGGTCACCTTGCCAGGCGGCACCGTGAACGACAGGTCGTCCACCGCCGTGAGCGATCCGAACCTCTTGGTCAGGCCCGTAATCTCGAGCACGCTTCCGCTCCTGTCTTGCCCTGCCGGTGTTCACCGCAGAGCCTACACGCGCGTCGCCGAGCACCTCGAGGCGCTCTCCAGGCTCACCGCCGATCCCGCGAGTCAGTCGGCACCGACCTCCGAGGACGGCGAACGTGGCGGTGCCTGCGTCCTGAGACCGGACGGCTGTGCGGGAGAGCCGCACCCGACCGCACAGCCGTCCGACGTCCGGGTGCGACGGGACGACGACGGCGCGGCCACGCAGGGTGCCGTCGTGCAGACGCCGGTAGGCCTCCGGGGCGTCGTCGAGCGAGAACACCTCGGTCTCGACGTGGACCAGGCCCTTGCGGGCCAGCTCGAACACCTCGATCAGCTCGTGGCGGCTGCCCCAGTAGGGGTTGACCACCATGGACTCGTAGGGGCGGCCCGAGACCAGGCCGTGCTTCGCGCTGATCGCCCCGGCGCCCACCAGCACCTGCGGGGACCCCATGCCCACGACCGCGGCGCCGAGGTCGAAGGTCGGCTGGAAGCCGACGAAGTCGACCACCGCCGAGACCGGCCTGCCGCCGGTGACGGCCATGATCTCCTCGACCGCCGACGCGTTGCCGGAGTTGACGACGTAGTCCGCGCCGACGTCCTTCGCCAGCTCAAGCTTGTCCGGGGCGATGTCTGCCACGATGACCGTCGCCGGCGAGATCGCCTTGAGGATCTGGATGCCGATGTGCCCCAGACCGCCCGACCCGATCACCAGGACGGTCGACCCGGGGACCAGCGCCGGCAGCGCGATCTTGATCGCGTGGTACGGGGTCAGGCCCGCGTCGGTCAGGGCGACGTTCTGGACCGGGTCGAGGTCGCCGAGCGCCAGCAGGTGCCGGGCGTCCGGCACGATCATGTACTCGGCCATCGCTCCCGGCGCCCCCAGGCCGGGCGGGAAGATCCCCATCGCCGCCGCGTGGGGGCAGTAGTTCTCCTTGCCCTGGGCGCAGACGTAGCAGCGGCCGCAGCCCTGCGGGCCGTAGACCGCCACGGAGGTTCCCACCTCGACGTTGGACACCCCCGGTCCGAGCTTGTCGACGATGCCTGCGCCCTCGTGCCCGAGGCTGAGCGGCAACGGGAAACCCATCGCGCTGAGCTGTTCCGCCGGCAGGGACAGCAGGAACGAGTCGGAGTGGCAGGCACCGGCGGCCGTGACCTTGAGCCGGACCTCACCGGGCCCGGGCTCTGGCGTCGGGACCTCGACGACTTCGGGAAGCTGACCAGGAGTGGTGTACATGAGCGCTCTCATGCCGACGACGCTAACCCATGTGCACCCGGGACAAAAGCCCTGCGTGACACCATCTCGGGGCCGGTCAGGCGTTGAAGCGGGCCGCCAGGCGGAGGACCGACGGTGGTACCTGCGCCCGGTTGGTCACGGACGCCTCGACGGTGGCGGTGAGCGGCACGAGGGTGACCGTGCCGGACCAGGCGGCAGCATCGGTGCCGTCCTGGGGTGGTGCGGGCTCGCCGTCGAGCACCCGACAGCTCCACTGCTCGACGGGCATCGCCAGGACCCTGGTAGCGGCCAGCTCTCTGGCGCTGGACGGTCTGACCTCGGTGCTGCGGCCTGGCAGGTAACGGTCGAGCAGCACGTCGAGCGCGGCGGCCTTCTCGCAGTCGGCGACATCGGCGAAGCTCCCGTAGAGGACGGCGCTGCGGCCCCGGGCGCCGGTCTCGTGGGCGCTGTGCCCGACGACGACCGCCGTCAGCTCGGCGAGCGAGACCGCCACGGGGCGACCGTCGCCGACCAGGCGCATCCACCGCGACCCGGTCGACCCGTGCATGACGACCCGTCCGCCCCACCGGGCGATACCGGTCGGCACCACGCAGGGCCGGCCCTCGTCGTCGACGTAGGCGACGTGCGCCAGCGTCGTCGCGTCCAGCAGGGCGTCGAGCTGGGCCCGGTCGTCGGTCATCCGCTCCCGGTGACGGGCCGAGACGAGAGGTCGAGAAGACATGCCCGCCAGGCTACGTGAACGACGGCCTACAGCCGACAGGCGTGGATGGAGGTGACGATGATGGCGCGGGCGCCGATCTCGTACAGGTCGTCCATGAGGCGGTTGGTCTGGCTGCGCGGGACCATGGCGCGGACAGCGCACCACTGCTTGTCGTGCAGCGGGGCGACCGTCGGCGACTCCAGTCCCGGGGTGAGCTGGACGGCGCGTTCCACGACGGCCACGGGGCAGTCGTAGTCCATGAGGACGTACTCGCGGGCCGTGATGACGCCCCGCAGACGCCGGGTGAGCACGCCCAGGGCGTCGGTGTCCGCACCAGAGGCCCGCACCAGCACCGCCTCAGAGCGCAGCAGCGGATCGCCGAACACCTCCAGGCCGGCCGAGCGCAGCGTCGCGCCGGTCTCGACCACGTCGGCGATGACGTCGGCCACACCCAGCTGGACGGACGACTCCACCGCCCCGTCCAGGCGCACCACCGCAGCAGGCGTCACGCCGTGCTCGGCCAGGTAGGCGGCGACGAGCACCGGGTACGAGGTGGCGACCCGCAGCCCAGCGATGCCCTGGACGTCCGTCAGGCGACCGACCGGGGCAGCGAACCGGAAGGTCGACCGGGCGAACCCCAGCTCCAGGTGCTCGGCGGCCGACGACTCGGAGTCCAGGAGCAGGTCACGGCCGGTGATCCCGACGTCGACCGTGCCCTCCCCCACGTACGTGGCGACGTCGCGGGGACGCAGGAAGAAGAACTCGGCGTCGTTGTCCGGGTCGGCCAGCACCAGCTCCCGGCCGTCGCGCCGCTGCCGGTACCCGGCCTCGCGCAGCATGACGGCCGCCGGTTCGGACAGCGACCCTTTGTTCGGGACGGCGATGCGCAGCATCGGCACCTCACAGGTGGGTGTAGACGTCGGACAGGGTCAGGCCGCGGGCGATCATCAGGACCTGCGCGTGGTAGAGCAGCTGGGAGATCTCCTCGGCGGCGCGCTCGTCGGACTCGTACTCGGCAGCCATCCACGACTCGGCAGCCTCTTCGACCAGCTTCTTGCCGATAGCGTGGACGCCAGCGTCCAGCTCGGTGACGGTCCGCGACCCGGCAGGCCGGGTCGTCGCCTTGTGCTCCAGCTCGGCGAACAGGTCCTCGAAGGTCTTCACAGACGACGATGCTAGGCCATGGAGCCCCGGCGCCTCGCCCTCGGCCGTCCCACCCGGCCGTCGCTCCACCCCGCCGACGGCCCGCACGGCGCCGAGCTGCCGGCGCCTCGCCATGGTGTGCTCCGGGCGCTCACACCACGGTGCTCACGCCACGGTGCTCGCAGCGCTGTGCTCACGGCGCCCGCAGCCTGTGCTCATGGCGCTTGCAGCGCTGTGCTCACGGCGCTCAGGACTCTGTGCGCTCGGCGCCGAGCGAGCGCAGCGCATCGACCGTCGCGACGGCCGCGGCTGCTGCCTCGGCACCCTTGTCCTCGTGGGAGCCGGGCAGTCCGGCCCGGTCCAGGGCCTGCCGCTCGTCGTCACAGGTCAGAACACCAAAACCGACGGGGACTCCGGTACGCAGGGCGACCTCGGTCAGGCCGTAGGTGACCGACTGGCAGACGTAGTCGAAGTGCGGCGTGCCGCCCCGGACGACGACCCCCAGCGCCACGACGGCATCAGCACCGTGGCGCGCCGCAGCCGATGCGGCGACGGTCAGCTCGACGGTGCCGGGTACCCGGACCACTGTGACCTGCTCCGTACTGGCGGCCTCCAGGACGCGCAGCGCCCCGGCCACCAGGCCGTCCATCACGGTGGGGTGCCAGCTCGACGCGACGACGACGACCTTCAGCCCCCGCCCGTCCCCGGTCAGCTCGGGGGAACCTGCTCCGCTCACGCCTGAGTCCTCCTGTCACGTCGGGCCGCGATGCCCACGGAGGCATCCTCGTCCGTGCCGGTCACCGCGTTGGCCACCGGCCCGGTCACCGCGCCGGCCACCGGGCTGTTGTTCGTCGTGCGGTCGAGCGTGTCCGGGAGGTTCGCCGCCGGCGCGCTGAGCAGGTGGCCCATGGCCTGGCGCTTGGTCTCCAGGTAGGCCGCGTTGTGCGGCGTGCGACCGACCTCGAGCGGTTCGACGGTCGCGATGTGCACCCCGAGAGCGCGCAGCCCGGCGGCTTTCGCCGGGTTGTTGGTCAGCAGCCGCACCGACGTCAGCCCCAGGTCGGCGAGGATCGCCGCCGCCGCCCCGTACTCGCGGCGGTCTGCCGGCCAGCCGAGGTCCAGGTTGGCCTGGACCGTGTCGCGGCCTGCGTCCTGGAGGGCGTAGGCGGAGATCTTGGCGAGCAGGCCGATCCCTCGGCCCTCGTGCCCGCGCAGGTACACGACGGCACCACCGCGCTCGGCGGTCAGCGCCATGGCGGTGTGCAGCTGGGGGCCGCAGTCGCAGCGCAACGACCCGAAGGCGTCACCGGTCAGGCACTCGGAGTGCACCCGGACCAGCGCGGCATCTCCCGCCGGTGCGGGCGAGACCAGCGCCACGTGCTCGGCGCCGGTGCGCAGGTCACGGTATCCGACGATCTCGAACTCCCCGTGCGCCGTGGGCAGCCGCGCGGAGTCGGTGCGGTGCACCCGGGGGGCGGTCGACACCGCATCATGGGCCTGGACGACCGGGTCGTGCTCCAGCCGGTAGGTGATGAGATCGGCGATGGTCAGCACCACCAGGCCGTTCGCGGCGGCCAGCGCCTCGGCGTCGGGCAGGCGCATCATCGAACCGTCGTCGTGCACCAGCTCGGCGATCCCGCCGACGGGTTCCAGACCGGCCAGGCGGCACAGGTCCACCGCTGCCTCGGTGTGCCCCGCCCGGTGCAGCACCCCGCCCGGCACGGCCCGCAGCGGCAGCACGTGACCGGGACGGATGATGTCGCCCGGGCCGGAAGCCGGGTCGGCCAGCACCTCGAGGGTGCGTGACCGGTCTGCCGCGGAGATGCCCGTGGTCACCCCGGTCGCCGCGTCGACCGTCACCGTGTAGGCCGTACGCCGCGGGTCCTGGCTGTGCGGGACCATGAGCGGCAGGTCCAGGGCGTCGGCGCGCGCCGCCGGCATCGGGGCGCACAGGTAGCCCGACGAGTGACGGATGGTCCAGCCGACCCACTCCCGTGTGGACGACTGCGCGGCCAGCACCACGTCGGCCTCGTTCTCCCGTTCCGGGTTGTCCACGACGAGGACCGGACGGCCCTGCCGCAGCTCGTCCAGCGCCTGCTCCACCGTGCCGATCATCGACCTGCCTCCAGCAGCCGTTCGGTGTACTTGGCGAGCACGTCGACCTCCAGGTTGACGGTCGTCCCGGGAACCAGGCGACCGAGGGTGGTGCTGGTCAGCGTCGTGGGGATGAGGCTCACCCCGAAGGTCGTGGAGGCAGGGGCGTCCGACCGCGGGCCCACCGCCGTCACCGTCAGCGACACCCCGTCGACGGTGATCGACCCCTTGCGGGCCACATAGCGGGCCAGGTCGTCCGGGACGGCGATCTCCACCTCGTCCCAGCGTTCGCCCGGGTGGCGCGCGACGATGGTCCCCACGCCGTCCACGTGCCCCTGGACGATGTGCCCGCCGAACCGGCCGGAGGCGCTGAGCGCGCGCTCGAGGTTCACCTCGTCGCCGACTCCGAGCCCGCCCAGCGTGGAGTGACGCAGGGTCTCGGGCATGACGTCGGCGGCGAACGTTCCGTCCTCGAGGCTGGTGACGGTCAGGCAGACACCCGACACGGCGATGGAGTCGCCCTCGTGGGCGTCGCTGGTCACCAACGGACCCTCGACCACCAGGCGGGCGTCGAGTCCCGGCTGGACTGCCTGGTCACGGGTCTGGCCAGGCTGCTCGACGGCGACCAGGCGGCCGATCTCTTCGACGATCCCGGTGAACATGTCAGGGCTCCGTTCTCGGTGCTGCCAGGGATGTGGGGGCGGCGGGCCGCAGCGTCAGGAAGACGTCCGGACCGAGTTGTCGGGTGCTGGCGAGCTCCAGGCGCAACGCGTCGGCGATGGTGCTTATGCCCAGGTCGCCGACGGCAGGCGGCCCCGCACCCAGCAGCACCGGGGCGACATAGGCGTGGACCTCGTCGACCAGCCCGGCGCGCAGGAAGGCCGCAACCAGCGTCGGCCCGCCCTCGACGAGCAGGTGCCGCACCTCGCGCTGGGCCAGCACGGCCAGCACGTCGGCCGGGTCGTGGCTGTGCACCTGTACCAGGGCGCCGCCCGGCCCGCGCAGCGCGGCCCCCGGCGGGACGTCCCGGTGGCCGACCACGACCCGCAGCGGCTGGTGGGCAGCCAGGTCGCGAGCGGTGCGGGCGGTGAGGGAAGGGTCGTCGACCAGAGCTGTGGTCGTGCCGACCGCGATCGCGTCCACCTGGGCGCGCCACGCGTGAGCGTGCTCCCGCGACCGGGCCGAGGTGATCCACCGGCTGCTCCCGTCGGCGGCGGCGACCCGACCGTCGAGCGTCGTGGCGACCTTGACCGTGACGTAGGGACGCCCCTGGGACACCGCCACCCACCACGGCCCCAGCGCGGCACGGCCCTCGTCGGCCAGCACCCCGCCGACGACACCCACCCCGGCAGCGGCGAGGTGCGCCGCCCCGCCGGCGGCCGCAGGGTTCGGGTCGGCCACGGAGAAGACCACCCGGGCGACACCGGCCTCGACCAGCGCCTGCGAGCACGGACCGGTCCGGCCGGTGTGGTTGCACGGTTCCAGGGAGACGAGCATCGTCGCCCCGTGCGGGTCGTGCCCCCGGGCCGCCGCGTCGGCCAGAGCGGCGACCTCGGCGTGCGACGTCCCGGCACCCCGGTGCCAACCCTCGCCCAGGGTGGTGCCGTCGGCGCCGAGGAGCACCGCACCGACGCGCGGGTTCGGACCGTAGGCCGGACCCCGGCCCGCCAGCGTCAGTGCCTGCCGCAGCGCGGCGACCTCGGTGTCGCTGACCTGGGGTGCGCCCGCACCAGCCGCGCCGATACCAGCGCCCGCCTGTTCGCGGCGTCCTTCGCCGAAGCCGTCCGTCGTGCCACCTCCCGGTCCGTTCCGGGGGTGCGCGGGAGGTGTGGACGCGCTGACGCGCTGACCACCAGCCTGGGCGTATGCCCAGGCCACGTCTCCTCCCATCCGGACTTTCACCGTCGGTCCTGGAGTTCCACCAGGTCAACCGCTCACACCGTCAGACACTCGTGCCGTCAGGCGTTCACGGGTCGCGGACTGTCACCGCCGGTTCGGACTTGCACCGACCCCGGAGAACGTTGCTTGCCCGACCATTCTGCCACGTGCAGCCTGGGCCGCGGCACGCCACGACCACCCCGGCGCGGCACGCCATGACTACCTCCGCGCGGCACGCCACGACCACCGCCGGGCTAGATGTAGTTCCTCAGGACGTTGTGAACAGCGTGGCGTGAGTTGAGGGGGTGAGGACCTCCGGTATCGAAGGGGTTACCACACCAACCTTCAGCCCGGAGGTCCTCGTGACACACGCTAACGCCCCGCTGACCCCGACC
>JAVBSR010000122.1:0-24634 GCA_031556715.1 Cellulomonas sp.
CCGGGCGGCAGCGGGGTGCCCTCCCCGACCCGGACGGCCTGCCCGGGTACCAGGCGCGGCGGCCGGTCCGGGCCTGGTTGAAGGTCTGCGACCACGGGCAGCGCGTCGGTCCCCGGGGCGTGGGCGTGCCGGCCCCGGGTCTCGTCCCGCTCGGTCGGCTGGTGGGCCTGCACCGCGTAGCCGTCGCAGTCGGCCACGGCGACGGGCGGCACGTCGGCGGGGGCGACGACGTCGGCGGCGAGCACGCACCCGGCGGCGTCGCGCAGCACCACGTCGAGCGGCTCGACCGGGCCGACGATGGCCAGCACGGCGGCCAGATGCTCCTGGACGGATCTCACACGGGCATTGTGCCCCCTACCTATTAGAGGCGCAGTCACGTAAGACTATGTCCGTGCCCCACGCCCAGCCGTACCCGCTCGCGCACGAGACCGACGAGCCCGGCGACCACAAGGACCGCTTCCGGGTCGCCATCCGCGACGCCAGGCGCAACCGTTCGGCGCGACGCCTGGACCACGCGGGTACCGGTCTGGCCCACGTGGTGCGGCTGATCTGCCAGGTGCTCGAGGCCAGGACGGTCGCGGCCTACGTGTCGATGCCGGGCGAGCCGCCCACCGGTGAGCTGCTCACCACGCTGTGCGACGACGGGGTGCGGGTGCTGCTGCCGGTGCTGGGTGAGCGCCTGGCCCGGCAGTGGGCCGTCTACCAGCCGGACCACGAGCTGGTGGTGCGTGCCCCTGGGCGCCCGCCCGAGCCTCCGGGCCCGGCCCTCGATGCCGGGGCGGTCTCCGAGGCCGACGTGGTGCTGGTCCCGGCGATGGCCATCGACACGCAGGGCCGCCGCATCGGTCAGGGTGCCGGCTGGTACGACCGGGTGCTGCCGCTGCTGCGGCCCGACCAGATGAGCGTGGGGATCGTCTTCGAGCCCGAGCTGTACGACGCCGAGCTCCGGCCGCTGCCCGAGGAGAAGCACGACTTCCGGGTGCGGGCTGTGGCCACGCCCCAGCGCTGGCAGCTCACAGCCGACTGAGCCTCCGGTTCACGGGACCAGACGCAGCGTGGCCTCGGCGTCGGCCCGGACCGCTGCGGCGGAGTACGGCCACGGGAAGTACTTCCCGTCCGCCCAGGCGCCGAACTGGTCGTCGTAGTGCGGGCTGGCCGGGTGACCGGAGGTGCCGGTGAGGTTCACCCAGGTCGAGGAGTCCAGGTCGGCGAGGTCGACCACCAGGCGCATCGACGGGGCGGTGACGACGGTGTAGTGGTCCTGCGCGGAGACGGCCTGCGTCGACCCGTCCTGCGTCGCCGAGCCCTGCTGGTCGTCCGCCGTGACCGGCTGCCAGGTCGTGGCGTCGATCGACACCGAGCCACCGCTGACGGCCTTGGAACCCGGGTTGACCAGCCGGCGGACCAGCCAGGACCCGTCACCGAGCACCGGGTGCACCGGCTCGACCCGGTGCAGCGTGCCCCAGCGCCAGGCGTCCGGGTCGCTGCTCAGCTCGACGGTCAGCTCGCGGCGGGCCGTGACCAGCGCCTTGGACAGCACGACGTCACGGTTCTCCACGACACCCTGGGTGGCGAGGTCGTCCCACCACTGCGACTCGGGGTCGTCGACGATCTGGCGGACCAGCTCGACGGAACGGGAGTCGCCGGTGAGGTCGGCGGCCGACGGGAGCTCGTCGGAGAAGGTCTGCGCCAGGACGATCTTCCAGACCGCGGCGAAGTACATCGCGGCGGGCGAGTCGGCGTCCATCTGCCGGTCCCAGGTACGCAGCAGCTCCTGACCGTCGTCGGCCCAGCCAGGGGCGGACGTGGAGTCCTTGAGGTCCACCGCGAGCAGCGCGTCCACCAGCACGTCAGCGGCGGGCGAGTACCGGTCCAGGGCGATGGCCTGCATGTCGGCCACGTCCACCGGGCCGTCCGCGAACGCCTGCGTCAGCAGGTCGCGGATCCGCTGGGCGCGGTAGCCGTAGTCCCAGTCGCCCGGCAGGTCGGCACCGGCGCCGACCTGCTGGTCGGCCGCCACGAGGATACCGTCGGCCGGGTCCTGGACCCCGGGCAGGGCGGAGGCGTCCATCCAGCCCTGCCAGTCGTAGGAGGAATCCCAGCCCAACCGCGGCCAGGTCCCGTCCTTGGGCGGGTCGGCGACGACGTCCGACCCCCGCACCGGGACCCTGCCGGCCGCCTGGTAGCCGATGTGGCCGTCGGTGGTGGCGTAGACCAGGTTCAGCGCCGGCGACTGCAACGACTCGGCTGCCGCCCGGACCCCGTCGGCGTCCGACGCCGTGTCGAGGGCGAAGACACCCTGCGCCGTGACCCCCGGGGTGAGCCCGGCCCAGCCCAGCGCGACCTGATAGGTGGCCTGGCCAGCGGCCTCGGTGCCGAACAGGTCGGAGATGATCGGTCCGTGGCCGGTGGACCGCACCGCGATCGTCACCGGCGCGCCGCCGGCGACCTTGATGGTCTCCCGGCGCGTGGTCAGCGGCTGACGGGCACCGTCGACCACCACCTCGTCGCCGACGACCCGCTCGACGAACAGGTCGGTGACGTCGGCGCCCATGCCGCTCAACGCCCAGGCCAGGGAACCGTTGTGCCCGATCGTCACCCCGGGGACCCCCGCGGTCGAGAACCCGGACACGTCGAACGGGCAGTCCCGGGAGACCGTGGCGCACCGCAGCCCGACCTGAGACCAGATGCCCGGCTGCGTGACCGCCAGCTGCGAGTCGGCGGCCAGGAGCGGGAGGCCGGACGCGGTGTGCTCGCCGGACACCGCCCAGGAGTTGGCACCGACCCCGTCGCCCAGCAGGTGCGGCACGGCGTCGAGCACGTCACCGGCCGCACCCAGGGCCTCGGTGGCCTCCGTCAGCGACCACGTCGCGGGCTGGGCGACAGGGTCCGCGACGGCGTCGGGCAGGATCGGGGCGTTGATGTCGGCCGGGTAGGGGGGGAACAGCGCAGCCACCCTGGCCGGGTCGTCCCCGAGCGTCTGGAGCGCGTGCACCCGGGCCAGCTCGGCCTCGTCGTTGGAGCGCAGGTCCCAGGACATCGCCTTGAGCCAGACCAAGGAGTCCACCGGGGTCCAGCGCGCCGGGGCGTGGACGTCCAGGTGCACCCCCAGCAAGGTGTACTCCACGGCGATCTCACCCGGCGACCGGCCCGCCAGGTAGGCGTTGACGCCCTTGGAGTAGGCCGTCAGGTAGTCCCGCGTCGGAGCGTCGAGCAGCTCCCACTCCTGCTCGGCGACCTGCCGCCAGCCCAGCGTGCGGACGGCCTTGTCCCCGGCGACGGCGCCGTCCTGGTCGCCGATCAGCTCGGCGAGCGTGCCGGACGCGGCGTGACGGCGGTAGTCCATGAGGAAGAACCGGTCCTGCGCGTCCGTGTAGCCCTGGGCGAGGAACAGGTCGTGGGCGGTGGCGGCCGTGATGGTCGGCACACCACGAGCGTCCCGCAGCACCGTGACCTCGCCGTCCAGGCCCGCCAGCCGCACCTGGCCGGAATGGGTGGGCAGCGGTCGGCGCACCGCCAGCACCGCCCCCGCGACAGAACCCAGCAGGGCGAGGACGACCACGGCGCTCACGCCGATCAGCACGCGGCGGACAAGACGGCGACGGCGGGTCACGTTGGGCAGACTAAAGCATCGCGGACCCCTCAGGAGCTGCTGCACGGCTCGCAGACCAACTGTCCGCCACTTGGACGCATCTGTCGGGGACGACCCGAGGAAGACGCCGCCAAGGAGTATCGTTAGCACTCGGTACCCGCGAGTGCTACTACAGCGCCAGGAGTCCGCCCAGACCAGGCTCTCAACCCCCCAGGAGGCCGCCGTGCCGACCTATGCGTACCGCTGCACCGTGTGCGAGCACGCCTTCGACGTCCACCAGGGATTCCACGACGACCCGCTGACCGTGTGCCCCCAGTGCCAGGGCAAGCTGCGCAAGGTGTTCTCACCGGTCGGAGTCGTGTTCAAGGGGTCGGGCTTCTACCGCACCGACGCACGAGGGGCGTCGTCGGCCTCCACCCCGGCCGGCAAGCAGGGGTCCGGGTCGTCGGAGTCGACCACGTCGGAGAAAGCGGCCGGGACCTCGGCCGCCTCGCCGGCATCGTCCGACTCGTCGTCCACCCCGACGGCACCGGCCACCAAGCAGCCCGCCGGCACCGTGTCATGACCGGCGTCCTGACCGGCGCCTCAGGCTGACCTGCGGTGCGCACCGTCTCGAAGGGCGACGTCGTCGCCTTCCGGCTGGGTGCCCACCACCTCACCGGCCGGCTGGACGACAGCACCCGGCTGGACGACGGGGCCGGCCCGCACCCGGCTGACAAGCATTGCGACGACAGCCTGCTGACGGCGGCCGGGCGGTGCGCCGTCCAGGACAGCCCGCCAGGGTCGGCGCTGCTGGCCCTGCACGCGCGGGTGCAGGGCGTCACTCCAGCGCGGCTGTCCGACGCGTTCACCGAGTCCAAGAGCCTGCTCCAGACCTGGTGCATGCGCGGCGCACCGTTCTGCTTCCCCACGACAGACGCGCCGGTGTTCACCACGGGCGTGCTCCCGCCGACCGAGCAGGCCGCGCGGCACCTGCTCCAGGGCGTGGCCCCCGCCGTGGACGGGCTCGGCCTGAGCCTGGGCGAGGCCGTCGAGCTGACCCGCGACCAGATCGGCGAGGTGCTGGCCGGGCGGCGTCTCGACATCAACACGCTCGGAGCGCAGGTGGCGGCACGGGTCGCCGAGGAGCTGCCCCCCACGCGGCGCAGCGGCTGGCAGGCCCCGGGGCCCTGGGCTCCGGACCAGCCCCTCGGCGAGGGCATCGTGCACTTCTGCGTCCGCATGCTGACGCTCCAGGGCGTCGTCTGCTTCGCGCCGCGTGAGCGGGGCAAGGGGCTGTTCGTCCTGGTCGAGGAGTGGCTCGGCCGTCCGCTCGAGGCCGTCGACCCGCAGGTCGCCCGGGCTGAGCTGGTCCGCCGCTACCTGCGCTGCTACGGGCCGTCCACACCGGCGGGGCTCGCCGCGTGGCTCGGGGTCCGGACCGGCGACACCGACCCCTGGTGGAGCCTGGTGGCCGACGAGCTGACCCCGGTCGGCTTCGCCGGCACCTCCTGGATCCTCACCGAGGACCTCGACGCGCTGCGGTCGCCGCCGGCGCCCGTCGGGGTGCGTCTGCTCCCGCCGCGCGACCCGTACACCCAGATGCGCGACCGCGAGACGATCGTCGACCCTGCGTTCCACCGCCAGGTGTGGAAGGCGCTCGGCGAGCCGGGGGCGGTCCTGGCCGACGGTGAGATCGTCGGCACCTGGCGGCCCCGCAAGAGCGGCCGGACGCTGACCGTCGCCGTCACACCGTTCGGTGCGCTGCCCTCCCGTCACGTCGGGTCGATGCGGGAGGAGGCCCAGCTGGTCGCGCCGCTCCGGGGAGCAACGTCCGGGAACGTCGAGATCTGCTCGTGACTCGGCATAGGGTCGCCCTATGGCTGAAGCCCCCGCCCTCGCACTGTCCGGACTGAGCGCTGCCGAGGTCGCCGCACGGGTGGCCGCCGGGCAGACCAACGACGTGCCGGTCCGGGCCAGCCGCAGCACCTGGGAGATCGTCCGGACCAACGTCTTCACCCGGATCAACGCGATCCTCGCGGTGCTGTTCGTCATCGTGATGACGACCGGGTCGTTCCTCGACGGGCTCTTCGGCGGGATGATCGTCGCCAACTCGGTCGTCGGGATGATCCAGGAGCTGCGGGCCAAGCGCACCCTGGACCGGCTGACCATCGTCGGGCAGGCCCGGCCCCGGGTGCGGCGCGACGGTGCCAGCCGCGAGCTGGCGCCCGACGAGGTGGTGGCCGACGACATCATCGAGATGAGCGCCGGCGACCAGATCGTCGTGGACGGTGAGGTCGTCGAGGCCTCCGCGCTGGAGGTCGACGAGTCGCTGCTGACCGGCGAGTCCGACCCGGTGGTCAAGCACCCCGGCGACCCGGTGATGTCCGGGAGCTTCGTCGCCGTCGGGAACGGCGCCTACCGGGCGACCAAGGTGGGCAAAGAGGCGTACGCCACCCGGCTGGCCGAGGAGGCCAGCCGGTTCACGCTGGTGAAGTCCGACCTGCGCAACGGCATCAACAAGATCCTGCGGGTCATCACCTGGCTGCTGATCCCGGCCGGCGCCCTGTCGATCTACAACCAGCTGTCCGGCGACCAGCCCCTGGACGAGGCGCTGCGCGGGATGGTCGCCGCCCTGGTGCCGATGGTGCCCGAGGGCCTGGTCCTCATGACCTCCATCGCCTTCGCCGTCGGGGTGATCCGGCTCGGCCAGCGCCAGTGCCTGGTCAACGAGCTGCCCGCCATCGAGGGCCTGGCCCGGGTCGACGTGGTGTGCGCCGACAAGACCGGCACCCTGACCGAGAACGCGATGCGGCTGTCCGATGTCCGCTCGCTCGCTGACGAGCCCGGCGGAGACGAGCAGACCACCCACCTGGCGCTCGCCGCCCTCGCCGCCGCCGACCCGCGGCCCAACGCCAGCCTGCAGGCCATCGCCGAGGCCTACCCGGACGATCCCGGCTGGGAGCCCACAGCGGTGGCCCCGTTCTCCTCGGCCCGCAAGTGGAGCGGCACCAGCTTCGACGCTCACGGCGACTGGGTGCTCGGCGCCCCCGACGTCCTGCTGGACGCATCCGGCGCCGCACCCGGCGACGGGACGGCGTCGGTCGACGCGGCCCGGGCCGAGGCCGAGCGCCTGGCGGCGCAAGGCCTGCGGGTGCTGCTGCTGGGTCGGGCCGACCAGCCGGTCGACGCCCCCCAGGCCCCCGGTCGTGTGACGCCCGTCGCCCTCGTGGTGCTCGACCAGAAGGTGCGCCCGGACGCCAAGGACACGCTCGAGTACTTCGCCGCCCAGTCGGTCGCGGTCAAGGTGATCTCGGGCGACAACGCTGCCTCGGTCGGAGCCGTCGCCGCCGGGCTGGGCCTGACCGGGGCGCAGACACCCGTGGACGCCCGGACCCTGCCGGACGACGACCCGGCAGCGCTGGCCCGCACGCTGGAGGAGGCCACCGTCTTCGGCCGGGTCACCCCGGAGCAGAAGCGGGCCATGGTCGGCGCCCTGCAGTCGTCAGGGCACACCGTGGCCATGACCGGCGACGGCGTCAACGACGTGCTGGCGCTCAAGGACGCCGACATCGGCGTGGCGATGGGCGCGGGCAGCCCGGCGACACGCTCCGTCGCCCAGATCGTCCTGCTGGACAACAAGTTCGCCACGCTGCCGCACGTCGTCGCCGAGGGCCGTCGTGTCATCGGCAACATCGAACGGGTCTCGACGCTGTTCCTGACCAAGACCGTCTACTCGGTGCTGCTGGCACTGCTGGTCGGTATACCTGGCCTCATCGGCTTCGACCCGCTGCCGTACCCGTTCTTCCCCCGGCACATCACCATCACCGGCTGGTTCACCATCGGCCTGCCCGCCTTCGTCCTGTCCCTGGCGCCGAACGACGAACGCGCCCGGCCGGGTTTCGTCACCCGGGTGTTCCGCACCGCGTTCCCGGCGGGGGCGGTCATCGCCGTGGCCTGCCTGACCTCCTACCTGCTGGCCCGCCACGGGGGCGACGGCAGCGACACCGCCGCGACCCAGGCCAGCACCTCCGCACTGATCACCCTGACGGTGATCGCCATGTGGGTCCTGGCCATCGTCGCCCGGCCCTACGCCCCGTGGAAGGTCGCGCTGGTCGCGGTGATGACCGCCGCCTCCGCGCTGATGTTCCTCACCCCGCTCACCCGCGAGATCTTCCTGCTCGACCCGACCAACCTCGGCGACACCCTCATGGCCCTGGCCTGCGCCGCGGTCGGCGTCGTCCTGGTCGAGACCGCCTGGTTCGTCGCGGGCCGCCGGAGCCGGTCCGAGGAATGACCTGCCGCGGCTGGTACGGGTGCCGTGCTGAGGCGGGCGTAGACAGCCAGCCTGCAGTTGCATACACTGAACCTCGTTGCATGCAATGAAGGCAGAAGGGGGTCCTGACATGGCGATGCTCACCGTGCGTAACGTGCCCGACGAGGTCCACCGCGCCCTGCGCGTCCGCGCCGCGGCGCACGGCCGTAGCACCGAAGCCGAGGTGCGCACCATCCTCGCCGAAGCGGTCCGGCCGGAGAGCCGGCTGAAGCTGGGTTCGATGCTGACCGCGATCGGACGTGAGCTGAAGCTCACCGACGAGGAGGCCGCCGTGTTCGACCAGGTGCGCGACAAGACCACGGTCGAACCGGTGAGCTTCGAGTGATCCTGCTCGACACCAACGTCATCTCCGAGCCCCTGCGTCCCGAGCCCGACCCGGCGGTCGCCGCCTGGCTCGACGCCCAGACGCTCGAGACCCTCTACCTGTCGGCCGTCACCGTGGCCGAGCTGCGCCTCGGCGTCGCCCTGGTCCCCGCCGGACGGCGACGCACCGCACTGTCCGACCGCATCGAGCGGCAGGTGCTTCCGTCGTTCGCCGGTCGCGTGCTCGCGTTCGACCTCGCGTGCACCAGCCCCTACGCCGCGGTGCGTGCCGCTGCTCGGGCGCGCGGTGTCGCACTGGCCCACGCCGACGGGTTCATCGCAGCCATCGCTGCCACCCACGGGCTCGTCGTGGCGACCCGTGACACGACACCGTTCGAGGCAGCCGACCTGCCTGTCATCGATCCGTGGGGCATCTGACACCTCGGTGGCGCCTACCCGCCGACGTGCCCCGACGAACCGTCCACAGCCCGGCCAGACGTGCGGCGGCAGCCAGAGCGGCACCGGGGCGTGGTGGTCGGCTCCTAGCGTCAGCGGTATGGCTGACCTGCGTCCTGCTCCCCTCCCGCTCGTCCGTACCGGTTGGCGGGTCCAGGTCCGGGTCTGGCTGTGGCGGTTCCGCTTCCCGGTGGCGGCGGTGCTGGTCGGCCTGGCCGTGCTCAGCGCGGCCGACGCGCTGCGCCCGGCACCGGCCGGCTCGGTCCGGGTCGTGGTCACCGCACGCGACGTCACCGCCGGCCAGACCCTGACCCGCGGCGACCTGCGCTACGCCACCGTGCCGGGCGACGTGG
This sequence comes from Cellulomonas sp., assembly GCA_031556715.1. Lineage (GTDB taxonomy): Bacteria > Actinomycetota > Actinomycetes > Actinomycetales > Cellulomonadaceae > Cellulomonas. The sequence continues at coordinate 9,020 of JAVBSR010000122.1, forward strand.
CCCCCCAGGGAGCCGCTGTCGGTCTGGACGAGGTCGCGGGCCGTGCGGTCGTCGCCGACCTGCCGGCCGGTGTGCCGCTGGCTGCCACCCTGATCGGCTCGACGCCCCACGGACCGGCCGGCACCGTGGTGGCGACCGTCCGGCTGGCCGACCCTCAGATGGCGGCGCTGCTGTCGCCCGGCGACCGGGTGGACGTCCTGGCCGCCCCGGTCGAGGGCGGGACCGGAACGGTCGTCGCTCGCGGCGCTGTGGTGCTGCCCGCACCCGAGACCGGCACCACCGACGACGGGCTGTTCGGGGGATGCGGCGCCGAGGAGATCACCACCGTGGTGCTCGCGGTGTCCCCCGACGAGATGCCCGGGCTCTCCGGGGCGGCGGGGACGACGCTCAGCGCCTTCGTCGTGCCGTGACACCCGACGAGACGCCAACCCCGTCAGGACCAGTGCGGCGGCCGTTCCAGCAGGAGGCGGTCCGGATCGTCGGGTGGTTCCGACCAGCCCTCGGCCGTCTCGTCGTGCGACGGGACCGCACCGGTCGGGTCGTGCGGGCCTGGACGTCGGGTCGCGGCCGACGGTCCTGGTTCCTGTGGTGCAGGCAGGACGTGGCGCAGGTCGGCCTCGTCCCCGCCGACCGTCCCAGCCGGCCGGACCGCACGCCGCCGTCCGGTCATCGAGGAGACGGGTGGGTCATGTCAGCGCACGGGAGACCGCTGCCCGCACCGCGGAGTCGAAACGCTTCGAGCGGCGTCTCACCGCCAGCTGGGTGCGGACCTCGGCCACCAGCCCGGAACGGGTCCGTTCCTGGCCGTCGGACAGCAGCCACTCGACCAGGGCGTCCAGCTCGTCGTCGGTGTAGGCGGCGACCGGCAGGCCCGGCTGGACGTCGGGACGGGGCTTGGTCTGCATCGACAGGTGCTCGTCCAGGTCGATGCTGACCAGGTCCGGCAGGACGGCGGCCGCAGCCGCCACCTCGTCGGCCAGGAGCGCCTCGTCGTCGGGCGCGGTCGAGGGTGTCGGGTCGACGTCCGCAGGAACCACGCCGGCGGGCTGCTCGGTCGGTCCCGTGACCTCGACCTCCGGCGGCTCGAGGTGGGCCCAGAAGGCCTCGGTGACCGGTTCGGACCGGACGGTGCCGACCACGGTCTCACGACCGTCGGACGCGGTCTCGTGGTCGGTGCCGGCCTCGGCAGCCGGCTCGTCGCCGGCGCGCGGGCCGTCGCCAGGCGGATCGGCGGTGTCGGCCACGGTCGGCTCGTCCGCCCGGCTCGGCTGCGGGCGCTGCCGGTCGCCGTGCGCGAGGAGACCGGCCAGCTCGGCGGCGACGAACTCGTCGAGGTCGCCGGGGACGGTCAGCTGCCGGGTCGGCACGGCCGACTCGGGCACGACCGGCTCGGGTCGCGTCGGCGGGCGCAGCGGCGGCATGGCCACCTCGGGCGGCAGCGTGGCGTGCAGGGCGCGGCGCACCCGGTCGACCTCGGCCTGCGGGTCGAGGAAGGCGGCCGCCGACCAGATCCGTACGACGGCCCAGCCCAGCGCCCGCAACCGGTCGGCGGACAACCGGTCGCGGGTGCGTACCGACGGCTCGGCGACGTACGCCTCGTCGTCGGTCAGCACCGCGACGAGGAACCGGCCGGGCAGGCTCGGGTGCCCGACGACCAGGGGGATGCGCATCCCGCCGGGCAGGCCGTGGTCCAGCTCGACGTCCAGGCCGTGCTGCCACAGCCGCTCGCCGATGTCCATGAGCAGCGGGTCGGCTCCGGCCGTGGGCGCACCGGCGTCGTCGCCGACGGTCTCCCGGTCGACCTCGACCAGGCCGTCGCCGCGGTGCCGGGCGAAGTCCAGCAGGTCGGCGAGCAGCCGGGGCCCGCCGCCGCGCAGCCGGTGCGGGTCGAGGTCCGGCTTGCCGAAGCAGGACACCACGTCCAGCCGGTGCCGGGCCGAACCCAGGGCGTCGAGCAGCAGCGCGTCCCCGCCGTCGGCGGAGACCGCACCGAAGGAGTGCAGCACCCGCCGGTGCGGGGTGCGGCCCAGGCCCAGCGACAGGACCACCGTGTCGCGGGTCAGCCCGGCGACGTTCGGCAGGTCCACCACGACGAACGGCTCAGCCCGACGGGCGTCGAAGAACGTGCTCAGCGTCGCGTGACGACGCACCTGGGCGTCGACCGCGTCCCGGATCGCGTCGGCGTGCCGGGCGGTGACGGTGACCACGGCCAGCGACTCGTCCCCGTGGTCCCGGGCGTGGGCCAGCACCAGGTCGACGACGTGGTCGACCTCGACCTGGGTGGAGTCGACGACACCGCTGGCGTCCGGCATCCCGGTGCCGTCCACCTCGTACAGCGCGACCAGCGGCGCCGAGTCGGGCAGCGGCACGGGCGTGAGCACCCCGGCATACCCGTGGGCGGCGAGGAACGCCGTCAGGTGCGGGTCGCGGCGCGACACGTCGGCCCGCAGGGCCACCGTCGGCAGCACCTCGGCCAGGTCGCGCAGCGCGTTGCGGGAGGCGCACCGGGCGTCGCCCACCACCACGACCTGACGCCCCCGCGCCAGGGCCGGGACGGCGACGGCCGTCGACAGGTGCCCCGCAGCGTCGAGCACGACGAGGTCCACCTGCCGGGCGGCGGGCGCCACGGCCGGCACCAGCAGCGGGCTGGCGGCGACGACCGGCCGCAGGTGCCGGGTGACCTCCGGGTAGCGCTCGGCGGTGTCGCGCAGCGTGCCCACCGACTCTTCCACCAGCTCGACGAACAGCGCCTCGCCCTGGTCGCGGTGGCGGCGCAGCCGGGCCTGCAGCTCGGTGACCACCTCGTGCAGCAGCACCGGCGCCCGGGTCTCGACCAGGGCCCGGTCGACCTGGGCGTACCGCTCGGACAGCGCGTCCAGCGAGGTGCCGTCGTACCCGGCGAGCGCCGGGTCCTGGCTGAGGATCAGCTCGAACACCGTCGCCCACCAGGCCAGCTCGACCTCGGGTGCCGCCAGGTCTGGGGCCACCTGGCGGGCGCGCAGGTCGTCGATGAGCGGCCCCAGCCCGGCCGCTTCGGCCTTGGCCAGCAGCGTCGTGCGCTCGGGCAGGCCGTTGAGGGAGGGGGCGTCGAACCGCAGCAGGGTCAGCCGGTCGACCAGGTGGTCCATGGACAGCCCCGACAGGCGCGGCCGGTCGTCGGAGAGCACCTTCTCCAGGGCGTCGACGTCGCGGCGCACGGCGGCGAACTCGTCCTCGACCAGCTCGAACCCGGTGGGCAGGCGCGGCCAGCCGCCCGAGGGGCACTGGGCCAACCAGGCGTCACGACGCACCTGTGCCTGCACCAGGGCGGTGTGCAGGTCGTCGACCGGACGTCCCGGACGGACCAGGTCCCGCGCCTGGTGACGCAGCCGACGCCGGGTCCACAGCCCCATCTCGATGCGCCGGCTGGAACGCCAGGCCTTGGGGGCCGTGGCGGCCACCAGGTCGGCCGGGTCGCGTTCGAACACCTCGGGACGGAACACGTCGAGGGAGTCGCGCACGTCGCCGAGCATGGTCAGCTGCGTGGCCCAGTCGTCCAGGGAGGTGGCGGGGGTCAGCCCGGTCTCCTCGTAGATCTGCGCGGCGCGGGCGGTCAGCGCCGGCAGGGAGCCTTCCAGCAGCCGCTCCACCCGGGTCAGCGCCACCTCGGCGTCGATGTCCGTGTGCAGGTCGGCGCCGTACCAGGCGGTGTCGACGGGCCGGACGAGGAAAGCCCCGAGCCGGGCGGCCCGGCTGAGGTCGGCACCCAGCTCGGCTCGCCGCTCCGCGTCGATGACGCGCACCGCGTCGGCCGACAGGCGGGCGGTGGTGCGCGGCACCGGTCGGGTCGCCGTCAGGGCCGCCAGGTGCTGCAGCGCGTCGAAGGCCGACACCCCCCACGGCTGGCGGTCCTGGTGCATGGCCTCGACGTAGCGGGCAAGGCGGGCACGCAGCTCGGTGGTCTGGTCGCACAGCTGGCTGAGCTCGTCGACGTCGACGTCCGGCGCGGCCAGGGTCATGGCAGAGAGCAGCCGCCGGGCGACGTCGACCCGCCAGGACGGACCCGTGGGCACGTCCAGCAGCAGGTCGCCCAGGCCGTTGCGCTCCAGCGCCTCCCCCAGGGCCAGCGTGCCGCGGCGGCTGCCGGGGACGTACAGCACGGTCTTGCCCGCGGCAGCCGTCTCGGCGACGATCCCCGCGACGGTCCCGGCCACGTCGGCACCAGAGGGCGCGTCGACGAAGACGTGCGCCCCGGAGGCCACGACGTCCAGGACGTGCCGCTGCGCGTCGTCCAGGTCGCCGACGCCGCGCTCCGCCGCCAGGTCCCGGTCTCCGACCGGCGGCTCGGGCAGCGTGACGCGCAGCTCGGCGGTCGCGTCCGGGGCGCCGGCCAGCGCGGCGACCACCTCGTGCCGTTCCAGCAGCCCGGCCAGGGCGTCCAGGTCGTCGACGAGCACCTGCCCGGGGTGGACGAAGGTGCCCACGACCCGCCGGTCCGTCAGCTCGAAGCCCTTGAGCACAGCCTCGCCCAGGGCGGCCAGACGGTCCAGGGCCCCGCGCGGGTCGAACCCGCCGTCGGTGAACGTGGACGCGGCCAGCGTCGCCGGGTCGAGCAGGGCCCCCCGGGCCCGCAGAGCCCGGGCCAGCACCGGGTTGACCTCGACGGTCGGTTCCAGGGTCAGCTCGTAGTCGCTGTGGGCCGACCCTCGTGGCACCACCTGGATGGGCCGCAGCAGCACCGGCACCCGGACCGTGCGCGGCGGGTCCAGGGCGTCGGCCGGCACGACGGGCAGGGCCGCGGAGGTCGCCGCGGCCAGGGCCGCCATGTCGTCGACCTGTTCCGGGGCGGGGTGCAGGGTCCAGGTGGCCACGCCGATCGCCAGGGCGGTGGGGGCCAGGCCGTACTGCTGGGCGGTGGTCCCGGCCCGGTCGGCCACGGCGCGCGCCCGGCGCCGGGCGGTGGCCAGCGCGCCGGCGTCACGGACCAGGTTGGACAGCTTGGTGGGACGCCCGGCGAACAGCTGGGCCATGCCGGACGGGTGGGCCGAGGTGAGGTCGAGCGCGGCGTCGGCGAGCAGGTCGATGTCGCTGCGGGCCGAACCGCCGGCCTCGTCGACCAGCGCCGCCCGCCATGCCGTCACGGCAGCGTCGACCAGGTCGGTGCGCGACGGGCCAGGCACGAGCGCGACCTGACGGGTCTCGCCGGCCTCAGGGTCGGCAGGCGTGGTACGAGCGACGACATTCACAAGCGTCACGCTAACCCCGACCGTGGACGGCGTCCCGGGTGGCACGCCGGGCGCGGACAAGGTGCCGCAGGCTGAGGGATTCGCCGCGCGCAGATCCGGCGCGAACTTCTGGAGAAAATAAGGGACGGAGCGCGCCACGCAGGGGGCAGGCAACGCGCTCCGTCGGACAGAGCCTCACTCGCAGGGGGCAGGAAGGAGGCTCCGTCGGGGACTAGTTTGCTGTACCCAGGCACGAAGCACAAGTCCGTGACCGAATTGATACCTCTCACCCCGGTATGCCCGGAGCTGCAGGTCCATCGGCGCAGGTCAGAGCAGTTTCGGCCGCCTGCTGGCGGTCGCGTCGGCCGGCCCCACCGCGCCCCTCCTGCCTGCCGTCGGCAGCCGGTTCACCGCTGGTCCGCACCGGCCCCCGGTGGGACACGCACCGTCCTGAACTGCGCAACAACCGCCGACCACCGCAAGAACATCACCCGGTAGTGCTCGAATATCACCCGAAAGATCAGTTCGCCCGCAACGCTGCCGGGATATGACTGGTGTTGTTAGTTGATCGACATCGGCCCGCGCCGGTAGCCTCAGCCTGCCGGTTCGCGCCGCTGCGTCTATTCGGGCCAGTCACCACTGGTCGCCGACGCCGCGCAGCGGACGGTCCACCGCGACGAAGGAATTCGAGATGGCCTCCAAGAAGAAAATCGTCCAGGCGTCCGACCTGATGTCCGACGAGAGCAAGGCCAAGGTCAAGGCCGACGCGGCCGCTGAGGCGACCAGGACACCGACCTGGGCACCGACCGCCGAGGCCAAGTCCAGGGCGCTGCGGCTGCGTCTGTTCGCCGCGGGCCTGTGGGTACTGGCCATCGCCACCGAGGCGGCCACCATCTTCTGGGCGCTCAAGGCCAGCCCGGTGAAGATCTGGCTGGTGGTCGTGCTCATCGTCGTCGACCTGCTGCTGGCCGTCGGCGGCTCGCTGCTGTGGAAAAAGGCGAACCGGCTCGACCCGGCCTCCCGCAAGGACAAGGTCCGCTTCTGGGTGCAGAACCAGCTGGGGCTGATCGTCGCCATCATCGCGTTCTTGCCGCTGGTCGTCATGATCTTCGTGAACAAGGACCTCGACGGCAAGCAGAAGGGGATCGTCGGCGCGGTCGCCGTCCTGGCGCTGGTCGTGGCCGGGGCGGCCGGGATGTCGATCGGCTCGCCCTCGGTCGAGCAGTACGCCGCCCAGACCCAGGAGGTGGAGGACCTCACGGGCCAGAACCTCGTCTACTTCACGGCCCACGGCACCAAGTACCACCTGTACGACGACTGCTACCACATCAACGGCGACCGGACCGAGGAGATCATCTCGGGCACCGTCGCCGAGGCGCGCGAGTACAAGAACATCTCCGACCTGTGCAAGACCTGCAAGGCACGGGCCGAGAAGGCGCTGGGCACCAAGCCCGAAGAGACCACGCTGCCCACTGACCTGCCCGACGACGACGAGTAACCGAGAGGCCCCCTCCATGAGCGCAGTCACCGACATCCTCGCCACGCTGCCCGTCGACGACCTGGCGGCCCGCCTGGGCTCCACCCCCGCAGCGACCAAGGACGCCGCACGCCAGGCCATCACCTCCCTGCTGGGCGGGCTGCACCACAACAGCCAGGACGCCGACGGTGCCCTGTCGCTGGCCCAGGCCCTGCTCGGCCACAGCGGCCAGACGACCGCGGGCACTCTCGACCTGGACGGGATCGACACCAAGGACGGCGCCAAGATCGTCAAGCACGCCCTGGGCGCCACACCGAGCAAGGCCGCCGCCCAGCTGGGGGCCAAGACCGGCACCGACACCAACCTGCTCACCCAGCTGCTGCCCATCCTGGCGCCGATCGTGCTGTCCTACCTGGCAGGCACGGCGCTGAAGAAGACGTCCGGCGGGCCGATCACCGACCTGGTGACCGGGGTGCTCGGACAGTCGGGCGGCGGCCTGAGCGACCTGCTCGGCGGAGTGCTGGGCGGCGTGCTCGGCGGCGGCGGCAAGGCCACGCCGGCACCGAAGGCGAACGACGCCGGCGGCATCCTCGGGACGGTGCTCGGCCACCTGTTCTGACCCGACCGCTGCTGCCGACGGAGGTTCTCGACGACCGCCTCCGTGGCGGGCCGGCAGCTGCGCCCGGCGCAACCTCTCGGCCGGCGGCAGGGCTCGAACGGCCTCCCTCTTGAGGGTGGGCCTCAACGCGCGGTGAGGGTGGACCTCAGTGCGCGGCGTCCCACTGGTCGGAGGCCGACCCCGGGACGCCGCCCCTCATCGACACGACCTGTCCGGTCGCGTCGAAGGCGACCGACCCGGTGACGGAGTCGTCGTCCAGGTAGACCTCGTACACGAGCCCCGAGCCGGCTCTCGAGACCTCGACCGACCCGTGGAGCATCGGGGCGCCGATGCCGGTGAGGTCGCCCGCCTGCGCGACGAGGCCGGCGACCGACGTCCAGTCGACCGTCGTGACGTCGAACAGCGCGGCTGGGTTGACCGTGCTGGTGCTGCTGCTCGTCGAGGCGAAACCTCGGCTCCAGCTGAGGTAGTCCACCGAGTCCCCCGGAGCGTTCAGGGCATAGGCCGAGGCGTGGCCGTTGAAGATGCGGACCGAGACGAACTGCGTGCTGCCGGCCACCGCGACGAGGTCGTCCGCCACCTGCCGGGTGCGATCGGTCTGCAAGAGGCCGGCCGCCGCCCACTCGGACGCCGGCGACCCTTCGATGTCACTGCTCATCCACACGATCTGGCCGGCCTGGTCGGCGATGAGGTTGGCGCTGCGGCCGTAGTCGTCGCTCAGGGAGAGCGACAGCTGCGCGTCAGCCGAGGCACCCCCGGCCACAGCCCGCTCGACGTACACCGACGACGGCATGGAGTCGATACCGCTCAGCTCGGGCACCTGCGAGACGAACCCCTCGATCGCCGTCCAGTCCACCGTCGTGACGTCGAACAGCTCGTCAGGGTCGAGCACCCCCTCGGGGCCGGAACGTTCGGCCTTCCCGTCGCGCCAGGCGTACCGGTCGGTCGTCGTCGCACCCGGCGCCGTCGGGGCCACCGCGGAGGCGTAGCCGGCGTACAGGAAGACGGCGACGAACTGGGTACCGCCAGCGACCTCGACCAGGTCGGCGACCACCTGCGGCGCGGCGCTGGCCGACCAGGCGTCTGCCGGATCGACCGCCCCCGTCGCGCCGGCGGAGGACGGGTCCGTGCCGCCGGGCCGCAGCAACAGCCAACCCACCGCTGCGCACACCACGACGACGGCCACGAGCGCGCCCACCACCCGCCACCGTCCAGACGGCGCCGTGCCCCCAGCCCTGGGCTTGCGCCGACCGGTGTCGACCACCGAGGCGTACAGGTCGGCCAGCCTGTCGTCCTCCGGCAGCGCGTCAGCGGGTCCTGTGGTGAATCCGCCCGGCTGATTGCGCGGAGGTGTGCCCCAGGCAGGCCTGTCGTCCATCCCCACACCTTACGCCACGGCGCGACGCTCCAGACCGCATCGTGATCTCAGCCTTAGACCACAACCTAGGCGGACGGACGGTGGCAGACAATGCGCGGCACCAGGCCGAGCACCCCTAGAGTTTTTTCGGCGCGGAAGACAGGTTTCGAGCATTGTCCTGGTGATGGTCGTCGTCGCCAGCTAAAGCCTCGAGACCCAGGCACCGATGGTAACGTGTCGCCATGAACAATGACGGGTACATGCAGCTCGGCGCGCGCGTCGCTGCACTTGAGGCTGCTGTGGCCGACCTCCAGGCACAGCTGGTCGCCGCGGGCCTGGCCGACGCTCCCGCTGACACCTACGTCACCACGGGCCCCGCCTGGGAGGACGACGTTCGCGCGCTGCTGGCCGAAGGTCGGACGATCGAGGCCATCAAACTGGTGCGCGAGGTCACGGGCTGGGGCCTGAAAGAAGCCAAAGACTACGTCGACCACCAGCAGCGTCCAGGGTATTGAGGCGACCCGGCTCGGACGGCCGGTCGTCCGACCATCCACGTCCAGCGTCCTTTCGTCGAGGCTGACCTCGACCGAGCGGCGCGGCGCCGACCCAGGCAGGCCGGGCGGTCTGGGCACCGGGCCTGTCCGCCGCTAGGCCGCAAGCACCCCGCCGAGGCGCAGGTATTCCTGGACCTGGGCGCGGGTGGCGTCCAGCGCGGTGGCCTGACCGGAACGGACCTGCTTCTCCCAGGCCACGACCCGGTCCAGGGCGGCCGACGCCCGGTGCACCGGGGCCCAGTCCAGCGCGGCGCGGGCCCGGGCCGAGTCGAGCATGAGCAGACCGGCCTCGTGGGGGCCGGGGTCGCCGCCGTCGTGCCACGACGCACCGTCGCCCCAGGCGTCGGCCAGCCGGGTGGCGACCTCGCCGACGGTCAGCGCGTCCTCGGCGACCGGGCCGAAGTTCCAGGCCGTGGCGTGGCGGTCCGGCGTCAGGCGCTCAGCCAGGGTGAGGTAGCCGGACAGCGGTTCGAGGACGTGCTGCCAGGGACGCACCGCGGCCGGCCGGCGCAGGATGGCCGGGCGGCCCTGGGCGTAGGCGCCGACCAGCTCGGGTATGAGCGCTTCCGGGGTGGCGTCACCACCGCCCACGACGTTGCCCGCCCGGGCGGTCGCCACCGCGTAGCCCTGGCGCGGGAACGACACGGCCATGGAACGGGCCACGATCTCCGCCGCGGCCTTGGAGGCCGAGTACGGGTCGTCGCCGCCGAGGCGGTCGTCCTCCCGGTAGCCCCACACCCACTCGTGGTTGGTGTAGACCTTGTCGGTCGTCACCACGACGCACCGGGTCACCGCGGGCACGTCCCGGCAGGCCTGGAGCACGGAGAACGTCCCCATGACGTTGGTGGAGAACGCCTCGCCCGGGTCGTCGTACGACTCGCGCACCACCGTCTGCGCCGCCAGGTGCAGCACCACCTGCGCCCCGGAGGCGGCGACCGCCTCACGCAGCGCGGCGGTGTCACGGATGTCTGCGCGCTGGTCGGTGGCCACCAGGCTGCTGAGGCCGGCCCGCTGGTACAGGTAGTGCTGCGGGGTGTCCAGCGCGTACCCGTGCACCCGCGCGCCCAGCGCGTCGAGCAGCACGCACAGCCAGGCCCCCTTGAACCCGGTGTGCCCCGTGACGAACACCGGACGACCTGACCAGAACGACCTATCCACGGCGCCCACCGTACCGGGCCTGCCGGACGACGGTCACCAAGGCCGGGCGGCCTCGACCCGCGCCGGGCCGCGCAGGTACAGCCGCATCCGGTCCAGGTCGTCCTTGCGCCGGGCGTCGGGTCGCACCAGCGCGCGGGCCCCGGCGCCGGCGGCGCCGACCACCCGGACGACCGTCCAGCCGACCGGGCCGTAGTACTTGCGGTAGTACTTCTCCAACGAGGCGTGGTGGTGCACCTGGTAGCGCCACGGTTGAGATCCGGTGGTGCCGCCGCCGGTGTGGCGGACCACGACGTCGACGACCCTCTCCTGCCGCCACCCGCGCCGGTGCGCCCGGTAGGCCCAGTCGGTGTCCTCGTAGTAGAGGAAGAACCGTTCGTCGTACCAGCCGACGTCGTCCAGCGCGTCGGCCCGGATCAGCAGGACCGCGCCGTTGAGGTACGACCGGGCACGCCGGGCCGGCAGGCGGCCCAGCCCGACGGCGTGCAGGGCCTCACGGCGCAGGGACGGGAAGGGCCACACCCGGCGGACGTCGGGGGCGCCGTCGTCGTCGACCAGCCGCGGGCCGACGCTCGAGGTACGCCCGCCGGCGTGCAGCACCCGCTGGAGGGCCAGCACGCCGTCGAGGCTGATCTCTGCGTCGGCGTTGAGCAGGAGCACGTCGGCCCCCGGCGACTGCCGGTGCGTCAACGCCAGGTTCACGGCCTTGGAGTACCCCCTGTCGTGGCCCTCGAAGTACTGCGCGCCCGCCTGGTCGGCCACCTCGCGGATCTCGGGCATCGTCGAGTTGTCCACCACGGTGATCGGCAGCCGACCCGCCAGCGGGGCCAGGGCCGTGCGGACCATCTCGGGGTGCCGGTAGGCGACGAGGATCACCTCGGGCGGGAGCGGGGTGGCGGCCGGGGGTGGCGGGGCCTCCCCCAGCACCTGGTGGTACAGGTCCTCGACCTGCTCGGCGACGGCGTCCCACGAGCACCGGGCGGCGACGTCGAAGCCGCGCCGGCGCAGCGTCGCGGCCAGCTCGGCGTCGTCGACGACCTGGCGCAGGGCGGCACCCAGCGCCGCGACGTCTCCCGGCGGGACGAGCAGCCCGGCGTCGCCGACGACGTCCGGCAGAGCACCTGACCGGCTGGCCACGACGGGCGTGCCGCAGGCCATCGCCTCGACCACCACCCGGCCGAACTGCTCGACCCAGCCCTGGGCCGGCCGTCGGGACGGGCCCTGCTGCCTGGTGTCGAGCGACGGGACGGCCAGCACGTCGACCTCGCGGTAGAACTCCACGAGGTCCGGGCCGGACAGCGACCCGAGGAAGGTGATGCGGTCGCCCGCCGGTGCCGCCAGCGCGCGCAGCTCGGCCTCCTGCGGACCGCCGCCGGCGAGCCGCAGGGTGAGCCGTTCGTCGGCCAGCACGGCGCGGACCAGCACGTCGACGCCCTTGTGGGCGACCAGGCGCCCGGCATAGCCGACGACCGACCCGCCCGGCCGGCCCTCCCCCGGGGTGAAGACCGTCAGGTCGATGCCGAGCGGGACGCACGCCACCGGGCCGCGGGCGCCCTTGCGCCGGACGATCGCGGCGGCCGCCTCGTTGCAGACGTGCACACCATCGGCCCGCCGCAGGATCGCCCGCTCCATCGCCCCGAACGGGAAGGGGTAGCGCTTGGCGATGTTCTGGGCGGACGAGACCAGGAACGGCACCCGGCGCCCCGACCGGCCACGCAGCCGGTCCCAGGCGCGGCGGGCGGCCCGCAGCACCAGCACCTCACCGGTGACCAGGGCGAACGGCTCCTGCTGGATGTCCAGCAGATCATGGGGGTGGCCGAGCACCCGCCACAGGGCCCGGGGGGCGAACCCGAACAGCGCGGGGTGGGAGCCGACGGTGGGCAGACCGACGACCTGCTCGCCGGGCCGCGGCTCGAGCGTCACCACCCGACCGCCCTCGTCCCAGGCCGTCGCCGAGACCAGCTCGACATCCAGGCCGCGCCGCCGCAGGGCACGTTCACGCTCCCGCCAGGCGTCGACGACGGCGCTGTGCGAGATGGTCAGAACCCTCATGGCCGCCATTGTTCCCTACGACTCGGGTGGATCTACCCCGTTTCACCCGGTGAGCAGCCTCGGACAGCCGCACGCCCGCCACCCGGTGTGGCCAGCACGGTCGTCCGGGGCCGGCCAGAGGGCACCGTGCCTGCTGCCGGGTGATTTCGCCGGGCGTGCGGGTCACGTGCTGGGCACTGTTACCCATGTCGTGCCGTGATGGGACACAATCGGACAAACCGTCTGGAGGGGATCGACGATGAAGGTCGTGCTGTTCTGCGGCGGGATGGGTATGCGGATCCGCGAGGACGCCTCAGATTTCATCCCCAAGCCGATGACGACCATCGGTGGTCGGCCGATGCTGTGGCACATCATGAAGTACTACGCCCACTTCGGGCACACCGACTTCGTACTGGCCCTGGGCTACGGCGCCCAGGCCATCAAGGACTGGTTCCTCGACCACCGGGAGACCTCGACCAACGACTTCGTGCTGGGAGACGGCGTCGAGCTGTGCTCGCAGGACGTCTCGCAGTGGACCATCACGTTCTGCGACACCGGGGTGGACACCGCTATCGGCGAGCGGTTGCGCCGGGTGCGCACCCACCTGGGCGACGACCCGCTGTTCCTGGCCAACTACGGCGACGGGCTGTCCGACGTGGACGTCAACGACCTGGTCTCGCGCCTGCCCGACGACCACGTGGGGTCGCTGCTGGCCGTGCGCCCGCAGGACTCGTTCCACGTCGTGAAGATCGGCGACGACGGCGCCCTGGCCGGCCTGGAGTCCGTCGCCGAGGCTGACATGCGGGTCAACGGCGGGTTCTTCGTCCTGCGCCAGGAGATCTTCGACTACCTCGACCCCGGTGACGACCTGGTGCTCGACGCCTGCCTGCGGGCCGCCAAGGACCGCCGTTTCACCGCCCACCGCTACGACGGCTTCTGGGCCTGCATGGACACCCAGAAGGAACGCCGCGAGCTGGAGCAGCTGGACCGCAACGGCACCGCCCCCTGGAAGGTCTGGGAGCAGGAGGTCCCGACGCTGAAGGTCGCGGGACTGTGATCCTGCGCCTGCCCGACGGTCCCCTGACGGTCGCCTGCGTCGCCGCGCACCCCGACGACGTGGAGATCGCCTGCGGCGGGACGCTGCTGCAGCTGGCCGCCCGCACCGACGTGACCGGGCACTGGCTGACCCTGACCGGCACCGACGACCGGGTCGCCGAGGCGCAGGCCGCCGCGCAGGCCTTCCTGCCGGGCGCCACCACGACCTTCGCCGGGTTCGACGACGGCTACCTGCCCGAACGCTGGGGCGACGTCAAGCGCGCCCTGCACGACTTCGCCGGCGGCATCTGCCCCGACCTGGTGCTCGTCCCCTGGGCGGGCGACGCCCACCAGGACCACCGGCTGGTCGCCCGCCTGGCACCGACGGTGTGGCGGTCGGCGCTGCTGCTGCACTACGAGATCCCGAAGTGGGACGGCGACCTGGGCCGGCCGCAGCTGTACGTCCCGCTGGACGAGGCGACGGCGCGGCGCAAGGTCGACCTGCTCGACGCCGTGTACGCCTCCCAGCGCACCCGCGACTGGTGGGACGACGAGCTGTTCCTGGGCTTCGCCCGCACCCGCGGCATGGAGGCCAAGACCCGTTACGCCGAGGCGTTCCACGTCACCAAGGTCACGCTCGGGCTGCGATGAGCACCCGGCCGCCCGACGCCCGGACCGGACCGCACCGCACCGCACCGGGTGCGTCGCGCGCCCGCGGTGTCGACGTCCGGCGCGAGACCAAGCAGTCCGAACGGGCTGCCGCGACCGCTGTCATCGTCCTGGCCGCCTTCGCCGTGGCCGCGGCCATCGGGGTGGCCCTGCCCGTGGCGGGGCTGGTCGCCGCAGCCGTGCTGGGGCTGACCGCGGTGCTCTTCGCCGCCAGCTCTGAGCCGGCGATGCTGGCGGTGCTGTCCATGCCGCTGCTGTGCTCCGTGCAGCGCCTCGGCGGGGGCATCGACCTGTCGGTCTCGGACGCGGTGCTGTTCGTGGTGTTCTGGGTGATGGCCTTCCTCGGCCCGCGCCCGTTGTCGCCGGTGCTGCGGGCGCTGCTGTGGCTGACCGCCTTCTACCAGGCCACGACGCTGTTCACGGTGCTGATCAACCCGTACGCGGCCAACGCCGTCGAGTGGTTCCACGCCTGGTTGCTCACCGCGGGCGCCATCGTCGTCGGCTGGGGGGCTGCCCGACGGGGCTACGCCACCGCCGCGCTGACACTCATCGTCGCGACCACCGCGGCCATCTCGGTGGCCGCCATCGGCGCCGCCGTGGTGCTGTTCGCGCGAGGCGACCTGCACGAGGTGTACCTCACCTGGCCCTTCTTCATGCACAAGAACGTCATCGGCACGCTGGCGGCGTTCTCGGCCATCGTCATGTACGCCCGACCCCCGTGGCTGCACTGGCCCCCGTGGACGACGACCGCGATGTTCTGGGTGCTGTGCGGCGGGATGGTCGCCGCCCAGTCACGGCAGGCGATCGTCTCGGTGGTGGTCGCCGTGGTGCTCGTCGCGCTGCGCCGCTCGTCGTTGGCCGCCCGGTCCCGGGCGGTGCTCATCCCGATGTTCGGCGCCACGGTCATGGTCGGGCTGGCCGTGGCCGCCCAGTTCTCCGAGGCGAACCAGTTCAACTCGGTCTACCAGCGGCTGGACTGGTACGCCCAGACCACCGACGTGTGGAAGATGAACCCCTGGTTCGGGGTGGGCCTGCGCTGGTGGTACACCGGGCTGCTGCCCCAGGAGTTCCAACCACCGCAGGCCATCTTGGAGATGCTGTCGTCAGCGGGGATCGTCGGCCTGGTCGGCTTCGTCGTGATGCTCGGCGGGTTCATGGCGGTGATGTGGCGCCGGCTGCCCCCCGAGTACGGCACCCTGGCCGTGGCGATGGTGCTGGCCCGGGTGGTCCAGGGCCAGCTCGACCAGTTCTGGGTGACCGTGCAGGTCTCGCTCCCGCTGATCATCGTCGGGATCTGTGTCGGTGCCCATGACCACGCCAAGCCGCCCGAGCGACGTCGCGACGTCGTGGTCGTGCTGGACGAGACCACCTGACAGCTGCCGGGCCGGGCTGCTGCGCTGCGGCCCCAGGCCGTCGACGACGCCCCCGGATCCCGCCGGGCAGGGCCGACCCAGCGTCGAACCAGCCGACTGCACGCCCAGGGAAGCGTCCATGTCGCCCCAGAGGCCAGGACC
>JAVBSR010000169.1:0-15620 GCA_031556715.1 Cellulomonas sp.
TCAGCAATCGAGTTGATCGTCTTGACCACCGCACCGATCTCCTGGCTCGACACACCCAACCGCGCCACCAGCTCATTCGTCGCCGCCGCCACCTGCGTCGCCTCACCAGCGATCCGCGCCGCCGACGACGCATTCCCCGCACTCTCCGCGATCGACGACCCCATCTGCTCGGCACCAGCCGCCACCGTCGCCACGTTCCGCGACACCTGCTCCGCCGCCGACGCCGCGACGCCCGCCTGGGCCGAGGCCTCCTCGGCACCCGACGCCAGCTCCTGGGCGACGACGACCAGACCAGCCGACTCCTGCGCCGACTCCTGGGCATCGGACACGGCCTCGCGTATCGCCCCGGCCACGGACTCCAGCCCGGTGCTCAGCGAGGCGGCCATGACACCGACCTCGTCGTCGGCCCACGACCGGGGCCGAGACGTCAGGTCGCCCTCGGCCATAGCCCTGGTGGCGCGCTCGACCTCGGTCACCGACCGTTTGAGCGTCCGCAGCACCCAGGCGGCCACGACCAGCGCCACCGCGGCGGCTGCCGTCACACCGACCCACGCCACGAGGTTGAACAGCAGCGCCTGCTGCTCTCCACGGTCGACGAAGTCGCGCGCGACCTCCTGGGCGTGCTCTTCCTCGCTGACCAGGAAGCCAGCCACGGCGCTGGCCGAGTCGGTGACCGTGGTGGCAGCCGCTGTGGCCGCACCCGCCCGGTCGCCGCTGTGCAGCAGCGCGAACATCGCGTCGATCTGGTCCCAGTACTCCTGGTAGGTCGCCTGGAGGTTGTCGAACGCCTCGGGCGAGCTGGCGTACGGACGGTACGCCGCGAACTGGTCGTCGCGGGCTTCCCGTCGCGACAGCATGGTCGAGGCCACCGAGTCCACCGAGTCGTCCGACACGGACACCGCAGCCTGAGCCAGCGCGGAGTCACCGGCGAACCCGACCGTCAGGTCGTTGATCCGGGCCAGCGCCACCGTCGACCGCTGGTACATGTCCACCCGGTCCTGGCTGAAGCTGTGCAACGTCCACGACGCAACCGCCGTCCCGCTGACGGCCAGCGTCAGCAGCAGGATGACGACAGCCATGATCTTGACGACGACCGACCGGTCCATAAACCAACGCACGATCATCTCACTTTCGCGATCTGCGGTTGCCTGTCAGACCACCGCACCTTATTCATCGGGCATGTGGCATACGACCTGAGCACACATCAAGAGCCGCATGTTATCGTCACCTGCACCGGAATCTAGGCACGGGTCGCACCCGTCTGCGAGCCCAGGAAAAAACCGTCCGACAGGCCGAGGTCCGGCCGGGACGCGACCCCGTCGACAATGGCGCCGCATTGCGTCTCACCGACGACGGGTGCTCCACAAGACTCCGCGCAAGACCGCGGAATCACTGCGAGAAACCTGACCAGATATCAGGCCACGGCGCGTTCGACGTCGAGCAGCAGCAGCAGCTGGCCGTCGAGCTTGTGGGCGCCGGTCACCAGGGCGCGGGTCGCACCGTCCAGGGTGTCGGGCGGCGGGGCGTAGGTGTCGTCGTCGGCACCGACCACGTCGCCGATGCGGTCGACCAGCAGGCTCACCGGTTCGCCGCCCACCTGCACGACGACCATCATCGGGTCGACGCCCTCAGGTCGGGGCGCCATCTCCAGCCGGGTGCGCAGGTCCACGGTGAGCACCACCTGGCCGCGCAGGTTGACCAGCCCGGCCACGGTGGACGGCGAGCGCGGGATGGTGGTCCGCTCGTGCGGTCGCAGCACCTCCTGCACCCAGCCCACCTCCACCCCGTACAGGGTGTCGTCCAGGTCGAAGGTCACGTACTGGCTCATCGGACCGCTCCTGCCAGGTCGGCGTACAGGTCGTCACCGCTCGTCTCGTCGTAGAACGCCGGGTCGGCGGCCAGGATCGCGGCACGCACGTCGAGCAGCTCGGTGATGACACCGGACAGCACGGTCGAGCCGACCAGGCCGGAGTCGTCCACGTCGGAGTGCGTGCGCTGGTCGTCGTCGAGGATGTCGAGGATGTCGTCCACCACCATGCCGACCGAACGCTGACCGTTGGAGTACACGACGATGAGCAGCTCGTCCCCAGGCGGTTCGGGCATGGCGCCGAGCACCGCGCCCAGGTGCAGCAGCGGCAGGATCGTGCCGCGGTACTGGACCACCTGACGGCCGCCCACGCCTTCGACGGCGCTGGTCGCGACGTGCTCCAGGCGAGCCACCGACGCCAGCGGCATGGCCACCCGGTGGCCACCGACGCCGACGACGAGGACCTGCTCCGACGACGACGACGCCGACTCGACTGTCTTGGCCAGCTCTTCGTTGGCCGACGTCACGTCCACCAGCAGCGAGGTCCGGGCGATGGCCTGCACGTCGAGGATCAGCGCCACCCGGCCGTCGCCGAGCACGGTCGCCCCGGCGTACAGCCCGATGGACTTCAGCCGGGCCGAGATCGGCTTGACGACGATCTCCTCGGTGTTGACGACCCGGTCCAGCAGCAGCCCGAAGCGGCGGCCCTCGGCCTGGAGCACCGCGATGACGGTCGGCGCCTCCGCTTCCACCCCCAGCACGTCGGCCAGGGAGATCAGCGGCAGCAGCTCGCCGCGCAGCCGGTACACCGGGGCGGAGTGCACGTGCTCGATGCCGCTGTCCTCCTTGTTGGCGTCCAGCGCCACCAGCTCGACGAGGTTGACCTGCGGCACCGCGTACAGGTCGCCACCGCAGGCGACCGTCAGCGTCGGCATGATCGCCAGCGTCAGCGGGATGCGCAGGCGGCAGGTGGTGCCCTGACCGGCCGTGGACTCGATCTCGACGTTCCCGCCGATCTCTTCGATCTTGGTCTTGACCACGTCCATGCCGACACCACGGCCGGAGACGTTGGTGACCTTCTCCGCGGTGGAGAAGCCCGGCAGGAACACCATCTGCAGCATGTCCTGCGCGCTGGCCGCGTCGACCTGTTCCTGGGTGCGCAGGCCCTTGCGGATCGCCGAGGCGGCGACCCGCTCGGCGTTGACGCCCCGACCGTCGTCGCGGACCTCCACCATCACCTGACCACCGGCGTGGTAGGCGCGCAGGGTCAAGGTGCCCTTGGGGGACTTGCCGGCGGCCACCCGCTCGTCCGGGGACTCGATGCCGTGGTCCACCGCGTTGCGGACCAGGTGGGTCAGCGGGTCCTTGACGGCTTCGAGCAGGGACCGGTCCAGCTCGGTGTCCTTGCCGATCATCTCCAGGGTGATCTCACGGCCCAGGGACGTGGCCAGGTCCCGCACGACTCGCGGCATCTTCGACCACACATGCTCGATGGGCTGCATCCGGGTCTTCATGACACCCTCTTGCAGCTCACCGGCGATGAGGTTGAGCTGCTGGGCGGCGCGCACCAGCTCTTGCTCGGCGGATCCTTGGGCGATCCGGGAGATCTGGTTGCGGGCCAGCACCAGCTCGCCGACCTGGCGCATCAGCGCGTCGAGCACGTCCACGTCCACCCGGATCGTGGCGTCCGCAGCGGAGCGGCTGCTGGTGTCACCGGCGTCGCCGGCAGGCTTTCCCGGGCCGCCCGGCTTGGGACCGGCCGCGGGGGCAGCCGGGGTCGGGGCGGCGGGAGGCGCGGCCGGGCTGGGGGCCGCGTTCGAGGCGGCAGGATCAGCGGCCGCAGACGGGGCAGCGTCCGAGGCAGCCGCCGGAGCGGGCGCCGGCGGGGTCGATTCTGCTGGGACGGGCTCGGCGGGAGCCGACGGGACGGGCTCGGCGGGAGCCGGCTGGATGAGCCCAGCCGGAGCCGGGTCGGGCGCGACCTCGGTGGCCTGCTCCGGCTCTGACGCCTGGTCGTCCATCGGAGCCTCGGCGGCAGGTCGGGGTTCGGGCACCTCCGCCGAGAGCGGCTTGACGACGCGGCAGGAGATCCGCTTCTGGGGGCCCTCTTCGCGGGCCGCCGTCTCGACAGCCACCCCGACGGCCGCCGCGACCGCGGCCTGGGTGCCCTCGTCGGGGAACGGGAGGACGTGCGGTCCGTCGACCGGCACGGCAGCACTGAAGCTCTCGGCCGGCACGGCCTCCGCGACGGCGGCAGCAGCGGCCACCACCTCGGCGGTCTCGGTCACGGGCGCCGTCTCAGCGGTCTCGGTCGCGGGCTCCGTCTCGGCGGTCTCGGCCACCACGGTCTCGACCGTCTCGACCGGGGCTGCCGGGCTGGCCTCGTCAGCCGGGGCGTCGCCACCGGCCTGGATCGCCTCGACCGCCGCGATCACCACGTCGATGTCGGCGTCGCCCTCCTCGTTGGAGGTCTCGACCGACGACAGGATCGCCCGGACAGTGTCGGTCAGGGACAGCAGCACGTCAGTCGTGGGCTGGTCCATCAGCCGGTGCCCGTCACGCAGCTCGACGAGCAGGCTCTCGCCGACGTGGGTGACACGTTCCAGCCGGGTCAGGCCGAGGAATCCGCTGGTGCCCTTGATGGTGTGCACCGTGCGGAAGATGCTCGACAGCAGGGCACGCGACCCTGGCTCGCTCTCCAGCGCGACCAGGTCGCGGTCGAGCTGGTCCAGGTTCTCGTAGCTCTCTACGAGAAACTCGCGGACGATCTCCTGGCTCTCGTCCATCGGCAGGCTCCTTCGTCGAACAGACTGTTCTTCGACGGTCCTGATCGGCACCGGATGCCTGACTCTGAACGCCCAGAGGCGATCAGTTGGTGTCACAACGGACGGTCTGGCCCCGCCAGCCCAGGCTCGCGCGCGCTGGACGACACGCCCCTGGGAACGGTCAGGGCCGCGGTCGCATCCTGGCGGCGACGGGACCAGGCTTGGGAGCCGCCTTCATCCCGGTGCGCTTCGCCTCGCCGTCGGCAGGTTCCCCGGTCGCGTCACCGGACGGCACCAGCTTGCG
Organism: Cellulomonas sp.; assembly: GCA_031556715.1. GTDB lineage: Bacteria > Actinomycetota > Actinomycetes > Actinomycetales > Cellulomonadaceae > Cellulomonas. The sequence continues at coordinate 4,877 of JAVBSR010000169.1, forward strand.
CAGCGCAGCCTCGGTGGCGTCTCCCGCCTCGACCGCCTCGACGTTGGTCAGGCGCACGGCCTCGATGACCTCGGCCCGGTGCACCCGGACTTCTCGGGGCGCCTCGATGCCCAGACGCACACCATCGCTGCGGACCTCGATGACGGTCACGACGATGTCGTCACCGATGAGGAGCCGCTCACCGACCCGTCGGCTGAGCACGAGCATGGCCCGACCCTACCTGAGCCCCCCGCTCCGGCGCCCGACCTGCGCCGCCATCACACGAGATTCGCCTCGTCTAACTACCACATCATGACAGTCATCGATCACCGTCCGACAGACCTGTGGCCGGTGACGACGAGCGCACCAGTGGCCCCGAATGCCTAACAGTTCCGATACGATCGTGTCTGGGACGAAGGACCCGTACCGCACGAGCACTGCGACGTGCCCCGCGGGAACCTCGCCAGCAGTCCACGACCGGGGCCCAGCGCCCCCCCAGGCATGAAAGGACTCGCCGATGACACGCATCCGTTCCCCCAAGTTCCAGAGCAAGGTCATGAGCGCCGACGACGCGGCCGCCCTGATCAGCGACGGTGACCAGCTCGGCCTCTCGGGCTTCACCGGTTCGGGCTACCCCAAGGCTGTCCCGGGAGCTCTGGCCCGCCGGGTCGAAGCGGCACGGGCCGCTGGCAACGACCTGCGGGTCGGCCTGTGCACCGGCGCGTCGACCGCTCCCGAGTGCGACGGCGAGCTCGCCGGCGCGGGCGGCATCTCCTTCCGGATGCCGTACCAGTCCGACCCGGTGATGCGTAAGGCCATCAACGACGGTGAGATCGACTACATCGACATGCACCTGTCCCACTCCGGCCCGGCGGTGCGGCACGGCTTCCTCGGGGACATGGACGTCGCGGTGGTCGAGATCACCGCGATCACCGAGGACGGCGCGCTGATCCCCAGCTCGTCGATCGGCAACAACACCGTCTGGCTGGACTCGGCGAAGAAGGTGATTCTCGAGGTCAACAGCTGGCAGTCCGAAGACCTTGAGGGGATGCACGATATCTACTCCGCGGTGCACACCCCGCCGCACAACGTGCCGATCCCGCTCGTCGAGCCCGGTGACCGGATCGGTACCGGCACGATGCACGTCGACCCCGACAAGGTCATCGCCGTGGTCCCGACCGACTCGGCGGACCGCAACACCCCGTTCAAGGACATCGACGAGGACTCCCGGACCATCGGCAACCTTTACGTCGACTTCCTGCTGAACGAGGTCAAGCGCGGCCGCCTGCCGCAGAACCTGCTGCCGCTGCAGTCGGGTGTCGGCAACATCGCCAACGCGGTGCTCGGCGGGCTGCTCGCCCACCCCGACCTGGGGCACCTGACCAGCTACACCGAGGTCATCCAGGACGGCATGGTCGACCTCATCGACGCGGGCAAGCTCGACGTCGCCTCGGCCACCGCCTTCTCCCTGTCGCCCGACGCGGCCGAGAAGATGAACGACCGGGCCGAGTTCTACCGCAAGTACATCGTGCTGCGGCCGCAGGAGATCTCCAACAGCCCCGAACTTATCCGGCGGTTGGGCGTCCTGACCTGCAACGGCATCGTCGAGGCTGACATCTACGGCAACATCAACTCCACGCACATCATGGGTTCGCGGATGCAGAACGGCATCGGCGGTTCCGGGGACTTCACGCGTAACGCCTACATCTCGGCGTTCGTCACCCCCTCGACCGCCAAGGGCGGCGCGATCTCCTGCATCGTCCCGATGGTCTCCCACCACGACCACACCGAGCACGACGTCATGGTGATCATCACCGAGCAGGGTGTCGCCGACCTGCGCGGCCTGGCCCCCCGCAAGCGGGCCCAGGCGATCATCAAGGTGGCCCACCCGGACTACCGCCCGATGCTGGAGGAGTATGTCGAGCGGGCCGCTCGCAACGCCAACGGCGCCCACACCCCGCACGACCTGGCCGAGGCCCTGAGCTGGCACGTGCGGATGCTCCAGACCGGCTCGATGCTCCCGGCCTGACCTCTCAGCGCTGATGCCCGTCGGGGCATCAGCCCAGACAGCGGGGACGGTTCCTCTGGTCTTCAAGACAGAGGAGCCGTCCCCATTGTCTTCGGGCCAGGACCAGCTGGCGGAACGCCCGGTCCCCACCGCCTGCCCGGTCGAACCTCAGGTCGTCGTACGCGGCGCACGACGCGTCCCACAGGTGCCCCGCCCGTGAGGCGGTGATCGGCAACGGACCACAGTCTGCGCAGGCACGTCGAGAGTCCTGCAACAGGCATGGCATCAACGTTGACCGAACATCTCCTTGGACCGTTGGATCTTCAGTTTCCTGAGATCCTCGCGCGTAGAGTCCCAGACTTTGGGACCAAAACGCTCCTCAATCTCACCCAGATAGTCCCGCACAAATTCTGCATAGGAACCATCCAGGACCGCTGACTCCTCGCGACGGCCCAGGAACAGCCGCCGAACTAGGTCAATCGAGTACCATTCGGATTTCCCAACCATCAGCGGCTCGAGGTCGAGAAAAAGTTGCCCGCGATCCTGGATTAGCCGCATACGCAGCGCCGCCGACTCCACGACCATGAGCGCGTCACCCCCGTTCGCCGTCGATACCTCGGAGTCAACTATCCTGAAGCGCGCACCTTCCCAAAGGAAGCCCATATATGTCGCAACAAAGACAAGGATCTGAGTCATCTTTCACGCCTTCGGCTTGAGTGCCCACCGGTTTACCCAGATATAGCCTCGTTCGACCAGGTACCCAACCTCACGCTCGAGGTACGAACCTGGCCGGATTTCCTGCCTGGGGTGGGACAAGAGTACGCGGTCGCCGGCGGCGATGCGGTTATCAAGGAATGCCTGGTTAAGCTTCCAGGGATCATCGCCGCGGCCGTTTCACCCTACGCCCAGCGCTGCGGAGTCACAGCTGTGCGACCGGATGAGGACGGCCGCACTCGCTGACCACGTCCCGCGGTAGGTGCCCTCCATGGGCACGACCCAAGGCACCGGTGATCTCGACGACGGTCGGGCCTGTCAGGCGTCGGCGTGGGTGTTCCCGCCGCGCATGAACAGCGCGGCGACGGCACCGACAGCCGCGACCGAGGCTGTCAGCAGCAGGGTCTGACCGACGGCGGTGGCGAAACCGTGGCTGACGGCCGTCGTCGCGGCGGCCTTGATCGCCTCGGCGGCCTGGGCGGGGACGTCCGGGGGCACCGTGATGCCCGACATCGGAGAACCCACCGCCGAGCCGGCGTGGGCGAACTGCGCGACGAACTGCTCCTGGTACTGCGGGGGCAGGGTCTGCGCGGCGTCGCGGGCAGCGCTGGGGATGGTCTGCGACAGACGGGAGGTGAGCGTGGCGATGATCGCCGCCGAGCCGATCACCCCGCCGACCTGCCGGTTGGTGTTGAACGCCCCTGACCCTGCCCCGGCGGTGCGCTGGTCCAGCCCGGACGTCGCCAGGTTGGCCAGCGGGGAGAACACGCACGCGGTGCCCAGACCGAGCAGGGCGCTCGGGGCGAGCAGGCGCCACGGGGAGCCGTCGGCGGAGATCCAGACGGCCATCCAGGCGACCGACACGGCCAGCATGACGAACCCGAAGCACGCCACCCACTTGGCGGGCAGACGGTCCGACGCCCGGCCTGCGAACGGCGCCACGATCCCGGAGACCAACGACCCCGGCAACGAGACCAGGGCGGCCTGGAGCGGCGACAGCCCGGCGATCTCCTGGAGGAACAGCGTGAACGGGAAGAACAGGCCCGTCATGACGAACCCCACCGTCGCACTGCCGACGTTGGACAGGAAGAAGTTGCGATGGGTGAACAGCCGCATGGGCAGCAGCGCGTCGTCCCCGCGCTTGGTCTGGTACACCCCGAAGACGACCAGCAGCACCAGGCCGGCAACGATCATCTCCCACACGGTGATGCCCCAGCGCACCTCGCCCCAGTGGTAGGTGTCGCCCTCCTGCAGCCCGAAGACCAGCAAGAACATCCCCGTCACCGACAGCACCACACCCGGGAGGTCGAAGGTGCGGGTGTGGCGCTCCAGCCGGGGCAGCCGCGCGAAGGTCAGCCACAGGGCCACGACCGAGATGGGCACGTTGACGAAGAAGATCCACTCCCACCCCACGCTCTCCAGCAGCAGCCCACCCAGCAGCGGCCCGGTGATCGTCGCCACGCCCGCCACCGACCCCCACAGGCCCAGCGCCGCCCCACGCTGCCGGGCCGGGAACACCCGGGTGATCATGGCCATGGTCTGCGGCGTCATCATGGCCGCACCCACGCCCTGCACCGCCCGGGCCGCGATCAGCCAGCCGATGCTCGACGACAGCCCGCAGGCCAGGGACGCCCCGGCGAACACCACCATCCCGGCCCCGAACACCGGCCGGGGCCCGTACCGGTCCCCCAGCCGTCCCGTGACCAGCAGCAGGACCGCGAACGACAGCAGGTAGGCCGAGTTCACCCAGCCGACCTGGGCCAGGCTGGCGTCGAACGACTCCACGAGGGTCGGCACCGCGATGTTCACGATCGTGGTGTCGATCATGATCATGAAGAACCCGGCCAGCAGGGCGGGCAGGATGCTCCACGCGCTGCGCCCGTGCAGGTCGACCAACGGCTCGACGGGCACCCGTCCCGCATCAGACTTCGGCACTAGCTCTCCTCACGACGACGAGCATTATGCCCCTGGAGGGCCTGGACCGTGCCGCCCAGACCAGACAGGTGCAGTGTCCACCGTCGGGCGTGGGGCGCCAGCTCGTCCGCCGCACTCCCGGGCACCTGGGGCCGATCCGGGGCCTCCCCGCGCGGCCCGCGGGCGGCGGCCGGGCCACCTGGCGGGGTACCTACGGGAGCCAGCTCCACCAGCCGGTCAGGTCGGCGGCAGCCCAGTCGGGCGGGCTGACGTCGGTCAGACGGGTATCGCTGCTGGAGACCACCGACATCACCGGTTGGCGGACCAGCGGGACGACGACGTGCGACGCCTGGAGCGCGTCGGCGACCTGGGTGAGCGACACCGTGACTGCCGTCGGGTCGGTCTGGGTGACCAGGGCGTCCAGCAGGCCGTCCAGGTCCGCGTCGGAATGCTCGGTGACGTTGGCCGCACCGCCCGTGCGCCACCGTGCCACGACCCCCGACACCGGCAACGGCGCCTGGGCCACCGGCACCAGGGCAGCGTCCCAACGGCTGTGCTGGGACCACAGGGCCACCGTGACGTCGCTGGTCACCAACGTGACGTCGAAGCCGGCCCCGGCCGCCTGGTCGACGATCGCCTCCGCCAGGGCGGCCCGGACCGGGTCGTCCGTGTCGACGAGCAGCCGCACCGGCACGCGGGCGGTCGGGGCGGACGGTGCCGGTTCGGCCGTGGGGTCACCAGCGGCGGACTCGTCGGTCTGGTCGACGGAGGTGTCCTCCGGTCCGACGGTCTCGTCAGGGCCGGCGTCAGAGGGCACCGCGTCGGTGCCGACCTGCGGCAGCACGACGTCGGTGGTGGGCGCACCGGAGAGGTTCGCCAGCGCTGACAGGTCCAGCGCCTCGACGAACGCGGCACGCTGCGCCGTCCCGCTGTCGCCGGCGAACGGGCTGGTCGGCTGCTCACCCAGCCAGAGCTGGAGCACAGCACCAGATCCGGTGCGGACCGTCATGGCCTTGTGGTCGGCCGCGGCACGCACGTCCGGGACGTCGACCGGCAGCGCCACGTCCACGCTGCCGGAGCGCACGGCACGCACCTGAGCCAGCGGGCCGAGGTCGGTGCGGACCTCGACGGTGGTCGCCGTGCCCGGGCGTTCCCCGGTGTAGTGCTCGTTGGTGACCATCACGACGCTCCCGTCGGTGACCTGCTCGACCCGGTACGGGCCGCAGGTCACGGCCAGCGCCGGGTCGGCGACCAGCGACGACGGTTCGCCGTAGGACCGCCACTCCCGGGAGATCGCGACCAGCGCGTCCCGGTCGACGGAGCCGATGGCGGTGGCGACGGCATCGGCCCAGCCCACGGCGTCTGTCGGCGCCGGTTCGGGGGTGCCGGTCGGGCTCGGTGAGGCGGGGCCGCCACCCAGGGCACGGAGCCCGACGACGTGGGCGGGCACGTTGACGTCCAGGGCCGTGGGCCAGTCCGCCACCGGGGTGGAGTAGACCAGGGTCAACGACCGGCCTTCGATGGTGGGGACGGCCTCGACGTGCGTCAGCGCTGGGGAGGCCGCCCAGAACACCACCGACTGGTCGGCGTCGGGCGGGAGCGGCTGGGTGCCCTCGCCGCCGGCCAGCGGCACCATCTCGTCGAGCTGCCCGGACCGGGCGGCCCACTCCAGCAGCAGGTCGGCCGGCGTCACCGGAACCCCGTCAGACCAGGCCACGCCGTCGGCGATGGTGTAGCGCACGGTCAACGGGTCGTCGGACACCTTCTCGACCGTGCCGAACGAGGCGTTGTCGACGACCGCACCCGTGGCGTCGGTGGTGGTGAACCCCGACTGGACCAGACCGCGGACCAGGGTGCTCCCCGGGGTGCGCCCGGCGTCGGTGGCCGAGTTCAACGACCCGAAGGGGTAGTCGGTCGACACCACGACGGTGCCGTCGTCGGACCCACCGCTGTCGCTGCAGGCGGCTGCTGTGGCCACCGTCGCGAACGCGACCAGCACCGCCACCCCGGACAAGACGACTCGTCGCACCCTCGACCCCACCCCTCGGCTGCACGGACCTGACGCCCCTCTATCGGCTGGCCGATCGCCCGGACGAGTGATCGGCCGACGCTGCTCAGAGCAGGACGAGAGACAGCAACCAGTAGACCACCGCACCCACGGTGGCGGCAGCCGGAATGGTGAACAGCCAGGCCATGACGATGTTCTTGGCGACGCCCCAGCGCACGGCCGACAACCGCTTGGTGGCACCGACGCCCATGATGGCCGAGGTCACGGTGTGGGTCGTGGAGACCGGGGCGTGGAGCCAGAACGCGTTCAGGTACAGCACTGTCGCCGACGTGGCCTCGGCGACGAACCCCCGCGCCGGGTCCACCTCGATGATCTTGCGGCCCAGGGTGCGCATGATCCGCCAGCCGCCGGAGTAGGTGCCCAGCGAGATCGCGAGCGCGGCGGCCAGCTTGACCCACATGGGGATACCGCCACCTTCTTCACCGACGGGCTTGGCCCAGTCGACGGCGACCAGCGCCAGGAAGATCACGCCCATCGTCTTCTGCGCGTCCTGCAGGCCGTGGCCGAGCGCCATGGCCGACGCCGAGACGGTCTGCGCCCACCGGAACCGCCGGTACACCCGGTGCGGGTTGCTCTTGTGGACCAGCCAGACGACCCCGACCATCAGCAGGAACGCGCCGACGAACCCGACGGTCGGCGACAGCACCATCGGGATGACGACCTTCTCCACCACCGCGTCCCAGTGGATGCCCAGGCCCCCGGCCAGGCCGGCCCCGACCAGGCCGCCGATCAGCGAATGGGTCGACGACGACGGCAGCCCGAACCACCAGGTGATGAGGTTCCAGGTGATCGCCCCGATGAGCGCCGCCACGATGACGACGAGGATCATCCGTCGTGTCGCGACGTCCCGGGCCGTGTCGACCGCGCCGAGGCTCACGATCGACGTGGCGATGGTCTCGGCGACCTTCGTCGACAGCATCGCTCCGAGGAAGTTCATCACCGCGGCCATGAGCAATGCCACACGCGGCGTCAAGGCCCTGGTGGACACCGAGGTGGCGATGGCGTTGGCGGCGTCGTGGAAACCGTTGGTGTAGTCGAATCCCAGTGCCAGCGCGACGACGACCACGACGAGGACGACAAGGCCCAGCTCCACCGGACTCAGGACTCCTTGAGCGCGATGGTCTCGACGATGTTGGCGACCGTCTCGAAACCGTCGGCCGCCAGCTCCAGGGTCTCGACGATCTCCTTGAGCTTCATCAGCTCGACAGGATCGACCACGTCGTCGAACAGCTGGGCCAGCAGCTTGCGGTGCGCCTTGTCAGCCTGGTTCTCCAGGCGGTTCACCTCGACCCAGTAGGCCGACAGGGAGTCCATCGACCGCAGCCTCGGCATGGCGTCGGCGGTCAGCTCGGCCGCCCGTTGCAGCACCTGGACCTGGTCGGCGACCCGCGGCGGCAGCACGTCGACACGGTAGAGGACCACCATGTCGGCGACCTCCTCCATGTGGTCCATGCAGTCGTCCAGCGCACTGGCCAGCGCGTAGATATCGTCACGGTCGAACGGGGTGACGAAAGTCTGGTTGAGCTTGCGCATGATCTCGTGCGTCGCGTCGTCGGCGTCGTGCTCGGCGGCGGCCAGCCGCTTGGCGACGGCCTTGCGGGCCGGACGGTCCGGGGCGCCCAGCATCTCGGCCAGCAGGTTCGCCCCTGTGACCAGGTGCTGAGCCAGCCTGGCGAGCAGGTCGAAGTAGGAGTCTTCGCGTGGGGTCAGGCGGAACCGCCGCCGGCGCTTCTTGCCCGCCGGCTGCTCTGGGACCGCCACGGCGGCCGCTTCAGGTTCGACGGCCGCTTCAGGTTCGTCCCGAGGCTCCTGGATCCCGTATGACGGTATATCTGCTGGACCGGGTTCTTCCGGCTTCTGTTCGCTGCACGATGGGTCCTGGTGCACGGCCCCAAGGCTACGCCAAGCCAGACACCGCACGGCACAGTTCTGCGATCCCGTCGTGATCCTGTCGGCCTACCGCCCCCTGTGTGCGGGGAGCGCACCGTCGTACACTGGTCGTCGACGCCGGGTCGCGGTAGCCCCGGGCTCCATTTTCTGCCGCTTCGAGCGGCCACGCGCCGAGAGGCGCTCCCGGCCCGGCGTCATCAACCTGAGCGGCCCATCGTTTGCTGCCTGCCCCCGGCGACACGGCGAAGGCCACCGAGACGGCGACCGGCGCAGCACGACCTGGCGGGCGTGCCGGGGCCGCGCGCTGTGGGCCCCAGTCGGACCGCACACCACCGACGGCTGGTCGTCGACGACGCTGCGGGTGCTGGGTGCCCGGTGCACATGGACGCTCTACGACTACCCGATGGGTCCGGTCAGCAGCTTGCACCCTGCTGCACCGAGCTGGTGGCGTCGGCTCGGTGCGGGGTTCCGCGCCGAGGAGGGCGGGGTGCTCAGGCGCGGTGGGTGACGCATCTTGCCGTCGCGCCGACCACACTGGACCCATGTCGAGCGAGACCGATCTTGTGGCGATCGAGGCCGAGCTGGACGCGGGCTGCACCGCGTACGTCACCGGCGGGTACGCGCCCGGCCTGGTGTACGGGCTGGTCGGTGCGGACGGTCTGACGCACAGCCTGGGCGTGGGGAGGGCCGGCGACGACGGTCGACGACCCGACGAGCGCACCCGGTTCCCGGTGGCGTCGATCTCCAAGGCGTTCACCGCCGCGGCGCTGCTGATCTGCCGGGACCGCGGGGCCCTGCTCCTGGACGACCCGGTGACCACCTGGGTGCCCGAGCTGCGCCTGGTCGGCCCGTCGACGACCCCGCCGACGCTGCGCGACCTGGCGTCGATGTCGGGCGGCCTCACCGAGGACAACGCGTGGGCCGACGTCCAGATCGACATGACAACACCGGCCCTGCTCGACCGCCTGACGGCCGGGGTCCGCCTGTGCGGGCTGCCGGGTGTGGCCTACGACTACGCCAACCTGGGCTACGCGCTGCTCCAGCTGGTGGTGGAACGGGCCAGCGGCCGGCCGTTCGTGCCGTTCGTCACCACCGAGCTGATCGAACCCCTGGGGCTGGTCGACACCTCGTTGGCCCCGCTCTCGCACGGTCAGCACCGGCTGGCCACCGGCTACACCCGCTCGCGGCGAGCACCCGGGCGTGACCCCGACCCCGGACCTGACGGTGGTTGGTCAGGGCTGCCGGTGGTCACCGCGCAGGCTTTCGCCGGTGCGGCGGGCCTGGTGTCGACGGTGGCTGACCTGGCTCGATGGGTCGCATGGCTGTCCGACGGGTTCGCCGACGGTACCGGTTCTGGTCCCCTGTCACGGGCGTCGCGCCGCGAGCTGCAACGGGCCCAGACCACCATCGCGCCGACCGTCACCGCCCAGCCGGAGGGCACCTGGTCGGTGCGGGTCGCGGGCTACGGCCTGGGCTTGTTCGTCGAGCACGACCTGCGGCACGGTGTCATCGTGGCGCACCCCGGGGCGCTGCCCGGGTACCGGCTGCACGTCCGCTGGCACCCCGAGACCCGCCTGGGCCTGGTGCTGGCCACCAACTCCCACCGTGGCGACGCTGGCACCCTGGCCACCCGGTCGTTCGCCCGGCTGCTCACCGCGGTCGGTGCCCCGGCCCGCACCGTCCGGCTGTGGCCCGAGACGGTGGCGGCCCGCCGCTCCGTCGAGACGCTGGTCCGCGGCTGGGACGACGCTGTGGCCGCCCGCCTGTTCGCCGACAACGTCGAGGCCGACCGGCCGCTGGCCGAGCGTCGAGCGGACATCGAACGGCTCGTCGCCGCGGTCGGCCCGCTGCGCGACCCCCTGCCCGACGACGACGCGATCTCCACCACCTCCCCCGCTGACGTCACCTGGTCGATCCCCGCCGAGCACGGCGAGCTCGTCTGCATGGTGCACCTCACCAGCACCGAACCGGTCGCCGTCCAAGAGCTCCAGGTCCAGGCCCGCACCGGCGGCCTGGCCCGCGCCGCCATCCCGGCCGACGTCTCTCCCCGCCGCCCGTCGGCCCCGGGCCTGTCGGCCCTGCCGAACGTCCGCGTCGAGATCGAGGGAAGTCGAGACTTCTGTCGTGAATTCGAGAGCCGGACTGGCGAAGTCACGACCGAAGGCGAGTAC
>JAVBSR010000034.1:0-4845 GCA_031556715.1 Cellulomonas sp.
CGGATGATCGCGATGACCTCGTCGATGTCGAGGATGGCGGTCAGCAGCCCGGTGACCAGGTGCAGGCGTTCCTTGCGGCGTTCCAGCCGGTAGGCGGCGCGCCGCCGGGTGACGGTGATCCGGTGGTCCACCCACACGGTGAGCAGCTCGCGCAGGCCCAGGGTGCGCGGCTGGCCTTCGACCAGGGCCACGTTGTTGATGGAGAAGGAGTCTTCCATCGGGGTGTAGCGGAACAGCTGGGCCAGCACCGCCTCCGGCTCGAAGCCGGACTTGACCTCGATGAGCAGGCGCAGCCCGTGGTGCCGGTCGGTGAGGTCGTTGGCGTCGGCGATCCCGGAGAGCTTCTTGGCCTGGACGCCCTCCTTGATCTTCTCCAGCACCCGTTCCGGGCTGACCAGGTACGGCAGCTCGGTGACGACGATCCCGCGCCGCCGGGCCGTGACGTTCTCGACCGCGCAGGCCGCCCGGACGCGGAACTGGCCCCGGCCGGTGGCGTAGGCCTCGCGGACACCGTCGAGCCCGACGACGGTGCCGCCGCCGGGCAGGTCCGGCCCGGGGACGAAACGCATGAGCTCGTCCAGGGTGGCCTCGGGGTGCATGACCAGGTGCCGGGCCGCCGCCACCACTTCGACGAGGTTGTGGGGGGCCATGTTGGTGGCCATGCCCACGGCGATCCCGGCCGCGCCGTTGACCAGCAGGTTCGGGATGGCGGCGGGCAGCACCGCGGGTTGGGTCAGCTTGTTGTCGTAGTTGGGGACGAAGTCGACGGCGTCCTCGTCGATGCCGTCGAGCATGGCCGTCGTCGCCGGGGCCATCCGGGCTTCGGTGTACCGCGGCGCGGCCGGGCCCTGGTCCAGGGAGCCGAAGTTGCCGTGGCCGTCGACCAGCGGCAGCCGCATCGCGAACGGCTGGGCCAGGCGCACCATCGCGTCGTAGATCGCCGCGTCGCCGTGCGGGTGCAGCTTGCCCATGACGTCGCCGACCACCCGGGACGACTTGACGTAGGGCCGGTCCGGGCGCAGGCCCATCTCGCCCATCTGGTACAGGATGCGCCGCTGGACGGGCTTGAGACCGTCGCGGGCGTCGGGCAGGGCACGGGCGTAGATGACCGAGTAGGCGTACTCCAGGAACGACGTCTGCATCTCCGCCGCGACGTCGATGTCGACGATCCGTTCCGCTCCCGGTGCCAGCGCGTCGTCGGGCGGGGTGTCGGGTGGGCTCGGGCGGCGGGCCACGTCAGTCTCCTCGTGCCTGGGGAGCGTCCCCTTGGGGCGCGTCGCACATCGTCGCACACCTGATCGAGCCGAGGGGCCAGCAAGACCGTCGCGTGTCCGAGGTGTCGGCAGGCATGGGCAGAGACGGGTTCGTCCAGGAGAAGCGGGTCACCGGGACCGGAAGTTGCGGCGCACGTCGTTGGCATAGTTGCGCCTGTAGCGGTCGGCGTACTCGGCCAGGAACTGGGCGAAGTTCCGAGTCCCTGCGGACGGACGGTCGCAGGCGGCCAGGCCGTCCATGAGGGCGTCTAGCCTCGGCGGCTCGCACTGTGGCGTCCCTGGTGACCACCCGACCACCCGACCACCCGGGTCACGCGGTGCGTCGACCACTCGGACTGGGCGGTCGCGAACTATGGTCCGCCATCCCAGCGACGTCCTCCTCGCGGTGCCGGTCGGTCACTTCTTCGCCGGGTACGGCGAGAGCATGAACATCTTCGCCGCGGACTAACAGGACCATGGCACATCGAGGACAAGCCGCGCGAGCCGAAGCCGCGTCCTTGGGGCGAGCAGAGCGTTAGCACAAGACACGAAGGCTCCGGTCGGTGCGCAGCGGTTCCTAGTGGTTCGTCTCCGAAGTTTCTGACGATCGGCTTTCGCGCGGATCTCGTCAGCGGCCTTGGTCCGGCGAAGGGGGCGGGAACGTTCGTCCGTCGCCGACCGCAACGCCAAGATCCGCGCCTTCATCAACGGGTGGAACTTGAGCACGCCATGGCGGATGGCCTGGCGCTCGACGATCCGAAACGTGCGTCGGGGTGAAGTGCACCGTGATGCGCGGGTTCACCTCGAGCCACGTCTGGACTTCGGGTCTTGTGCGCCACGTAGTTGTCCATGACCAGGCGCGGTCGGTGTGGGGGTACGCGCGGGCGACCTGGCGCAGGAACGCCAGAAGTTCCTGCCTGCGGTGCCGCGCTTGAGCGTTGCGGTGACCAGTCTGGTCGCCATCTCCAGGGTGGCAGACAAGGTGGACGTGCTGTGGCGGACCTAGTCATGAGAGCGGCACGTGTCGACGTCACGAAATTCTGGCCGATTCTGACGGCAGCGGGTACGGGGATCGGACGCTGGCAATCTTGTCGAATTGCCTCCATGTATGGATCCATCCCCACAGTGCGAACACAAAACTTGTGGTGCCAATAGCGATTGCCACAGGAACGATCCAGCTGAGGTGTCTCTCTGTATAGCTGACACCGGTGTTCTCGTGGAGACGGGATGCGGTTTCGGCCAACCCGGAGAAGACCATCCACGCGCCGACCGTGTATACGACACCAGCCGTAATGATGCTTGAAAAGAACGCCGTCCCCAACCAGCGCACTGTGCGGAATCTACGGGGGTTCTTCGCGATGTGGGAACTGCCGCGAATGACGAGGCCGAATACTGTTGCGCTCAGCGCCGTCGCGCTGACCCACCATAACATTAGGGGTGCTCCGAGTTGGCCTACGGAGTTCAGAAGCATCTGCAAGCGATCCACGTCATCCATCGGGGCTTCCTCGGTTTCGCTCGTCTAGGCGTCGGATGTACCTCGCGGTGGCAAGCCGTGCAACCACATTCCAGGCGCGTCAAACCCTGTGGTGGTGGCTCAAAAGTTGCATCATCTCGTGGGCCGAACTCGCCACATCGCCGATGTTATGCCAACAGTCGCTCCCTTCGGAAGTGATGTATGGGGTGATCCTCGATTCGCCCAGACTGCCAAAGTTTGGCGACAGCGTGCCGAGGCTTGCCGATGGTGAGATGGCTCCTGGATGGCGCGGCGTAGCGCTCCTCGACGCGGGACTCGTCGGGGCGAACGCTGGCGCTCGTGGTGCGGACCAACACAGCGCGCACGAACAGGTCGATGGCTGGGGCGTTCTCGTCGTCGACCCACAACGACAAGGTTCGGGGGGGGGGTCTTCGTCGTCGGCTGCTTTGCAGGCGGTGTCCAGCAGCTCCAGCCGACGCCAGGCCATCACCACCTTCGAATCCAAGGACGGCTTGGTGGCGCTGACCCGACTGGTGCGCGATCGGATCACCTGCACGTGCGGCGCTCGACCGCCAGCCGGCCCGCCCGAACGCTGGTTTGCCGCCTTGGTCGCCATCAACGACGCCCTCGCCGTCGCTCGCATCGACCTGGCGGCTTACGCCGATTGTCGACCAATCGGGCCTGGCTGCTGCGTGCGCGCCGACGAAGTGGTCGCTCAGCGTCACCACGTGACGACGACGCGCTGGCCTGGAGCAGGCACGACCGCCGTGGCAAGGACGGCGGACGGGCGGTGGGGCACGGCGTCGTCGGACAGTGGGAGGATGGGCGGGTGCCTACCCTTCCCGCGCTGCGTCGTGACCTCGACCGGGCCGGCTACTACCCGGACCTGGTCGCGGACGTGGTCGACGTCGCCATCGCCGACGAACCCGTTGTCGCCCACCTGGTGCTGCCAGAGACCACCCTGGACGACGTGGCGCTGCGCCGCCACGTCACGGTGATGGTGCTCACCGCGTCTCGGCTGATCGTCGCGCACGTCGACGACCTGCCGGCCGACTCCGAGCACCCGTCGGCCTCGGCCGCGGCCACCACCGAGGCGGTGCCGCTGTCGCGGGTGCGGTCCGTCGGCCTGACCCACGTGGTCTCCGACCCGGCCCGCTACCGCCCAGGTCGCACCCGCCCGTCGGAGCTGACCCTGGCCATCGGCTGGGGAGCGGTCAGCCAGGTCGACCTCGAGCCAGCCGCCTGCGAGGACCCGCACTGCACCGCCGACCACGGTCTGACCGGGTCGATCACCGGCGACGACGTGGCGGTGCGGGTCAGCGCTGCCGCCGAGGGGTCCGACGCGGTGCGTGCCGCCGTGCAGTTCGCCCGTCGGCTGTCGCAGGCCACGGCCTCGGTCGCCCCGGGGCGGGACTAGCCGTGCCTGCTGGGTTGGCTGCCTGCGCCCGGGTCGGACTGGTCTGGCCGCTGGCGTCGCCGGGCCTCGGCGACGTGCTCGCCGGGGTCGGTGGTGCGCTCGGTCTGGACGACCCGCAGGCCGTCGACGCCCGGTCCCGGCTCGGCCTTCCGCGCGTGGACCGGGCGGTCGTCGTGCTGGTGGACGGCCTGGGCCGGACCAACCTGGCCGAACGCAGCGGGCACGCCCCGTTCCTGCGGCAGCTGCTGCCCGGGTCGTCGGCGCTGAGCAGCACCTTCCCGTCCACCACAGCGACAGCCTTGGGCACCTTCGGGACCGGCGCATCCCCAGGGTCGACCGCGATGCTCGGCTACACGGTGCGCAACCCGGCCACCGGCGGCCTGGCGAACCTGGTGTCCTGGACCGACCTGCCCGAGGCCGAGCAGTGGCAGCGCCAGCCCACCTGGTTCGAACGGCTGGTCGCCGCTGGCATCCCGGTGCGGTCGGTCGGCCCCCAGAGGTTCGACGGGTCCGGGCTGACCCGGGCGGTCCTGCGCGGCGGGACCTACCTGCCCGCCGAGACGCTGCCCCACCGCGTCGACCGGGCGGCGGCCGCCGCCCGGGAGCCGGGCCTGGTCTACCTGGACGGGGGAGAGGTCGACAAGGGCGGCCCCCCTGCCGGGTGGGGCTCGCTGGCCGGGGGGGACGAGATGATCGCGACC
>JAVBSR010000023.1:0-10473 GCA_031556715.1 Cellulomonas sp.
AGCCCCCCACCCCCCCCCCCCCCCCCCCCCGCCCCCCCCCGGGGCCGCCCGGGCGGGCCCGGCCTGGCTGCCGGCCCCCGCCACGGCAGGACCTCTGGTCAGCCGCCGGTGACCACCAGGACCACCCGGCGGTTGGCCGCCCGGTCGTCGTCGGTCTTCTCAGGGCTGACGAGCGGCTTGGTCTGGCCGTAGCCGACCGCGGTGAGGCGTCCGGCGGGCACGGCCCGGTTGATCAGCTCGTCACGGACCGCGTCGGCGCGACGCTGGCTCAGGGTCAGGTTCGCGTCCGGGTCGCCGGTCGCGTCGGTGTGGCCCTGGATCTCGTAGGTGGCGTCGGCCGGTCCGTTGCGGATGGCCCTGGCCATCTGCGCCAGGATGGCGTTGCCGCTGTCCTCCCACCGCGCCGTCCCGCTGACGAACGGGATCTGCGGCAGCTGGGCGACCTGCGCCGCGACACCGTCAGACGTGGTCGGCGAGGGGGTCGGCGCGGCCGTGGGGGTCGGCGCGGCCGTGGGCTTCGGAGGTGTCGTCGGTTCGGCGGTGGCCGGCGCGCTGGACTCCCCGGCCGTGGGTCCTGCCGCTGTGGGCTCCGCGGTGACGCCGTCCGAGGCGGTGTCGGTGGCCTCGTCGGTCTCCTCCTCGCCCGGCACGGGCAGGGTCTTCACCGTGACGGTGCGGACCCCCTCGAGCTTGCCGAGGTGGAGCTTGACCAGGGTCTCGTCCACGCCGTGGCCGGCGCTGGCCGGGCTGGCTCCCCCGGCCGGCACGCCCGACACCACACCGTCACGACCGTGGAAGGTCACGTCGAAGCCGCCGTACCCGGCGTAGGCCTCGGGGTCGTCCTTCTCGAGCTGGGTCAGCAGGTCTTTCGCCCTGGTCGTCAGGTCGTCCTCGACGTGCGACCTGACCAGCGACAGCTGCGCACCGACCAGCAGGCCGCCGCCGACCAGCCCGGCCGCCCAGGGCGCCCAGGTGGGAAACCGCTTCTCGTCGTGTCCAGCCATGGCGCTTCAGTCCTTGACCCGGCCGGCTACCAGCCGTCCGGTGAGGGCCTTGAACCCGGCCTCGTCACCGTCGGCCAGCAGACGGGCCTGGCTCGACCAGCTCTCGACGCTCGGCGCGAACTTCACGCCGCCCGCCTTGATGGCCTCGCGCAGCGACTCCAGCGAGGCGTCGGCGATGGCGGCGTAGGTGTCCAGCCCAGCGCCGCGCAGGGCCTTGCCGATCTTCGGGCCGATGCCCTCGATCCGCTCGATGTCGTCCGGGTCGTGGTCGTCGGCGCTCTCGGTCAGGGCACCGACCGCCAGGGCGAGCGCGGCCATGTCGTCGGCGTCGGACTCGACCGCGCCGTCGGCCGAGACGGTCGGGCTGTCGAGGTCCACGTCGATCTCTTCCAGCGCCTCGTAGGTCGCGACCAGCTCTTCGGCGTCGTCGGTCGCCGCAGCCAGCTCGGCGGCGTCGTCCTGCGACGTGAGCTCAGCCTCGGCGTCGACCTCCAGGTCGGCGTCGGCGTCACTGTCCAGGTCGGCGTCAGCAGCGCCGTCCAGGTCGGCGTCGGCGCTCAGGTCGCCTTCGGGATCGAGGTCGACATCGGCTCCGTCAGCGGCAGGCGCGGCACCGGCGTCGCAGGTGCAGGCGGCCAGCTTCTCCTTGGCGGCGGCCAGCTCGGCGGCGCGGCCCGTGTCGGCGGGGCGACGCCGGGCCCAGATGAGCCAGCCGACGACGACCCCGAGCGCGAAGGCCAGGACGAGGGTGATGAGCGACTGGACGATGAACCATGTCATGGTGGAAACCTCGGTGTCCGGTTGAGAGGTACGACCGGCATCTAACCATCACCAGCGCCCCTCGGAGGACCATTCGGGCCATCAGGACATCACGGACAGGCCCGGCACGGCCGTGACCGGCGGCGTCCTAGGCCAAAAGCCACCCTCGGGCGACGACGGGCGGCACGATCAGGCAGGTTCCGCAGGCGGGCCTCACACCGCGACCGGGGCCTTGATCGCCGGGTGGTGGCGGTAGCCGACGACCTCGACGTCCTCGTAGGTGTAGTCGACGACGGACGGTGCCGGCCGCAGCCGGAGCGTCGGGAACGGGTACGGCTCGCGGGACAGCTGTTCGGCCACCTGCGCGGTGTGGTTGTCGTAGACGTGGCAGTCCCCGCCGGTCCACACCAGGTCGCCGGCCTCGCACCCGGTCTGCTGCGCCAGCATGTGGGTGAGCAGCGCGTAGGACGCGATGTTGAACGGCACCCCGAGGAACAGGTCGGCGCTGCGCTGGTACACCTGCAACGACAGCCGCCCGGCGGCGACGTACACCTGGAAGAAGGCGTGGCACGGGGCGAGCGCCATCTGGTCCAGCGCTGCCACGTTCCAGGCCGAGACCAGGTGGCGGCGCGAGTCCGGGTCGGCCCGCAGGCCCTCGACCAGCGTGGTGATCTGGTCGATCGAACGGCCGTCAGGCGCCGGCCAGGATCTCCACTGCACGCCGTAGACGGGCCCGAGCTCGCCGTCCGCGTCGGCCCACTCGTCCCAGATGGTCACCCCGTGGTCGTGCAGCCAGCCGACGTTGGAGTCCCCCCGCAGGAACCACAGCAGCTCGTAGACCACGGACTTCAGGTGCACCCGTTTGGTCGTGACCAGGGGAAACCCTGCGGACAGGTCGTAGCGCAGCTGGTGGCCGAACACCGACCGGGTGCCCGTGCCGGTGCGGTCGGCCTTGCGCGTGCCGGCGGTCGTGACCAGCCGCAGCAGGTCCTCGTACCCGGTGTGCACGGTGTCGGTCATGGTGGCCAGCGTAGGAGACCGTCCCCGCGAGCGGGCCCGCGACGAGCCTGACCTGTCGTAGATTTGGCACCACACGTCCAGACCCCCCGTAGACCAGCACCGTGGTCGGTGTGCGGGACACCACCCCAGCCGAAGGACTGACATGACCGAGATGGCACCGTTGGAACCGCCCGTGGCGGCCGAGGCGCTGGCGCTGACGGCTCCCGGACCGGTCCCGGTCGTGGCGGCCACCCAGGCCCCGAAGTTGGCCCCCAAGGTCGACCCGGCGCTGGTCCCGGACCTGGAGGCCAAGGCCGACCAGTTCCTGGCGGCGCTGCTGGGCACCGACGCGAAGTCGCCGCAGTTCGCCGCCCAGGCCGACGCGGTGCGCCGTATGGGTGACAAGGAGATCCGGGCAGCCTCCGACGTGTCGAACCAGATGCTGGAGCGCCCGGTCAAAGAGCTGCGGGAGGGCGGGATCTCCGAGGGCTCGTCGGTCTCCAAGTCGTTGCTCGAGCTGCGGCGCACCGTCGAGGACCTCGACCCGGGCGAGCAGTCGGCCGGCACGAAGTTCCTCAAGCTCCTGCCCTTCGGCAACAAGGTGACCGACTACTTCCGCCGGTACGAGTCGTCGCAGAAGCAGATCAACGCCATCCTCAACGCCCTGTACTCCGGCCAGGACGAGCTGCGCAAGGACAACGCCGCCCTCACCCTGGAGCGGCAGAACCTCTGGGACACGATGGCCCGGCTCAACCAGTACATCTACCTGGCGGAACGGCTGGACACCAGGCTGTCGGCGAAGGTCGCCGAGATCGAGGCCACCGACCCTGACACGGCCCGGGCGCTGCGCGAGGACGTGCTGTTCTACGTCCGGCAGAAGCACCAGGACCTGCTCACCCAGCTGGCCGTGTCCATCCAGGGCTACCTGGCGATGGACATCATCATCAAGAACAACCTCGAGCTCATCAAGGGTGTGGACCGGGCGACGACCACGACGATCTCGGCGCTGCGCACCGCCGTCATCGTCGCCCAGGCGCTGGTCAACCAGAAGCTGGTGCTGGACCAGATCACCGCGCTCAACGACACGACGAGCAGCCTCATCGAGTCCACCTCGAAGATGCTGGCCGACAACTCCGCGAAGATCCAGAGCCAGGCGGCGGCCTCCACCATCGGCCTGCCCCAGCTGCAGGCCGCGTTCGCGAACATCTACGCCACCATGGACTCGATCTCGACCTTCAAGATCCAGGCCCTGGACTCCATGGCCGCCACCATCGGCACCCTGGAGACCGAGACCACCAAGGCCAAGGAGTACCTGGACCGTTCCCGGCGTGACGTGAGCGCGCTGGCCGACGCCCAGCCGTCGACGGTCTCGCTCGACCTGCCGAGCGCCTGAGGACCGATGCTGACCACAGACCTGCCGCGCGCCGACCGGCGCGGGTGCTGAACATGGGCTGGTTCGGTTCGCGCCGGGACCGTGGCCCGACGGCAGCCTCGGAGCCGGATCTTCCGGCGCCGCCGACCGGGACGCAGATGCTCGACGCGGTCACGGCGGTGGAACGCCGGATCGAGGGGCGGGTGCCGCCGCTGGTGGTCGCGCGGGTGCACCGGATCACCGGGGTCGTCACCGACATGGTGCCCCGGCTGGACCGGCTCGGAGGCGGGTCGCAGCAGGCGCACACCGTGGTGGCCACGGCCACCAGCTACCTGCCCGAGGCGGTGGACGCCTACCTGCGGCTGCCCCGCGACTTCGCCGACACCCGCGAGGTGTCCCGGGGAAAGACGTCGTTGATGCTGCTCGTGGACCAGCTGGACCTGCTCGGCACGACCCTCCAGCAGATCTCCGACGCCGTCTCCCGGCACGACGCCCAGGCGCTGATCGTCCACGGGGCGTTCCTCGCAGAGAAGTTCGGCGCGTCGTCGTCGCTGAACCTGCCCGGGGGCGATGCCCGATGAGCGCCGACCAGGCACTGGCCGTGGCCGTGGACCGGCTGGCCGCGACGGGCCGGGCCGCTGGGCTGACCGAGCCCGCCTGCCGCGAGGAGGGTGAGCTGCTGGCCGCCGCCGTGGCCGAGTCGTCGCCCGGGGCGCCGGCGCAGTGGTCGGCGACGTTCGGACGAGACGGCCAGGCCACCGAGGCCTTCTTCGAGGCGGCGTCGGCCGGCCGACGCTGGCGGACCGGCCCCACCGACCTGCTGGCGACGCTGGTCGCCGCCCACCATCCGCAGGCGTCCGCCTACGGGGCGGCGCTGGCCGAGGTGGCCCAGACCGCCGCGGTGCTGGGCTCTCCCGGACCGCACGTCGCGAGCCGGGCGGGACTGACCGCGGCCGTGCAGCGCTCCGCCGGGTCGACCGGCGGAACCGCACCGGCGTCGCCGTCGACCGTCCCGTCCCTCACGTCCTCCGGGCCGGGCACGACGGGCCTGCCCGAACCCCTACCGACCTTCGACCTGGACGCCCTGAGCCTGGACCTGTCGTCGTCACGGGCACCGGACCTGGGAAGCGTGCCCAGCGTCGCAGCCATCATCGACTCGCTGCGCAGCATCGACTCGCTGCGCGGCACCGACCCGCTTCACGGCACCGACGCGCCTCGCGGCGGCTCGGCCGACCCCGCTCCCCCGACGGGTCAGGCCGACCAGGCCGCCCCGACCGAGACGGCCGACCAGCCGGCCGGGACCGGGAGCCCGGCCGACGAGGATCCGCCCCGGCCGCTGACCGAGCTGCTGGCCGAGCTCGACGCCCTGATCGGCCTGGACCGGGTGAAGACGGAGATCCACCGGCAGACCGCGCTGCTGCGCGTCGACCAGCTGCGCGAGCAGGCGGGGCTGTCGAAGGCGACGCTGACCCGGCACCTGGTGTTCGTCGGCAACCCGGGCACCGGCAAGACGACGGTGGCACGGCTGGTGGCCGCCATCTACCGGTCCCTGGGGCTGCTCAGCAAGGGTCACCTGACCGAGGTGGACCGGTCCGGGCTGGTCGCCGGGTACGTCGGGCAGACCGCCATCAAGACCGCCGAGACGGTCACCAAGGCGCTGGGCGGGGTGCTGTTCGTCGACGAGGCCTACGCGCTGACCTCCGGCGGGGCGCTGGGCGGGGCTGACCAGTTCGGCATGGAAGCGGTGAACACCCTGGTCAAGGGCATGGAAGACCACCGCGACGACCTCGTCGTCATCGTCGCGGGCTACCCCGGTCCGATGGCAGAGTTCATCGAGACCAACCCTGGGCTGGAGTCCCGTTTCGCCACGACCATCCACTTCGAGGACTACACCGACGCCCAGCTGCGCGAGATCTTCGAGCAGATGGTCGCCAAGGCTGACTTCGTCGCCACGGAGCCGTGCCTGGAACGCCTGGAGCACCTGGTGGCGGCCGAGCCCCGCGACACCGGGTTCGGCAACGCCCGGTGGGTGCGCAACATGCTGGACGCCGCGGTCGCCCGGCACGCCTGGCGGCTGCGCGACGTGCCCGAACCCACGGTGGACCAGCTGCGCACCCTGCTGCCCGAGGACCTCAGCGAGACCACCCCCGAGCCGGTCGCCTGGCCCGCGCCGGACGACGGCGACCCGACGCTCGGCCCGTCAGCCGACGACCCGACCTCGAACCAGGACGGAGCTCCCCGATGACCCAGACCGCAGCGGTGCCGCCTCCCGCACCGCGGTCGGCACCGGTCGGCGGCGTCGCAGGCCAGCCGGGCGCGACGCGCCCGACCCCTGCCGCGCACCGCCCCCGCGGCATGACGCTGCCCACCCCGACCCTGCTGCGGCTGGTCGGGGTGCTGACCGTCGTCGTGGCGCTGACGACAGGCTTCTTCGGCTGGCAGGCAGGCCAGAGCCAGGCGGACGCGCTCGGCGCGGCGTCGACCAGCGCCGACCGGTTGCTGGCCGCTCAGCAGGTGCGCAACGACATGGTGGCGGCCGACGCCCTGGCGACCAACGGCTTCCTCGTCGGCGGCCTGGAGCCGGCCGGCTCGCGAGCGCAGTACGAGGACCTCGTCGACCATGCCGCCCAGGGGCTGGCACGGCTCGACTTCCCCGACAAGGCCGACACCGACCGGGTCGCCCGGGCCACCGCGGCGCTGACGACCTACACGGGACTGGTGGAGCAGGCCCGGACCGCCAACCGCCAGGGCCTGCCGGTCGGCATCGCCTACCTCGACCAGGCCTCCGCCGAGCTGCGCAGCACGCTGCTGCCCCAGCTCGACGCGCTGGTGGCCTCCGGGGCTGACGACGCGGCCGAGAGCTTCGACCAGGTGGCCGACGCGCCGTGGTTGCTGCTGGTGGTGCTGGTCGGGCTGGGCATCCTCGTGTCCGCGCAGGTCTGGGACGCACGACGCACCCACCGGGTCGTCAACTCTGGGCTCGCCGGGGCGTCGGTCCTGGTGCTGGTCGCGCTGCTGGCGGGACTGGGCCTGCTGGGCGTCGCCGGCCAGGCGCACGACGTGCGTACCGGGCCGTACCGGGCGACGCTGGCCTCCTCCCAGGCGGTGTCGCAGGCCTACGACGCCCAGGCGCTGGAGTCGTTGACCCTGATCAAGCATGGTTCCGGCAGTGCCTACGAGGCCGCTTTCGTCACTGCGACCGACGAGGCCCAGCACCAGCTGGGCCGGATCGACGACGCCCACAGGTACCCCGACGGCTACGACCAGGCACTGGGTGACCCGGTCGACCTCTTCGACACCTGGATGGGCGACCACCAGGCCATCCGCAACGCCGATGATGCCGGCGACTGGGACGGCGCGGTGGCCATGGCCCTGAGCCAGGACCCGGGCTCCGCCCGCTCCGACTTCACCGACTTCACCACCGCGGCCACCGCCCAGGCGGAGGGTCTTCACGCCGAGACGACAGACGGCCTGGACTCGGCCCGGTCGACCGCGACGCTGGTCAGCTGGGTCGCCGCGGTCGCGTGCCTGGTGGCTGCGGTCCTGGCCTGGCTCGGCACGGCCAAGCGTCGAGAGGAGTACCGATGAACCGCCGCGGCACGCTGCGAGCCACGTTCCGACCGCTGACGGCCGGGCTGGCCGGGCTTCTGCTGCTGGCCGGGTGCGCGGCCTCGACCGGCGCGGACGACCTGGACCTGCTGCCGGCGCCGACGGTCTCACCCACGGGCACCAGCACCACGCCACCGGCCCCGCCGGAGTGCAACCCGGTGCAGTCGTACGCCCCGACCACCACTCCGGGCCCGAGCGTGCAGGCCATCCGGGACCGCGGTGCCCTCGTCGTCGCCGTCTCCGCCGACACCTACCTCATGGGTGCGCGCAACCCGGTCAGCGGCCAGATCGAGGGCTTCGACATCGACATGGCCGGCTACGTCGCCGAGGCGATCTTCGGCGAGCCGGGCCACCTGCAGCTGCGTGTCATCACCTCGGCCCAGCGTGTGCCGGTGCTCACCGACCACGAGGTCGACCTGGTGGCCCGGGCCTTCACCATGAACTGCGCCCGCTGGGAGCAGATCGCCTTCTCCGCCGAGTACTACCACGCCGGGCAGAAGGTGCTGGTCACCTCCGACTCGTCGGCGACCGGCCTGGGCACGCTGCCTCAGGGCACCCGGGTCTGCGCCCCGGCGGGTACCACCACCATGGCCCAGCTGGAGCGGGACTACCCTGACGTCGAGCCGGTCCCGGCCGACACGCACACCGGCTGCCTGGCGCTGTTCCAGCAGGGCAAGGTGGATGCGATCACCGGTGACGACACGATCCTGGCCGGGCTGGCCGCCCAGGACCCGTATGCCAAGGTGGTCGGCGATCCCACCAGCGACGAGCCGTACGGTCTGGGCGTGGCCAGCGACCGCACCGACCTGGCTGCCTACGTCAACGGCGTGCTGGAGCAGGTCAAGGCCGACGGCCGGTGGACCGCGTCGTACGACCGCTGGCTGTCGGTGCTCGGGCCGGCTCCTGCTCCTCCGCAGGCGGTCTACGGCCGATGACCCCGCAGACCGCACCGCCGACGAGGTCGCTGACCGCTCCGGGGAGTCTCGGCCGCGCTGCCGAGGCGCCTGCCCTGCTGACGTTCCTCACCGACCTGGATGCCTGGCTGCGCGACCGTCGCACCGAGCTGGACCAGCTGGACCCGGACTCCCTCGACCCCGAGCCGTGGACCCCGGCCGAGCTGGCCCTGCGCGACGACCTGGTGCTGGCGATGGGCCTGTGGCAGGCGGCCCGCTCGCGGGGCGACGAGCTGCACCAGGTGTGGGACTCCGGACGGGTCGGTCCGGTGGAGCGCGAGCAGATGACCGGGCTGATCTGGGGACGGCTGGACACCGGGACGGGGGCGGGCACCCTGTCGTTGCTGGAGGCCGTCCGGCTGTGCGACGCGCTGAGCATGTCGTTGCGCGACCGGCTGCGGCACGACCCTGACGCCTCCGACCTGCTCCGCCGCCGCCGGATCCTGCGAGAAGGCCTGGTGCGCTGCGAGGACCTGGCCGAGACGCCGGCCGAGGAGGCCCGGGTGGCTGACCTGGTCGGCCGTCTGGGTCTGGTGGCCTCCCAGGCCGACCGGGGCGCCGACGTGGCCGGACGGCTCGCCGAGCTGGAGACCGACGTGGCACGCGCCGAACGCGACCTCATCGTCGCCGTGGCTGCCCGTCAGCAGCTGGAGCGCGACCGGGACCGGGCGCAGCGGCTGCGCACGGCCCTGGCCAACAGCGCCCCGGCGGTGCACGAGCTGGCCGAGCGTGTCCGGGCCGAGATCGCGGACCCGCCTCGGCTCGCCGTGCCCGACGTCGCACGGCTGGGCGACCCGCCGACCGACCGCACCGAGCTGGAGGCGTACCTGCACCGCCTGGGCCGGGTCGAGCAGGCTCTGGCACAGGCCCGAGAGGTGTTCAGCGCCCCGCTGCGCCAGCGGGCTGCGCTGCGCTACGCCCTGCGCACCGCGCACGAGCGCGGACAGGGCAACGGCCGGGCCGAGACTGCGACCGCCCGTGCCGCCTGGGACGAGGCGACCACCACCGTCGAGGCCGCCCCGTGCGACCTGTCCCTGGCCGCCGCCCTGGTGGAACAGTACGAGCTGGTCACCCGGACGCTGCCTCGTCCGGTGTCGACCCCGACCCGCTCCACGGCACCCGGAGGAGCCGCATCATGACCGCACCGGAGACGAGGAGCTGTCCGTGAACGCCCCGAAGGTCCGCTGCCTGATGCCCGGCTGCACCGGGAGCATCGAGGACGGGTACTGCAACGTCTGCGGTTCTCCCGCGGGTTCGGCGCCACCAGCCCAGGAGGCGTCATCCAGCGCCGGGTCGTCCAGCGTGGGGGGTGCCCGCACCACCCGCACCAGCTCGTCCCGGCTGGCCTCCCAGGCGCTGGGCTCGGCCCGGATCGGCACCGGCCGTACCCGCCGGCTGGGCACGTCCTCGACCCGGCTGCGGGGCCAGCGCATGGGGGCCGGCCTGACCACGGTGCCGCCCACCCCGCTGGTCGACCCGTTGACCGCGGTGATGGCCGACCCGGTGGTGCCGGAACGCAAACGGGTCTGTTCGTCGTGCGGCAGCAGGGTGGGCCAGGGTCATGACGGCGAGCCCGGCCGCACCGACGGGTTCTGCCCGACGTGCGGCACCCGGTTCGACTTCAGGCCCACCCTGTCCCCCGGTGACCTGGTCGGCGGCCAGTACCAGGTGGTCGGCTGCCTGGCGCACGGCGGGCTGGGCTGGATCTACCTGGCGCAGGACCGCAACGTGTCGGACCGCTGGGTGGTGCTCAAGGGCCTGCTGAACTCCGGCGACG
>JAVBSR010000096.1:0-6698 GCA_031556715.1 Cellulomonas sp.
GTATCGAATCGGCGAGTGAGCTGGTGTGGGCCGTGCTCGGCTGCGGTGCCGGCGGCGTCCCGGAGGTCGGACACGAAGGCCAGGCACTGGCCGAGAGGGGGTCCGGGGGTCACCCCCCGGTGCGGGGTCTGGGGGCTGCGCCCCCAGAGTGGTAGCACCAGACCCCCGGCTCGCCATCGGCGAGCACGGGGGCCCAGGGACTGGTGCGTGAGGCGGGACTTGAACCCGCACGCCCTTGCGGGCACTGGCACCTGAAGCCAGCGCGTCTGCCATTTCGCCACTCACGCGTGCGAGCAGAAAGGCTAGCACGTCCGAGGGCTGGTGGTGTGCTGTCGCCGACTCGATTGGGTCCCATCGGGGCGCGGACGCGGATACGATCAGGTGCGGCCCGGCGGTTACGGTGGGCGTGGACGGTGCGTGGCACGAGGCTGGCACCGGTCTGGCACGGTTCTGGCAGGCTCGCTCCAGGCGGGTCGACGACGATGGACGGAGGGTGCGGTGGGGCTGCTCGAGTCGTTCGAGAACTCGGTCGAGCGGGCCGTCAACACGGCCTTCTCCAAGGTGTTCCGGTCGGAGCTGAAGCCGGTGCAGCTGGTCAGTGCTCTGCGGCGGGAGATCGACGACCGGGCGGAGCCGCTGGACCGGGACCGGACGGTGGCGCCCAACGAGTTCACGATCGAGCTGTCGACGGCGGACTTCGACCGGCTGGAGCAGTGGGGGGCGGAGACTCTGGCGGACGAGTTCGCGACGCAGGTCACCGAGTACGCAGCGAGTCAACGCTACGCGTTCGTCGGGCCGGTCACGGTCCGGTTCAGCGAGGATCCCGCTATGGAGACTGGGAGGTTCAGCGTGACCAGTGCATCGGTTCGCGGGGCGGTGGCGCCGGCTACCTCGACCCCGCCGTCGACGAGGCACCCGCTCATCGACATCGACGGGCAGCGGTATCTGCTGACCGGCCCGGTGACGGTGATCGGCCGTGGTTCGGAGGCGGACATCATCGTGGACGACCCGGGTGTGTCCCGTCGGCACCTGGAGATCAAAGTCACCCCGAACGGCGTGGTCGCATCGGACATGGGGTCGACCAACGGCATGTACGTTGAGGGCAACAAGGTCCAGGCTGCGACGCTGCTGGACGGCAACACCATCACCATCGGGCGGACCAGGATCCTGTTCTGGACCGGCGGAGAGTCTGATCAGGACGGATGAGCGAGCTCACGGTCGGTCTGCTGCGGCTGGGCTATCTGGCGCTGCTGTGGTTGATGGTGCTCTCGGCGGTCGCGGTGCTGCGCCGGGACCTGTACGGCACCCGGATCGTGGCGCGACGGCGGCAGGCGGGCAAGGGCGGCGCTCCGGGCCCTGCGGGTGGTCCGGCGCCGCGGCGGGGCGGTCCGACGCGGCTGGTGGTCACCGAGGGCCCGCTGCGGGGCACGATCATCCCGCTGGGGGCGGCACCGGTGCTCCTGGGTCGGGCGCCGGGCTGCACGCTGGTGCTGGACGACGACTACTCGTCGTCGCGGCACGCCCGGCTGTACCCGCAGGGTGAGGAGTGGTTCGTGGAAGACCTGGGGTCGACGAACGGGACGTACCTGGGCGAGTACCGGGTGCAGGCCCCGATGCGGGTCCCTATGGGTACGGCTGTGCGTATCGGTCAGAACGTCATGGAGCTGGGTAGGTAACCCGTCGTGGACATCGCGCTGCGCTACGCCGCCAGGTCGGACATCGGTCTGGTCCGGGCGAACAACCAGGACTCCGGCTATGCGGGGGCGCACCTGCTGGTGGTCGCCGACGGGATGGGCGGGCACGCCGGCGGGGACGTGGCGTCGTCGGTGACGGTGGCGGCGCTGGCCCCGCTGGACGACGAGGCGCACGGCTCGGACGAGGCGCTGGACGCCCTGTCGCAGGCCCTGGTGGCTGCGAAGGAAGAGATCCTGGCCCGGGTCAAGGCTGACCCGGAGCTGGCGGGGATGGGCACCACGGTGACCGCGATCCTGCGGACCGGCAACAAGCTGGCGATGGTGCACCTGGGCGACTCCCGGGGGTACCTGCTGCGCGACAGCGAGCTGACGCAGGTGACGACGGACCACACGTTCGTCCAGCACCTGGTGGACACCGGCAAGATCACCGCGGAGGAGGCCATCCACCATCCGCAGCGGTCGGTGGTCATGCGGGTGCTGGGCGACTTCGACCTGGCGCTGTCGCCGGACCTGTCGATGCGCGAGGCGCGGCCCGGCGACCGGTGGTTGCTGTGCTCGGACGGGCTGTCGGGGTTCGTGTCGGTCGACACGATCGCCGAGACGCTGCGGGCCACGCCCGACCCGGACACGTGCGTCGACCGGCTGCTCCAGCTGGCGCTGCGCGCCGGGGGTGGGGACAACGTCACCGTCATCGTCGCCGACGTGGTGGACCTGGACGCGCTGCCCGACGGCACCCAGCCGACCGGCCGGCCGCAGGTCGTCGGCGCGGCTGCGACCTCCCGCAACGCCCCGACCTCGGCGGCGGACGGCCCGGCGGCCCGGGCTGGTGCGCTGGTGGCCGGTGCCCGTCCGGCGCGTGCCGACGACTTCGTCGACGCCGACGAGGACATCGAGCCGCGCCGTCGTCGCGGCGCGCTGCTGGCGGTGTGGCTGGTGGCGCTGGTCGTGGTGGCCGCGGCGCTGGTGGGTGGCTACTGGGTGACCCAGATGCAGTACTTCGTCGGGGTGGACGACGGTGAGGTCACGATCTCCCGCGGGGTGGACGCGGCGCTGGGGCCGGTGCGGCTGTCGCACGTCGTGGAGCGCACGGGGATCGACGCTGCCGACCTGCCGCCGTACCTGCGAGACCGGGTCGACGCCACGATCCACGCCGGTGACCTGGAGGAGGCCCGTTCGCAGGTCGAGGACCTCAAGGCCGAGGTCCGGCCCGCCCCGAGCCCGTCGCCGACTCCGGCCGACCAGCCCGCTGACCAGCCGACCGACGGGGTGTCGGACGCACCCCCGGACGGTGCCTGATGGCGACGGTCGCTCCGACCCGGGTCCAGTCGGGCCGTGGGGTCGAGCTGATCCTGCTCGTCATGGCACTGGTCGTCGCGATCTCGGCGTACGCCCTGGTGGGGATCGGCGTCGAGGGTTCGGCCCCGGCGAACGTCGTGCGCTACGGCCTGGGCATGACGGTGCTGGCGGTGGGGGCGCACCTGGTCGTGCGCTGGCGGGCACCGTACGCGGACCCGGTGATCTTGCCGACCGTCGTGGCGCTCAACGGCATCGGTCTGGCGATGATCTACCGGATGGACCTGGCCTACGAGGCCCGGGGCCGGTCTCAGCACGGCTTCGCTGACAAGCAGCTGATGTGGTCGGCGCTGGCGATGGTCCTGGCCATGGTCGTGCTCGTGGTGCTGCGCGACCACCGCACGCTGCGCCGGTACAGCTACACGGCGATGCTCGTGGCACTGGTGCTGCTGATGATGCCGATGGTGCCGGGTATCGGCAAGGAGATCAACGGCGCCCGGATCTGGGTCGGCATCGGCCCGGCGTCGCTCCAGCCGGGCGAGTTCGCGAAGATCGCCCTGGCGGTGTTCTTCGCGGGCTACCTGGTGACCAACCGGGACACCCTGGCGCTGGCGGGTCGGACCGTGCTGGGCATGAAGCTGCCGCGGGCGCGCGACCTCGGGCCGATCCTCGTGGTCTGGGCCGTCACCATGGTGGTCCTCGTGGTGCAGAAAGACCTGGGGACCTCCCTGCTGCTGTTCGGGCTGTTCATCGCCATGCTGTACCTGGCCACCGAGCGGGTCAGCTGGGTGCTGCTGGGTCTGGCCCTGCTCGCTGTGGGCGCGTGGGCGGCGGCGAAGGCGTTCTCGCACGTCGGCCTCCGGTTCACCATCTGGTTGCACGCCCTGGACCAGGAGGTGTACGACCCGCAGAAGGGGTCCGGGTACGGCTACGGGTCGGGCCAGCTGGTCCGGGGCCTGTTCGGCATGGCCTCCGGGGGCCTGTTCGGTACCGGGTGGGGTCAGGGGCGTCCCGACCTGGTCTCCTACGCCGAGTCTGACTTCATCGTCGCGTCGTTGGGCGAGGAGCTGGGCCTGACGGGGCTGGTCGCCGTGCTGGCGCTGCTCATGATCCTCGTCCAGCGTGGCATGCGGACCGCTATCGGGGTGCGGGCCGGGTTCGGCACGCTGCTGGCGGGCGGGTTGTCGTTCCTCATCGTCGTGCAGGCGTTCGTGGTGGTCGGCGGGGTGACCCGGCTGATCCCGCTGACCGGTCTGACGGCGCCGTTCCTCGCCTACGGGGGGACCTCGCTGCTGGGCAACTGGCTGGTCGTGGCGCTGCTGCTGCGGATCTCTGACGACGCGCGCCGTCCGACCTCGGCGGTGCCGGTGGTGCCGACCCCGGCCGGTGGTACGCCGGTGCTGTCTCGGCCCAGCGACGAGTCGGCGATCGTCGTGTCGGGCTCGGCCGGCGGGCCTGGTGCCGACGTGCCTGGTGCCGCGGTGCCGCCGCCGTCCGAAGGGGCGACCGAGGTCGTTCCGGGGGTGGGCCGGTGAACACCGCGTTGCGCAGGCTTGCCTCTGTCGCTCTGGTGATGTGCCTGGCGCTGATGGGTTCGGTCACCTGGGTGCAGTTCTTCCAGGCGGACCGCCTCAACGCCGACTCGCGCAACACCCGCACCCTGTACCGGCTGCTGGGCGACGCCCGCGGGTCGATCGTCGTGGGCGGGGTGGCGGTGGCCGCGTCGGTGCCGGTCGACGACCCCTTCGGCTACCAGCGCACGTACTCGGCCGACGACCCGGCGGCGGCGGTCACCTACTCCTCGGTCACCGGTTTCCTCGGGTACAACGGACGCACGGGCCTGGAGCAGTACGGCGACGAGTACCTGTCGTCGGACTCCGACCACCTGCTGTTCACCCGGTTGCGGGACATCGTCACCGGTCAGCAGCCTGAGGGCGCCACCGTGGAGACGACGATCGTGCCTCAGGTGCAGCTGGCCGCGCAGGCCGCGCTGGGCGACAACGAGGGCGCGATCGTCGCGATCGAACCGTCGACCGGCAAGATCCTCGCCCTGGTCTCGACCCCCGGGTTCGACCCGAACCCGCTGGCCGACCACAACCCGACGCAGGCCCAGGCGGCGTACGACGCCCTGCTGGAAGCGCCCGGCAACCCGCTGCGGAACAAGGCGTACAACGAGCGCTACGCACCGGGGTCGACCTTCAAGCTCATCACCGCTGCCGCGGCGCTGGAGTCAGGTCAGTACACCCCGAGCTCGGTGCTGTACGGGCCGCGGGTGCTGGAGCTGCCGCAGACCTCGGCGACGATGACCAACTACGGCGGCGGGGCCTGCAACCCGCAGTCGGACCAGATCACGCTGGCCGACTCGCTCAAGGTGTCGTGCAACACCTCGTTCGCCCAGCTCGGCATGGACCTGGGTGCCGACGCGCTGCGCGACCAGGCGGAGGCCTTCGGCTTCGACGGGGCGCAGGGCGAGGTGCGCATCCCCATGCCGGTGCTGAAGAGCCAGTTCCCCTCCGGCGACCTGGACGCCCCGACCACCGCCCGCAGCGCCATCGGCCAGGGCGACGTGCAGGCCACCCCGTTGCAGATGGCGATGGTCTCGGCGGCCATCGCCGACGACGGCACGATGATGCGGCCGTACCTCGTCGACACGGTACGGGCGGCCAACCTGTCGGTGATCAGCACCACCAAGCCGCAGAAGATCAACCAGCCGATCTCCCAGCAGACCGCCGACGAGCTGACGTCGATGATGGAGCTGGTGGTCGAGCAGGGCAGCGCCCGGCCCGGCCGGATCGACGGGGTGCGGGTGGCCGCCAAGACCGGCACGGCCCAGGACGGCACCCGGGCGCCGCACGTCTGGTACACCGGGTTCGCCCCGGCCGACGACCCCCAGGTGGCCGTCGCGGTGTTCGTCAAGAACGGCGGCACCGCCG
Organism: Cellulomonas sp.; assembly: GCA_031556715.1. GTDB lineage: Bacteria > Actinomycetota > Actinomycetes > Actinomycetales > Cellulomonadaceae > Cellulomonas. Next base: position 5,921 of record JAVBSR010000096.1, read on the forward strand.
GCGACGACGCCGCGACCGGCGGGAAGGTCGCAGCGCCGATGGCGAGGCAGGTCATCGAGGCGGTGCTCAACCGATGAGGGTCACCGAGGGCGTGGTGCTCGGCGGGCGGTACCGGATGGTCGGCCCGATCGCCGTGGGCGGCATGGGCGAGGTCTGGGAGGCCCTGGACGAGTCGTTGGGCCGCCCGGTGGCGGTCAAGGCGCTGCGCCCGGAGTTCGCGGGCGAGTCCACGCTGCTGGCCCGGTTCCGGGTCGAGGCGCGCAACTCCGCGGCCCTGTCGCACCCCAACATCGCGCCGCTGTTCGACTACGGCGAGGACGACGGGACGGCCTACCTGGTCATGGAGCTGGTGCCGGGGCAGCCGCTGTCGGACATCCTCGAGGACGAGCGGGTGCTGACCCCGCAACGGCTGCTGCCGATCCTGTCCCAGACCGCCCGGGGCCTGCACTACGCGCACCAGATGGGGGTCGTCCACCGCGACGTCAAACCAGGCAACCTGCTGGTGGAACCGTCGGGCCGGGTGCGGATCACCGACTTCGGGGTGTCCCAGGCGATCAACCAGACCCCGATGACCGCCACGGGCATGGTCATGGGCACCGCGCAGTACCTGTCGCCCGAGCAGGCGGTCGGCAAGTCCGCCACGCGGCTGTCGGACCTGTACGCGCTGGGCATCATCGCCTACGAGGCGCTGGTCGGGCACCGGCCGTTCACCGGCGCCTCGCCGGTGGACATCGCGATCGCCCAGGTCAACGACCCTGTGCCGCCGCTGCCGTCGACC
>JAVBSR010000014.1:0-4540 GCA_031556715.1 Cellulomonas sp.
CGGCGGGCGCATCGTCTCCATCGAGGTCGTCACCGATCCCGTCCAGTTGTCGGACCTGCCGATCATCCTGGCTTGACCGAACCCGATGCCGTACGGAATCGGCGACAATGTCGCGGTGAGCGACGAACCGGAGCGCCGCAGCCTGTCGCACCGCCCGACAGGGCCCGCCGCGCTGGTCACTGCCCGGCGGGACCTTGTCGTGCCACGGCGCGGGGGCCGTCGCCGGGTACGGTCGGGGTGCGACTACCGTGCGTGTCGGGTTGTTCCGCACGATCAGGCCGCATACAGTCGCGGAACTTCGAGCGAGGGAGCCCTGCCATGTCTGACGCGCCTAGGACGGCGACCTTTCCCGTCCGTGAGGGTGAAGACCCCTGGAGCCCCGCCGAGGTGGAAGACCTGACGTCCAGCCTGCGGGCCGAGGTGGCCCGGATGACCACCGAGCTCGAGGCGGCCGACGCGGACCTCACCGAGCTCTTGCGCAACTCCGGCGACGGTGCCGGCGACGACCAGGCCGACTCGGGTTCGTCGGCCCTGGAGCGCGAGCAAGAGCTCACCCTGGTGAACAACACCCGCAACCTGCTGCTGCAGAGCGAGCGCGCCCTGGAACGGATCTCCGCGGGCAGCTACGGGGTGTGCGAGTCGTGCGGCCAGGCCATCGGCAAGGCACGGCTGCTGGCCTTCCCGCGGGCGCTGCTGTGCGTGGAGTGCAAGCAGCGCGAAGAGCGCCGCTAGGTCCCGCCCCAGGACTCGCCGCAGCGCGCAGGGATGCCAGTCGCCCCCGATGACCGCGTAGACTCCCCGCCGTGCCAGACGAACCAGCGGCCGAGCCGCCGACGACCCCCCGGGTCTCCCGGCAGGTCGTCATGGTCGTGGCTGTCGCGGTGGCCGTGCTCCTGGTCGACCAGCTGACCAAGGTGTGGGCGTTGTCCGCGCTGGACGACGCCCCGCGACGGTCGCTGGTCGGGAACCTGCTCGGACTGGAGCTGACCCGCAACGCGGGGGCAGCGCTGTCCATCGGCACCAGCATGACCTGGGTGCTGACCCTGGCCGCGGTCGCCGTGGTGGTCGTCGTGGTGCGCACGGCACGTCGTGTGACCTCGACCGCCTGGGCGGTGACCTTCGGGCTGCTGCTCGGCGGCGCGCTGGGCAACCTCGGCGACCGGCTGTTCCGCGAGCCGGGGCCGCTGCGCGGGCACGTCGTGGACTTCATCGCCTACGGGGACTGGTTCATCGGCAACGTGGCGGACATCGCCATCGTCGTCGCGGCCGGTCTGGTGATCCTGCTCGTCGTGGGAGGCGTGCAGCTGGACGGCACCCGCGAGGTGCGTCGCCAGGCCGCGCACCGTGCCGATCCCCGCACCGATCACCGTGACGATGGCTGACCGCAGCCTGCCCGTCCCCGACGGACTGGCCGGTGAGCGCGTCGACGCTGGCCTGGCCCGGTTGCTGGGGCTGCCGCGGGCCCGCGTCGCCACGCTCGCCGTCGACGGCCAGGTGACCGTGGACGGACGCACCGTCGGCAAGTCCGACCGCCTGGTGGCCGGCAGCTGGCTGGAGGTCAGCCTGCCCGACCTGCCGGCAGCGGGCCCCGAGGTGGAACCGGTGTCGGTACCGGGGCTGAGGGTGGTGCACGAGGACGACGACGTCGTGGTGATCGACAAACCGGTGGGGGTGGCCGCCCACCCGTCGCCGGGCTGGTCAGGGCCGACGGTCGTCGGCGGGCTGGCCGCCGCCGGGGTGCAGGCAGCCCGGTCGGGGCCAGCAGAACGCCAGGGCGTCGTGCACCGGCTGGACGTGGGCACCTCGGGGCTCATGGTCGTCGCGAAGTCGGAGCGTGCCTACACGGCCCTGAAACGGGCGTTCGCCGAACGCACCGTGGACAAGGTGTACCTGGCCCTGGCCCAGGGGCACCCGGACCCCACCTCCGGCACCATCGACGCGCCGATCGGCCGCCACCCGGGCAGCGACTGGAAGTTTGCGGTGGTGGCCGACGGCAGACCGTCGGTGACGCACTACCGGCTGCTGGAGGCCGTGCCGTCGGCGTCGCTGCTGGAGGTGAACCTCGAGACCGGTCGCACCCACCAGATCCGGGTGCACCTGGCCGCGGTGCGCCACCCGCTCGTCGGCGACCTCACCTACGGTGCCGACCCGGCGCTGGCCCAGCGCCTGGGCCTGACCAGGCAGTGGCTCCACGCCGCCCGGCTGGGTTTCACCCACCCCGGCACCGGCGAGCGCCTGGAGCTGACCTGCGACCCGCCCGACGACCTGGCACGGGCGCTGGAGACCCTGCGCGAGGCCTGAGTCGCGTCGCCGGCTGCCGAGCCGCGCGCTTCGGCCAGTAAGATCGCCTCATGGCGGTGCCCGACGAACCTCGTGATCACTCAGCGGTTCCGGACACAGCGTCGGACGGTTTCGTCCACCTGCACTGTCACTCGGACTACTCGATGCTCGACGGTGCGGCCCGGGTGAAAGACATGCTCGGCGAGGCCCAGCGGCTGGGCCAGCCCGCGATGGCCATCACCGACCACGGGTACCTGTTCGGCGCCTACGACTTCTGGGCGACCGCCCGCGACCTGGGCGTCAAGCCGATCATCGGCCTGGAGGCCTACGTCACCCCGGGCACCTCCCGCTTCGACCGGACCAAGGTGCGCTGGGGCGACCTGTCGCAGAAGGACGACGACGTCTCCGCCAGCGGCTCGTACACCCACATGACCTTGCTGTCGCGGACCACCGCCGGGATGCACAACCTGTTCCGGCTTGGCTCCCTGGCGTCCCTCGACGGCCAGATGGGCAAGTGGCCCCGCATGGACCGCGAGCTGCTCGAGCGCTACCACGACGGGCTGATCGCCACGACCGGCTGCCCCTCGGGGGAGGTGCAGACCCGGCTGCGCCTGGGCCAGTACGACGAGGCGCTGCGCGCCGCGGGCGAGCTGCAGGAGCTCTTCGGTGTCGACGCCTTCTACGTCGAGCTCATGGACCACGGTCTGAGCATCGAGCAGCGCGTCATCAAGGACCTGCTGCGCATCGCCGAGGCGATCGGCGCACCGCTGCTGGCCACCAACGACCTGCACTACGCGCACGAGGCCGACTCCCACGCCCACGAGGCGCTGCTGGCTGTGCAGTCCGGGTCGACCCTGGATGAGCCGACCTACGAGCAGGGTGGCTCCCGTTTCGCGTTCTCCGGGTCGGGCTACTACGTCAAGCCGGCCGCGGCGATGCGCCGCACCTGGGCCGAGCTGCCGTCGGCCTGCGACAACACGCTGCTGGTGGCCGAGCAGTGCGAGGTCGACTTCCCCTCAGGCGCCAACTACATGCCGCGCTACGCCGTGCCGGACGGCGAGGACGAGAACTCCTGGTTCGTCAAGGAGGTGGAACGGGGCCTGCACAGCCGCTACCGGGGCCAGGTCAGCGACGAGGTGCGGACCCGCGCCGAGTACGAGGTCGAGACCATCACCTCGCTGGGTTTCGCCGGCTACTTCCTCGTCGTCGCGGACTTCATCGGCTGGGCCAAGCAGCAGGGCATCCGGGTGGGGCCCGGGCGCGGCTCGGCCGCCGGGTCGATGGTGTCGTACGCCATGGGCATCACCGAGCTCGACCCGATCCGGCACGGGCTGATCTTCGAGCGCTTCCTCAACCCGGAGCGGGTCAGCTGGCCGGACATCGACGTCGACTTCGACGAGCGTCGGCGCGGCGAGGTCATCCGGTACGTCACCGACAAGTACGGCGACGACCGCGTGGCCCAGATCGTCACCTACGGCACCATCAAGGCCAAGCAGGCCCTCAAGGACTCGTCCCGGGTGCTCGGCTTCCCCTTCGCCATGGGGGAGAAGCTGACCAAGGCCATGCCGCCGGCGGTCATGGGCAAGGACATCCCGCTGTCGGGCATCGAAGACCCCCAGCACCCCCGCTACGCGGAGGCCGAGGAGTTCCGCCAGGTGGTGGCCGCCGACCCGGAGGCCCAGAGGGTCGTCGAGACGGCGCGCGGGCTGGAGGGGCTCAAACGTCAGTGGGGGGTGCACGCGGCGGGCGTCATCATGTCGTGCGACCCGCTGGTCGACATCATCCCCATCATGAAGCGCCCCCAGGACGGCGCGACCATCACCCAGTTCGACTACCCCACGTGCGAGGGGCTCGGACTGATCAAGATGGACTTCCTGGGGCTGCGCAACCTGACGATCATCGACGACGCCCTGGTCAACATCGTCGCCAACGGCAAGCCGGCGCTGGACCTGGAGCACCTGGAGCTCGACGACGGCGCCACCTACGAGCTCCTGGCCCGGGGCGACACCCTCGGGGTGTTCCAGCTCGACGGCGGGCCGATGCGGGCGCTGCTGCGGCAGATGCGCCCCGACAACTTCGAGGACATCTCCGCGGTGCTGGCGCTGTACCGGCCCGGTCCCATGGGTGTGGGTTCGCACACCAACTACGCGCTGCGCAAGAACAGCCTGCAGAAGATCGAACCGATCCACCCCGAGTTGGAGGCGCCTCTGCGCGAGGTGCTGGAGCCGACCTACGGCCTCATCGTCTACCAGGAGCAGGT
>JAVBSR010000148.1:0-8247 GCA_031556715.1 Cellulomonas sp.
CGTCCTGCCCTGTGATGCCTGCACGGTTCAGTGGACAACTCGGCAAGTAACTTGCCGACATGTCGGCAAGTTACTTGCCGAGTTGTCCACTGAACCGTGCAGGCATCACAGGGCAGGACGCTGGCGCCGGACCTGGCGGCAGCGATCTGCCGAGGCAGCTGGCCCGCCGCACTGAGTCGCCCAGTCCGTTCCCAGCACGGCGGCCCCCCGACGTTCCTCGCCGTCGTGACCGCGACCGGCTTCGCCTACCGCCGCCCTGACGACGTCTACGTCCTGCCCATCACCTGCCTTCGCCCCTGAGTCGCGGGATGTGTCGCCGACGCCGGGACCGGCAGCTTCGTATGCCTGCGAGTGCGGGGACCGGGAGCGCGCCACAGTAGAGGAAATTCACTCTCCTTTGGCGCCTATCGGGTGTCCCGACGTGCAGCCCGCCGCCGCGCCGTCAGGATGGAGCCATGACCGAGGAGCCGCAGTACCGGACCGAGCACGACACCATGGGTGACATCCGCGTCCCCGCCACCGCCCTGTACCGGGCGCAGACGCAGCGGGCCGTGGAGAACTTCCCCATCTCCGGCCGTGGCCTGGAAAGGGCGCACATCGAGGCGCTGGCCCGGATCAAGAAGGCCGCCGCCCGGGCCAACGCCGAGCTGGGCGTGCTGCCGGGCGACGTGGCTGACGCGATCGCCGCCGCTGCCGACGAGGTCGCGCAGGGCCTGTACGACGCGCACTTCCCGGTGGACGTGTACCAGACCGGGTCGGGCACCAGCTCGAACATGAACACCAACGAGGTGATCGCGACGCTGGCCAGCGCCCGGCTGGGCCGTTCCGTCCACCCGAACGACCATGTCAACGCCTCCCAGTCGTCCAACGACGTGTTCCCCACCTCGGTGCACGTCGCGGCGGCCGGCGCTGTGGTGCGCGACCTGCTCCCGGCGCTGGACCACCTGGCCGACGCCCTGGAGGCCAAGGCCGACGAGCTGGCCGAGGTGGTCAAGGCCGGCCGCACCCACCTCATGGACGCCACCCCGGTGACCCTGGGGCAGGAGTTCGGCGGGTACGCCGCCGCGGTGCGCTACGGCATGGAACGGGTCACCGCCGCCCTGGAGCGGGCGGCGGAGGTCCCCATGGGCGGCACCGCCGTGGGCACCGGCATCAACACCCCGGCGGGCTTCCCCCAGCGGGTGATCGCCCTGCTGCGGGAAGACACCGGGCTGATGCTGACGGAGGCCCGCAACCACTTCGAGGCCCAGTCGTCGCGCGACGGGCTGGTCGAGCTGTCCGGTGCGCTGCGGGTCCTGGCGGTGTCCCTGACGAAGATCTGCAACGACCTGCGCTGGATGGGGTCCGGCCCGAACGCCGGCCTGGGCGAGATCACCCTGCCTGACCTGCAGCCCGGCTCGTCGATCATGCCCGGCAAGGTCAACCCGGTGGTGCCCGAGGCGGTGCTCCAGGTGTGCTCCCGGGTGGTCGGCAACGACGCGACCGTCGCCTGGGCCGGGGCCTCCGGTGCGTTCGAGCTCAACGTCCAGGTCCCCGTGATCGCGTCGGCGCTGCTGGAGTCGATCCGCCTGCTGACCACATCGACCACCGTGCTGGCGGACCGGACTGTGGCCGGGATCACGGCCAACGTCGCCCGGGCCCGGGCCCTGGCCGAGTCGTCCCCGGCGATCGTCACCCCGCTGAACCGGATCATCGGCTACGAGAACGCCGCGAAGATCGCCAAGCACGCCGTCGCCACGGGCATCACGGTCCGCCAGGCCGTCCACGACCTGGGGTTCGTCGCCCGCGAGGAGATCTCCAGCGCCCAGCTCAACGAAGCCCTCGACATCCTGGCGATGACCCGGCCACCCACAGCCTGACCGGCCCCGCGGGCCTCGGCTCAGCCCGAGCGCTCGCTGTCGAGCCGCGCCCGCACGGAGATGGCACGGCTCGGCTCGTTGGTGGTCACCAACCACGCCCGGTCGTGGCTCAGCCAGCGGCGCAGCCCGCGCTCGCCGTCGACGGTCCACACGAGCAGCGGCAGGCCGAGCCGCCGGGCCACCGCGGCCACACGGACCCTGGCCAGGCCCTTGCTGACGACGACGAGGTTGGCTCGGCTCGACGCGAGGCGACGCCCGGGGAAGATCTCCGACAACCGGACCTGGACGTACCGGGGCCCCGCGTCGGCCAGGCTGCGGCCGAGCGACAGCCCAACGAGCAGCCCTGGGGCGTGGACCTGCGACCAGTCCCGCAGCGCCCTGACCGAACGGTCGTCCTGGCTGGTCACGACGACGTCGCTGGTGCCGAGGTGCTCGAGCACCGTCTCGACGGCCTTGACCTCGAGGGTGTTCTCCGGCCGCGCGTAGGCCTCGGGCGCGGAGACGAGCTTCAGGTCGACGTGCGCCGCGGCCCTGCCGGCGAGGATCTCGGCCGCCTCGCCGAGCGTCACCACCTCCCCGAGCGTCGCCACCAGGGTGTCGTAGGGCACGGCCCTGACCGGGAGGTGTCTGCCCGCGACGTCCACGCGGCCGTCGTGGAGCAGGACGTACTGCCCGTCGGCGGTCACCTGGACGTCGAACTCGACGAACTCGCACCCCAGGCCGGCCGCCTGCTCCAGGGCCGCCCGGCTGTTCTCCCGCGCCCGGTCGCGGCCGGCACCGCCCCGGTGGGCGGAGACCAGACCGTAGGCCCTGTCCGTCACCTCGCGCACCCTCCCGGGTCGGCCCCGTCAGCGCGCAGCAGGCCGGCGACGGCCGCCCCGACCTGCGGCTGGGCGAGGTAGTGACGGGCGCCGTGGGCGTCGCGGCCGTTGTCTACCACGATGTCGCGCACCTGCGGCCACAGCCCGGCGAGGCCCGTGGCGCCCGCCACGAAGTCGGCCGGGTCGTAGGCGTTGACCCACACGGCGGGCGGCTCGCCAGCACCGTCCAGCAGGGTGGGGTGCTCGCGGACCGTGCGCAGACCCAGCGGCGAGCCGAAGGTGACCAGCCGGCGCACCGGACCGCCGTGGACTGCCAGGTCGTAGGCGATGACGCTGCCCAGCGAGTGCCCGAGCACCAGGTCCGGCTCGGGCCGTTCGCCGAAGCGGAACAGCTCGTGCCGCACACCGTCGCGCACGTCGGGCCACCTCAGGTACCGGTACACCTCGCGCAGCGTGCCGGGCCACACCGGACCGGTCAGCCGCAGCACGGCGCCGAGCCGTTCGTCCACCGCACAGGCCGCGGCGACCAGGCCGGGCGGCAGCGCCCCGAGGGTCGCGCGCTCGACGAGCAGCCGGTCCAGCGTGTCGTCGTCGACCCCCAGCTGCTCCCGGGCGGCCTGCCACAGGAACTGGGCCTCGTCCGCCTCGAGCGGCGCGTCGTCGCCCAGGTGCCCGCTGCGCCGGTCGAGCAGCCGGCTGAGGTACGGCACGTCGACGCGCGGCGGCAGCCCGCCGTCGCGCGGCCAGCCCAGGCCCAACGCCTGGGACCAGGTGTCGGACAGGTCCCGCCGGCCCCGCTGGGCGATGCCGTGCACCCCGAGGACGTCCACCGCCATCCCTCCGTGTCGTCGACGACGAACCACCCTCCGGGCTGGTCGAGCCCACCGTCCCGGCGGTGCTGACCCGCCGACGACCGACCGCATCCCGTGGGGCGTCGGGCCACGAGCCCTCGGCTGAAGGCCGGCCCCGCCGAGAGCATAAGCCCGACGGGGGACAGGACCGCGAGCCTGTGCACCAGGCACGCGCAGCCGCCTGCGCGGCACCCTGGGCCGAGATCAGCGCGGCGGCGCCTACGGCCTGGCTGGTCGTGCGAGGTAGGCCGGTGGGACGGCGGCCGTGAGCCAGACGTCGCCGGAGCGGAAGAACTCGTGTCCGGCGGTGTGCATGGCGGCGGCGTCGACCCGCAGGACCACCGGGCGGCCCCGCCGGGCGGCGACCTCCCGCGCTGCGGCGGGGTCGCCTGACAGGTGCACCCAGCGGCGCTGCCCTGGACGCAGGCCCTGGGCGTCGATGGCGGGCAGGAACCGGGCGACGGTGCCGTGGTAGAGCACGTCCGGGGGCGCTGCGGGCGGCCCGTCCCAGGTCACGGTCACGCTGTGTCCGTGCAGGGCGCGGACGCGGGTGCCGCGGCGCTCGAACCGGCGCTTGTCGACGCCGGTGACGATCTGGGCGAGCTCGTCGACGCTCAGCGGGTGGTCGTGCGCAGCCAGGGCGGCGAGCAGGTCGGCGACCTCCGCCCAGCCGTACCGGTCGAGCACCAGTCCGACCGACGCCGGGTCGTGCCGCAGCACGAACGCCAGGTACCGGGAGGCGGCGACCAGGTCCGTCACGGCCTGCCCCCTGCGGGGTCGGTCGCCCTGGGGGCCACCGCCCGGCTGGGCGGGGTCGTGCCCGCCCGCGCTGGCGGCGTTCCGGCGGCACCGCCGCGCGGCGCCCCACCTGCGGGTCCGGCGGGACCGACCGACCCGTCCGGCGTCCGGCCCGGTCGGGTGTGCAGGAGAGTGAGGGCTTCGGCCAGCAGGGCGTCGCGTCCGGCTCGCCACACCGACCAGTAGGTGACGGCGGGCAGGTCGACGACGGGAACCGCCGACCACCCGTCCGGCGCCGGGACGCACCCGTTGACGACCGTGGTGCCGACCCCCAGCCCGGCGAGGTGAGCCTGGAGGTCCCAGCCGTCGACCTCGGCGGCCACCCGCCACGGCACCCCGGCGTCGGCCAGCGCCCGGTCCAGGGCGCGGCGGTGCGGACGCTCGGCCGGCGGCACGACGAGCGCCGCGCCGGACAGGTCGGCCACCGTCAACCCGGGCCGGGTGGCGTGGGGGTGGCCGGACGGCACGAGGTGCACCTGCGGGTAGACCGCCAGGCGGCGGGAGCGCAGCGCCCCCGGGGGCGGGTCGTGGGCGATGACGGCGATGTCGACCCGCCCGTCGTGCAGGGCGGTCAGCGCGGCCTCGCGACCGGCGGTGGTCACCGTGAGGTTGCGACCCGAGGCGGCCAGCGCCCGCAGCCCGTCGGCGACCACCCACCGGCAGGCGCCCCGCCCTGCGGCGACGGCGACGGCACCGGACGTGCCGCGCAGGGTGGCGAGCAGGTCGTCGGCGCGGCGGTGGGCGTCGTGGGCGTAGGCGGCCAGCTGGCGTCCGGCCTCGGTGAGCACCAGCCCGCGACCCTGGCGTCGGTACAGCTCGACGCCCAGCGCCGAGCCGAGCTTGCGGATCTTGACGTGCAGCGACGGCTGGGCGATGTGCAGGGCTGCGGCGGCGGCGGTGAAGCTGAGGTGCTCGGCGAACACCCCGAAGGCGTGGACGGCGTCGGCCTCCAGGTCGCTGCGCCGACCGGCGGGGGCGCCTGGCTCCAGGTGCAGCGCCTCCTGTGTCATAGCCACAGTCTATGGCACAGGCACAAATGAATAGTTCCCTTCGGATGGTCGGGGCGCCAGGCTGGAGCCATGAGACAGATCGCTGAACCTCGCATGGGCGTCGACGTGGGTCGGGTCCTCGTGGAGGGCCTCGTCCCTGGGGCCGACACGTCGTTCTTCACCGGGGACGACGAGTCCCTCGTCGCCACTCCCGCCGTCCCTGGCGCGCTGGACGGACTGGCCTGGCTGGTCGACCGCTTCGACGGCCGGGTCTGGCTGGTCTCCAAGTGCGGTCCGCGCATCCAGGAGCGCACCCTGCTGTGGCTGTCGGGCAACGACGTCTACGCCCGCACCGGGCTGGCACCGGACCAGGTGCGGTTCTGCCGGGCCCGGCCCGACAAGGCCGTCCACGCCCGCCAGCTGCGCCTGACCCATGTCGTCGACGACCGTCCCGACGTCCACACCGCCCTGGCCGACCTGGTGACCCACCGCTACCTGTTCGGGCCGCAGCGCGGGCCCGCCCCGGCAGGCTGCGTGCCGACCCTCACCTGGCCGGACGTCCTGCGGCACGTCGAGACGACCCTGCCCGTGCGGACCTGAACCCGGATGGGCAGTCGTGCCGGAACGGTGAAAGTTCCGCCCGACCGCCTGACCGCCGCCTGCCGCACCGGTAGGATCCACCCGAACCGGCGGAAGATGGGCATCGATCGTGGACCTGGACTCCTCGCGCGGGTCCGGCGATCAGGGCTGGGTCCTCGCGGTCGACTTCGGCACCTCCAACACCGGTGCCGCTGCCCTGTTCGCCGACGGTCGCCTCGAGAAGGTCACGCTCGGTTCCGGCTCTGACACCATGCCGTCGGCCGTGGTGCTCACCGGCTCCGAGTGGCGGGTCGGCCAGGCGGCGCTCAACGCCCGTCGCACCGACCCGACGACGTTCGTCGGCGCACCCAAGGCCCGGCTCGGCCAGGAACCGGCGGTCTTCGGAGACGACCTGGTCTCGCCGGCGCAGATCGCCGCCCACGTCCTGGGCGCGGTACGCGAGCGGGCGGTGCGCGTGGCGGGCGGTTCGGCGCCTGACCGTCTGATCCTCACCCACCCGGTCGGCTGGGGTCCGGCCAGGCTCGACGCGCTGTGCCAGGCGGCGGTGCTGGCCGGGTTCGCCGCGGAGCAGATCTGGCTGCTGCCCGAACCGGTGGCGGCGCTCCACGCACCCGCCGCACCGGCCAGCCCGCCGGTCGGCAGCCGGGTCGCGGTGGTCGACATCGGCGGCGGCACCTGCGACGTCGCGGTGCTGGAGACCACTGACAGCGGGCCGGTGGTCGTCGCGCAGACCGGTGACGACCGCCTGGGTGGCAACGACCTGGACGACCTGCTGTACCGCTGGGTGACCGACCGTCTCACCACGTCAGGCCGGTCGCAGATCGTCGCAGCCCTGGACGAGCCGGAGAACCTGGGTGCGGCGCTGACGCTGCTCGACGTGGTCCGCGCCGCCAAGCAGGACCTCTCGGAGTACCCGACAGCACCGGTCGGGGTGTCGGTCGCGGGGCACGACGCGGTCGTCACGGTCAGCCGCGACGAGTACGAGACGCTCATCGCCCCGGCGATGGCGCGGGCGGCCGAGCTGCTCGCAAGCGCCCTGCGCGACTCGGGTACCACCACGCTGGCCCGGCTGCACCTGAGCGGCGGCACCGCCTCCACCCCGGCCTTGGCCCGGGCGCTGCACCGGGTCACGGGCATCATCGCCGAGCCGCTCGGCGACCCGAAGATGGCCGTGGCCACCGGCGCCCTGCGCGCCCCGCAAGCCCTGGCCACCCCGGCGGTGCGTCGCGACGCACCGCCCGGCGCGGCCGACCAGGGCCGTCCGGTCGCACTGGCCGAACCGGCGGTGACGCTGCTCGGCGGCCGCTACGAGCTGGGCGAGATCATCGGGCACGGCGGGATGGCTGAGGTCTACCTGGGCCGCGACCAGCTGCTGGGTCGGCAGGTGGCGATCAAGGTCCCGCACCTGTCCCTGGTCCGCGACCCGGCGTTCCGCCGCCGCTTCGCCCGCGAGGCCAAGCTGGCCGGCAAGCTCGACCACCCGGCGATCGTCAAGGTCTACGACACCGACGAGGCGGACCTTCCCGGCCCGACCGGCGACCTGGTCCGGGTGCCGTTCATCGTGATGGAACGGGTCGCCGGCCACCCCTTGGGCGACCTGCTCAGGGACGGGCTGCCCGCCGACCGGGCGATGGACATCGCCTCGCAGGTGCTGACGGCGCTCGAGGTCGCCCACCAGGCCGGGGTCATCCACCGCGACATCAAACCCGCGAACATCATGATCACCACTGCCGGGGTGGTCAAGGTCATGGACTTCGGTATCGCCCGCACCCTCGCCGAGACCGGCACCACCACGACAGAGGGCGTGATCGGCACCGCCGCCTACCTGTCTCCCGAGCAGGCCCTGGGCCAGCGGGTCGACACCCGCACCGACCTGTACTCCACCGGGTGCCTGCTCTTCGAGATGCTGACCGGACGCCCACCGTTCGTCGGCGACTCGACCGTCACCGTGGCCTACGCCCACGTCAACGACTCCGCACCCCGGCCGAGCAGCCTCGTCGCCCACCTGCCCGCGGTGCTGGACGAGGTGCTGGCCAAGGCGCTGGCCAAGGACCGTGACGCCCGCTACCCCGACGCGGCCACGTTCCGCACCGACCTCGAGGCTGTCCGCCGGGACCCGACGGTGCGTCCTCCCGGCCTGGCCCGCCAGCCCGCGGCGGCACCCACCACGGTGCTGCCGCCGGCCGTCCCGGGCGCCACCGCGGTCCTGCCCGCCAGCCACGCCTCGCCGCCGCGCCTGGATCCCCGGCCTGCGGCTCCGCCGACGATCGCCCCGCGCCCGGTCCGGCCGCCGGTCGCCCACCCGCCCGCCGCTCACCCGCCGGTCGCC
>JAVBSR010000075.1:0-2987 GCA_031556715.1 Cellulomonas sp.
TCCTGCCTGGTTTGGGCTGCTGGTTTCTGGGTCAATCCCGTATAGAACCTCCCCTCCTTGCGGTCATTTTCCTGGCCGTGTTGACCACTGAACCCGGGGCTCTGACCTACCTGATCGACGTGCGCGGACCGTCATCCGTCCCGGGCCAGCGGTCGAGCTCGGCGGTCGTGGGCGGGTCGGCGCCTGGCCGGGAGACGGTGATGGTGGCGATGAGGGCGCAGCGGGTCAGGATCTGCTCGACCGTCGCGGCCGGTGCTGCGCCCAGGGCGGCCCGTCGGTCTGCACCGAGCAGGCCCGCCGACCACAGGCCGTCGACCAGGCCGGCCATGAAGGAGTCGCCCGCACCCACGGTGTCGGCCACGGCGATCGGCGGGGTGCCGACCCGGACCTGCGCTCCGGCGGCGGTGACCGCCAGGGCCCCGGCCGAGCCGAGGGTCACCACCACCAGCCCCGGTCCGGTGCTGGCCCAGCGGGTCGCCACGGCGGCCGGGTCGCCGCCGGGCAGCAGCCAGGCCAGGTCCTCGTCGGAGACCTTGACCACGTCGCACAGGGCGACCAGCTCGTCCACGGTGCGGCGTGCGGGGCCGACCGGTCCGATGATGCTGGGGCGCAGGTTCGGGTCGTAGGTGAGGGTGCTGGTCGGACGGTGCTGGTGCAGCTGGCAGGCCACGGCCTGCGCCCCCGGGGGCAGCATGGTGGCGATCGACCCGGTGTGCACCACCAGCGGCGGTGCGGGGTCGGCCGGGAGGTGCGGGGGCAGGTCCCAGGTCAGGTCGAAGACGTAGGTGGCCGCACCGGTCGCGTCCAGCCGTGCCGTGGCCACCGACGTGCGCGCCGCACCGTCCGAACCGGCCACCAGACGGACGCCCGAGGCGGCCACGTGGTCACGGACCACCGTCCCGTCGGCGTCGTCGCCGATCCAGGTCAGCAGGTCGACCGTGCGGCCCAGCCGGGCCAGACCGACCGCGACGTTGGCAGGCGACCCCCCGGGGTGCCGGTCCGTCGCCCCGTCGGCGTGGACCACCGCGTCCACCAAGGCCTCACCGATCACCAGCGCACGGTCCACGGGTCACTCCTCGGTGCTGTCTCGTCGCGCGACGGTGTCGGGTGCCGCCGTGGGTCGCGGGTCCTGGGTGGCCGGTTCCCGGGCGGCGGCCAGACGCTCGCGGGCGCCGTCCAACCACTGCTGGCACCGGTCGGCCAGGGCCTCGCCGCGCTCCCACAGGACCAGCGCCTCCTCCAGGGTGCCGGCACCGGACTCCAGCCGGGCCACCACCGCGACCAGCTCGTCCCGCGCCTGCTCGTACCCCAGCTGGTCTACCGGTGTCTCGTCCACGTGGCCAGTCTTGCAGACGGGAGGTCGGCGTCGGCCGTGGCGACGCCCGCCGACCTGATCGCCAGGCAGGTCCGGCGCACTGTCCGCCGTCCCGCCGGTGTCGACAGTCCAGCCACGGTCAGGTGTCCGGCGCCGGCCACCAGGCGTTGCGACCGTGCTGTCACGCGTCGGCCGGACCTGTCGGCCCCGCTGGGTCCTGGGCGTCGTGCGCCGTCGACCGTGAGGTGCTGCGTGCCAGTACTGCGCCTGGCCCGCGGCGCGCCGGTCGTGTAGGCACTCCACCGCGGCCGGTCCAGATCGAGCTCGCCGTCGCGGCACCCTGGTGTGGACCGCTGTCTGGACCTTCAGCGCAGGTGAAGGTCAGCGGGTGCGGGTCTTGCGGGTGACCTCGGCGGCGACGGCGCCCTCGGCCAGCCGGATGTCGAGCCGGTCGCCGACGCGCACCTGCCCACGACGACGCAGCACGGTCCCGTCGGACAGCCGGACGACCGCATAGCCGCGGTCCAAGGTGGCCTGAGGCGACAGGGCGCGCAGGGCTGTGACCAGGCGGGACTGGTGAGCCGACGCCTCGGCGAGACGGCGGTCCACCGCCTGGCCGGCGCGGGCCCGCGCGGCGCTCAGCGCCTGGGTGTGCGGGTCGAGCAGGGTCTCGGGTGCCACGAGCACCGGACGGCTGCGCAGCAGGTCGAGGGTCTGGCGTTCGCGGTCCAGTCGTCCGTCGACGGCCCGGCGCAGGCGGCCGCGGGCCTGGACCAGCCCGGCGCGCTCGGTGGTGGCGTCCGGGACGACGCGGCGGCCCGCGTCGGTCGGGGTCGAAGCGCGCACGTCGGCCACCAGGTCGAGCAGGGGGCAGTCCATCTCGTGTCCGATCGCGCTGACCAGCGGCGTGCGGCAGGCCGCCGCGGCCCGCACCAGGGTCTCGTTGCTGAACGGCAGCAGATCTTCGAAAGAGCCGCCGCCGCGGGCCACCACCAGCACGTCCACCTGCGGGTTCGCGTCCAGCTCGGCCAGGGCCGCGACGACGTCAGGCACGGCGTGCGCGCCCTGCACGCTGACCCGGCGCACCTTGAACCGGACCCCCGGCCAGCGGGCCCGGGCGTTGGTCACCACATCGTGCTCGGCGTCGCCCTGCTGCGCACAGACCAGCCCGACCAGGCGCGGCCAGAACGGCAGCGGCTGCTTGCGGTCGGCGTCGAACAGCCCCTCAGCGCCCAGGATGCCCTTGAGGTGCTCGATCCGGGCCAGCAGCTCGCCCAGCCCGACCAGCTCGGCCCGGTCGCCGACGAACGTCAGCTCACCGCGCGGGGCGTAGAACTGGGGTCGGACGTGCACCACCAGCCGTGACCCGTCGTGCAGGTCCAGCCCGTCCAGGGTCTGGGCGTCCACGGTGACCTTGAGCGACAGGTCGACGTCGGTGTCGCGCAAGGTGCAGAAGACCCGCTGGTTCCAACGGCGCAGGTTGAGCACCTGGCCCTCGACCCACACCCACGGCATCTTCGCGACATAGTCGGCGACCTTCGGCGCCAGGTGCCGCACCGGCCAGGGCTGCTGCGGCGTGGTCTCACCGGCCGTGCGGGGCAGCGGCCGGGCGTCGGCGGTCATGCCTGCCACTGTGCCACACGCCAGGGGGGTCGCTGCGTCGGGTTTGTCT
>JAVBSR010000117.1:0-45429 GCA_031556715.1 Cellulomonas sp.
GTCGTGGGCGACCAGGGTGCGGACCACGTCCTTGGCGGTCTCCTCCGCGGACGAGACCAGCGTCACCTCCTCGCCCATGACGTAGGAGATCACCCCGGTGAGCAGCGGGTAGTGGGTGCAGCCCAGCACCAGGGTGTCCACCCCGGCCTCGCGCACCGGGTCCAGGTACTCGTGCGCCACGGCCAGCGCCTCCGGACCGGTGGTCACCCCCGCCTCGACCAGCTCGACGAACCGGGGGCAGGCCTGCGAGGTCAGCCGCACCCCGGGGGCAGCGGCCAGGGCGTCGTCGTAGGCCCGTGAGTGGACCGTCGACTCGGTGGCGACCACCCCGATGTGGCCCGACCGGGTGGCCAGCACCGCGCGGCGTGCCGCCGGCAGGATCACCTCCAGCACCGGCAGACCGCGACGACGGGTGTACCGCTCGCGGGCGTCGCGCAAGGTGGCCGACGACGCGGTGTTGCAGGCGATGACCAGCATCTTCACCCCGGCGTCCACCAGGTCGTCCATGACCTCCAGGGCGTGCGCGCGCACGGCGCCCAGCGGCTTGGTGCCGTACGGGGTGTTCGCGGTGTCGCCGATGTAGAGCACCTGCTCGTTCGGCAGCTGGTCGATGACGGCCCGGGCCACGGTCAGCCCGCCGACCCCGGAGTCGAAGATCCCGATGGGTGCGTCGTCCACGCCCCCAGGGTAGGGCGTCTCGGCGCACCCTGGGTGCAGCTCGGCCCCGGCTCAGCCCTGCGGCGGATCCGGCCTGGTCACGGCGGCGTCGTCGGGCAGCAGGTCGGTCATCGCCCGGACCAGCGTCTCCTGCCACCAGGTCAGGGCCTCGTACAGGTCGCCCAGGCCACGGCGGGGGCGGTCGGCGCTGCGCGGGTCGGCCAGCTCGTAGGCCAGGGTCTCGGCGTCGGAGTCGGTACGCAGGCCGAGGCGTTCGGCCAGCACCAGGCGGACGTCGGTCAGCGCCGCAGCGGTCCGGGGCGCCTCGTCGAGCCACACCACCACGTCCTCCGGGTCGAACCCCGGCGGGGTGCGGTCCAGGCGCTGGGCCAGGCCACGCAGACCGGCCACCTTGGTGGCGCGCAGGTCCTCCTGGGTGAGGCGCCGGAACTCCGCGGCGACCTCGGGGTCGTCACGGGAGGCGTCGGGCAGCAGCCGGGCCACGGCCGGGTCGTCGGGAGGGAACACGTCGCTGGTCGACAACCACAACGGGTCGTCGTGGGACGTGGTGGCCACGGGCAGGTCGGGCACCAGCAGCGCCTGCACGTCGGCGATCACCTGGCCGAGCACGGTGCGCTCGGTGCGGGTCATCGCCGCGGCGTAGGCACGCACCTGAGGTGCGCCGACCGCGTCGTCGGGCAGGGCGCCGCGCTGGACCAGCCGGAACGGTTTCACCGGTCACCGGACCGCTGCATCGTGGCCCACAGCCCGAACGAGTGCATGGCCTGCACGTCGACCTCCATCGACTCGCGGTCTCCCGTCGACACCACGGCCCGGCCGTCCTGGTGCACCTGGAGCATCAACCGTTCCGCCGTGGCGGCCGGGTAGCCGAAGTAGCTGCGGAACACGTAGGCGACATAGCTCATGAGGTTCACCGGGTCGTTCCACACGATGGTGACCCACGGCGAGGCCATGGTCGTCTCCTCGACGACCTCCGGGGCATCCACCGGCACGGGAGCGGTCACGGTCACGTCGCCACCCTAAGGCCACCGGGGCATAGGTTGGTGCCATGACCGCTGCGACGTCGTTGCTGACCGACCGGTACGAGCTGACCATGCTGCAGGCCGCGCTGGCCGACGGCACCGCGCACCGCCGCTGCCTGTTCGAGGCCTTCACCCGCCGGCTGCCCCCCGGACGGCGGTACGGCGTGCTCGCCGGGACCGGTCGGGTGCTGGAGGCGATCGAGGCGTTCCGCTTCGACGACGACCAGCTCGCCTGGCTGTCGGGCCAGCACGTGGTGGACGCCGCCACCGTGGAGTACCTCGCAGACTTCCGCTTCTCCGGGGACGTCACCGGCTACGCCGAGGGCGAGGTGTTCTTCCCCGGCTCCCCCGTGCTCCAGGTCGAAGGCACGTTCGCCGAGGCCGTGCTGCTGGAGACCGTCGTGCTGTCGATCCTCAACTACGACTCGGCGGTCGCCTCGGCAGCGTCGCGCATGACCGCCGCCGCCGGGACCCGCCCCTGCCTGGAGATGGGGGCACGGCGGGCCAACGAGCACGCGGCGGTGGCCGCCGCCCGGGCCGCCGTGGTCGCCGGGTTCGCGGCCACCTCCGACCTGGAGGCCGGGCGCCGCTACGGCCTGCCGACCGTCGGCACCGCCGCCCACGCCTTCACCCTGCTGCACGACGACGAGGAGGCGGCCTTCGCCGCCCAGGTGGCGTCGCTCGGTGTCGGCACCACCCTGCTGGTCGACACCTACGACGTGCGGCGCGGCGTGGAACGAGCCCTCGCCGTGGCCGGCCCGGCCCTGGGGGCGGTGCGGCTCGACTCCGGCGACCTGGGCTCCCTGGCGGCCGAGGTGCGGGCCCAGCTGGACGCCGCCGGGGCCCTGGCGACGAAGATCACCGTGACCTCCGACCTCGACGAGTACGCCATCGCAGCGCTGGCCGCAGCACCGGTCGACTCCTACGGCGTGGGCACCTCGCTGGTGACCGGCTCGGGCGCGCCGACCTGCGCCATGGTCTACAAGCTGGTCGCCCGGGAGAACGCCGCCGGTCTCATGGTGCCGGTGGCCAAGGCCTCCACGGCCAAGCACACCCTCGGCGGCCGCAAAGGCGCCGCCCGCGGCCTGGGCTCCACCCGCCGGGCGGTCGAAGAGGTCCTCGTCACCGGTCCCGACGACGCGGTGCGCACCTGGCAGTCTGACGCCGAGCACACCGACCACCTGCGCCCGCTGCAGGTTCCCCTGGTGACCCACGGCGAGATCGACCGGGCCTGGACCGGCACCGACGGTGTGCGCACCGCCGCCGCCCGGCACGCCGCCTCCCGCGCCGAGCTGCCCCGAGGAGCGCTGCGCCTCTCGGCCGACGAGCCCGAGCTGGACACCGTCACCCTCACCCTGTGACGCAGCACGCCGTCGTCGGATCGCCTGGGCCACGCCGTCGTGACCTCGCCTTCCCGGCCCGCCAGCCGCACCCGCAGGCTCAGGCGTCGTCGCTGGTGGCCGAGGCGATCAGGGCTGCCAGGCCGGACTCGCCCAGCAGGCGGCGCGGGTAGACGGTCTGACCGGTGGCGACGTAGCAGAAGGCGGCCCGGACCGCCGCCAGGGGCAGACCGGTGCGGCGGGACCAGGCCAGCCGGTAGACCGCCAGCTGGACGTCGCGGGCCGCCCGGTCCCGGGCGGTGGTCGGCGGTGCGCCGGTCTTCCAGTCGACGACGACGACCGCGCCAGGCCGGTCGCTCTGCGGGTCGGCGAACACCGCGTCGATCCGGGCGCGCAGGGTGACCCCGCCGACCGTGGTCTCGACCTCCTGCTCCAGGGCCAGGGGGGCCAGACCCGCCCAGGACGTGGTCAAGAACGTGGTGCGCAGCCGCTCGGCGGTGGCGTCCACCAGGACCGAGTCGTCGTCAGCGCCCGGCAGGTCGTCCACGTCGACCAGGGTGGCGCGGCCGTAGTACGCCTCGACCCAGGCGTGGAACGACGTGCCGCGCCGGACAGCGTCCGACGGGGCGCTGGGGACGGGGCGGCGCAGGTCCAGCGCGAACTGCGCCTGGTCGGCCGCCAGGCGGACCATCGTCGAGGCGGCCAGGTGCGGCGGCAGGGCGGTGGTCCGCACCGGGGCGCGCCGCGCTGCCTCCTCCGCGAGCAGGCGGGTGACCAGGGCGTCGTCAGGGTCGTCGGGCACCGGCGAGGGGCCCTGCGGGTGGCCGGCGAGCGCCGCCATCACAGCATCGGCCGCGGCGCCCACGGCAGCGCGCCGGGTCGAGGCGCGGCAGGCCGCGTCGCGCGGCGCCTCACCCACGGACGGTTCGGGCGGGCTCGCCGGGTCGGGGTCGAACGGATCGGCCGGCCAGGTGGCGGTGCGCGGGACGGCCGTGAACGGGTTGTCACCCTCAGGTTCGGGGGCCCAGCCGAGCACCTCGACCAGGCCCTCGTCGGCCAGCTCGCTGAGGAACGGCGACACGGCGCGCGGCTGCTTGGTCGTGCCCCAGCGGGCGGCGGACAGCAGCAACGACTCACGGGCCCGGGTCATCGCGACGTAGGCCAGGCGACGCTCCTCGGCGATCTGCACCTCGGCGTTGACGGCGGCGAACCGGTCCAGACGGTCGGCCAGCTGCTTGCCCGTGGTCACCCCGGCGGTGTCCAGCGCCGGCAGGTCGTCGCGGTCGCCGCGCGCCGGGTAGGGCAACGTGGCCAGCGCGGTCAGCCAGCCCTTGTCGCGCGGCCCGTCCGGGCGCAGCGCCGCCGGGGACGGGAAAGCCCCGTCGACCAGGCCGGGCACCGCCACGACGTCCCACTCCAGGCCCTTGGCGGCGTGCACCGTCGCGACCTGCACGGCGGCCGGGTCCGGTTCGACCACCGGCAGCTCCAGGCCGTCTTCTTCACGCTCGGCCACCTCCAGCCAGGCGAGGAAGCCCCCCAGGTCGGGCTGCTCGACCGCGCCGGCATACCGGGCGGCCACGTCGACGAACGCGTCCAGCCGGGCGCGGGCCAGACCAGGCGCCGTGCCAGGGACCGCACCGACCTCGATGTCCAGGCCCAGCAGCCGCTCGGTGTGCCCCACCAGGTCTGGCAGGGCCAGGTGGTGCAGCGCCCGGACGGCAGCCAGCACCCGGGCCAGCTCGGTGACACGGGCGCGACCGGTGCCGGTCAGGGTGCGGCCGTGCCGCGACACCCAGCCCGGTGGCGGAGGGTCGTCGATGGCGTCGACGACGCTCACCGTCTCGTCAGGCCCCAGCACAGCCTCCCGACCCTGGGGGCCGACCGGAGCGGCAACCTCCGGCCTGCCAGGAACCTGACCGGCACCGGTGCCAGCCCGGCTCACCCCGGGGTCGTCGCCTGCCGGTGCGGTCGGGTTCTCGTCGGCCGGCACGCCGTCCGACCGCCCCTCGGCCAGCTCCGTGGCCCATGCGGCCAGGGCGTGCAGGTCGGCGATGCCCAACCGGGCGCGGGCACCGGTCAGCAGGCGCATCGCGGCGTCACCGCGGGACGGGTCGTGCGCCACCCGCAGGGCCGCGACCAGGTCCGTCACCTCGGGGCTGGTCAGCAACCCGCCCAGACCGACGACCTGCACGGCCAGGCCCGCGTCGCGCAGCGCGGCCGCGACCAGGTCGAACTGGGCGCGCTTGCGGCACAGCACCGCCGCGGTGGTGGCTGTGCCGTCGGCGGCGCGGCGCTCCCGGGTCTGCGCGACGAACCCGGCGACGAACGCGGCCTCGTCAGCCACCGTCTCGGCGACCACCGCCACCACCCGACCGGACCCGGCACCGGGTCGGGCCGCCAGCTCGGGCACCGCCACCGGCGACGACGCCCGCAAAGGCGCGGCCGTCCGGTTGGCGGCGATCAGCACCGCGGTGTCGTTGCGCCACGACGTCGCCAGGCGGAACACCGTGGCGGCGGTCCCGTCGCGCCGGGGGAACGTCGCCGGGAAGCGGGACAGCCCTCCGGCGCTGGCCCCCCGCCAGCCGTAGATCGACTGGTGCGGGTCGCCGACGGCCGTCACGGGATGTCCCCCGCCGAACAGCGCACGCAGCAGCTCGACCTGGGCGTACGACGTGTCCTGGTACTCGTCGAGCAGCACCACCGCGAACCGGGCCCGTTCGCCGCTGCCCACGTCGGGCACCTCCCGGGCCAGTCGCGCGGCCAGGGCCACCTGGTCGCCGTAGTCGATCGCGGCGGAGGAGCGCTTGGCCGCCCGGTACGCCTCGACCAGCGGCAGCAGCCGACGGCGGGCACCCAACGACGCCACCACCGCCCTGACCTCGACCGGCACCGTCCCGGCCAGCGGCCGGTCCAGAGCCCGCTCGACCCGGGCCAGGACGTCGTCGGCACCCGCAGGGTCGAGCAGGTGCTCGTCCAGCGCCCCGGACAGGGCGATGACCGCACCGACGACCGTCGACACGGCCGCGTCCACCGCCAGGTCTCCCGGCCAGGTCTCCACCAGACGGGCCACCTGCTGGTACTGCGCGGCCTCCCCCAGCAGCCGCGACGCCGGTTCTAGGCCCAGCCGCAGCCCGTGGTCGGCGACGAGGGACGCCGCGTAGGAGTGGTACGTCGCGACCGTCGGCCGGGCCAGGTCGGCCAGGGCGGCACCGGTCGTCTCACGGCCTGCTGCTGCGACCGGGCCGGGCCCGCCGCACGGCAGGTCGCCGACCAGCGCCGCCCGCCCCGGCAGGTCTACCCCCGCGACGGTCGCCGCCCGCACCAGCGCCCGCACCCGGGCCCGCACCCGCTGGTCCAGCTCGGTGGCGGCCTTGCGGGTGAACGTCAGCCCGAGCACCTGGTCCGGGGCCACCAGAGCGTTGGCCAGCAGCCACACCACCCGCCCGGCCATCGTCTCCGTCTTGCCCGACCCGGCCCCCGCCACCACCAGTCCCGGCTCCAACGGCGCCTCGACGACCTCCCGCTGCTCCGGGGTCGGCGCCGGCCGCCCCAGCAGCCCGGCGATCTGGTCGGAGTCGATCACCGCCCCATCGTGGCACCGACGACCGACACCCTCGCCACCAGACGCTGTGCGCTGTGCCGTCGGGCGGCGTCGCGCCGCTCAGCACCGTCGCGACATGCTCGGCGGTGCGCTGCGCATCGACCAGTGCAGCGTCTCACCTCGTCGCCCGCGCTCGGGCCGGACCCGACGTCGTCAGCGCCGGACACGCTGCCCCCGCCTGACCGGGAGCCGCGACGACACCTGGGCTCGATGCCGGCTCAGCGGGGTGTGACCTTGGCGGCGGCGCCGTCGACCCAGGTGTTGTCGACCACGGTCAGCAGCGGCACGGACGGCGTGTCGACGATCATGGCGCACCCGGCATAGGTCTGGGTCCTGGTGAACACGTTGCCGGCCACGACGAAACCCTGCAGGGGCCCGCGGGTCTTCTGGGCCAGGTTGATCGAGCAGCCGCCGTGGCTGATGCGGTTGCGCTCGATACGCATGAAGGAGACCTGGCCGGTGTCCTGGGTGACCTGGACCGCCGCGTTGTGCGCCGACTCCATGGTGTTGTGGACCACGGTGATGCCCGAACCTTGCTGCACCTGCACGTTGTCGTCGTGCGACGGTGTGCCGCCCTGGCTCGGGTCGTAGGTGTAGTGCAGGTTGTCGTGCAGCCAGGAGTCGCGCACCGTGACGTTGCCGCCGGTGATGTGCACCTGGTCGACCACGTCGTGGATGTTGACCCGCTCCAGCGTGAAGCTCGAGCCGATGATCCCGTTGACCCACGCCGAGGGCTCCGCGGCGTACAGCTCGCTGTCGGAGATCGTCACCGAGTACTTGACCCCGTCGACGTACACCAGGGCCTGCGACGACGACAGGTACCGGCCGGTGATCCGGCTGTTCTTGACGACCACGTCCTTGGCCTCGATGCGCACCAGCCCGCGCACGTCCAGCCCGTCCAGCACCGTGCCGTCCTGGGTGACCTTCAGCGTGTTGTTGTACCAGACCGTCCCCGCCGGGGCGCTGGCCGGACCGTCGACCACCGTCAGCGTCGTCCCCTCGGGCACACCGGTGTTCGACGGGCCTGGCATGGGCGCGCAGCTCGACGAGCAGCCGGGGGTGAAGTACCCGACCAGATCGAGGTTGACGTCGACGGTGCCCCCGGCCGGCTGGTCGGAGTACAGCATGATCTTGCCGTCCGCCGGGACCTTGACCACCGCCAGGTTGGGGATGTTCCGACCGGGGATGTAGTTGATCAGCGAGGCGTTCGGAGGCGGTGTGGCGCCGGTCCCGTCGTCGTCGGGGTACACCCGCAGGTTCCCCACGCTGCTCGGGCCGACCGCCGACACGTTCAGCACCACCGCGCTGGCTCCGGACGCCAGACCCGTGGCCGCCACGTCGAACGCCACCGGCTGCCCGGCCCGCAGCGTGGTCAGCTTGCGCTCCGCCGCCGGGGCCGTCGCACGGGTGTCCAGCAGCCTGACCGGGTCGGTGGAGCGGTACACCGGCGAATCGGCCGCGACGTATCCCGTCACGTCCACCACCAGCTGCACCGGGGCGTCAGTGTCGGAGTACAGCCCGATCTTCCCCCCGTCGCCCAGCGGCACCAACGCCGTGCTCGACTTGGTCGTGCCCGGCGCATAGTGCAACGTCGCCACGTAGGGGACGCTCTGGTCGCCTGTCGCGGGGAACACCCGCAGGTGCCCCGCACTGCTGGGCGCCACGGCCGTCACGGTGACCACCACGGCCTTGGCATCGTCCGGCACACCCACCAGCCCGCCGACCTGCTCCTCACGCACCTGGCGAGCAGCCAACCCTGACGGCTGGCTGCGGGTGTCCAGCAGACGCCGCGACGCCTGCAGCGTCACCCCCGAGTCCGGCATGAAGAACCCCGACACGTCCAGCAGCACCCGCGAGGTGGAGAACGACTGGGAGTGCAGGCACACCTTCCCGTCGTCACCGACCTTCGCGAACGCCGCGCTGGCGACGGTCTGGCCCGGCTCGAACGCCACCGACGTGGCTTCCGGCGGCACGGGACTCGCCGACCCGTCTGAGGGGAACACCACCGCGTTCCCCTCGGTCGGCGGGTTCACCGACGCCACGTTGACCAGGACGCCCTGCGCACCAGCAGGGGCTCCCACCTCCGACACGGCGACGCACTTCGAGGCTCCGAAACCCTCGACGCCTGCCCAGTCGGCCAACCGTGCCGGCATGACCGGCACGACACCTGTCGGAGGATCGAGCGCCGACGCCGGGCTCGGCACGCCCCCGACTGTCACCGTCGAGGCGATCACCATCGCCACGCCGACGAGCAGCACCCGCAGGTTCGGCCGACCGTGCATCTTCATGGTTCCGTTCTTGTCCGTCGGGGGGCGTCACCATCAGCGCGCCGCCGTGAATACCGCGACACGATGAACCGAGAAGAACGCCCCGATCGGGACGGTGGCTGTGGGGTTCCCCCATCCCCGCAGGTGACTCCGCTGTCGTTGGTGACCGTAGACCATGCCGACAGCACTGTCGGCCGTTCGCTGTGGGTGAAGAATGTGGTAAATGCCCGGTCGGCTGCGGGTCTCACCTGCCTACCACGGTCGTTCTGCCGCCCGGCGCACGCCGACCCTCTGCTGCCACATCCATGTGCCGTCTCCGTCGGATCGAACCGTCGCGCCGGTCGGCGCGCCCGCACTGCCTGGGTACAGGCTAACCGTCGGGACCGGCCTGGCGGGCGCCGCCTCCGGACCACTCCCTGGATGGCCGCAGGCGCGCGGACGTCGAGACCGTGCTCGTCGGGGCCCGGGTTCGGACCACCGCCGCGGCCGGAGGCGCAGGTCAGGTGACGACCCGGTCAGGTGACGACGACCTCCTGGAGGCGGGCCGCAGCCTCGTCGACCGCAGCCCGGGCCCGCTTCCCCAACGACGGGTCCAGCTCGAGCTCGACGTGGGTGGCGCGCCGCCGGGCCACACCGACGTCGCGACCCTGGTGCAGGACGGGTCCGCTGGCCGACTGTGCGAAGCGGACGTCCGTCGGCCCCCACGGGTGCCCGGCCGAACGTGGGAAGCCCAGCACGCGGTAGGACAGGTATGCCTCGTCGAAGACCGACAGCACCAGGGCCGGGACGGGGCGGGTCTCGACCGGCCGCCCGCAGGCCTGCCACAGCTGGTGGCCCGCCACGTCGACCGGTTCGACCAGCCCGTCCAGCGCCTGGCAGGCCGCCCGGGCCTCGGTCAGCGTGACCGTCGACCACCGACGCAGGTCTTCCAGGGCCACCGGACCGTGCGAGACGACGAAACGCCTGGTCAGCTCGACGACGGCCTCCTGGCGGGTTCGGGCTGGCGCCGGCGGGACCCGTTCGGCGACCAGCGCGTAGGTGTGCTTGCCCTCGCGCAGAGGCCCGGAGCAGACCAGGCCGCGCAGCTCGGCGATCATCAGCACGTGGCCGAGCTGCTGGCCGAACAGCGGGTTGTCGCGGTCCAGCACACCGTCGGCCGCCAGCGCCTGACCGACCTGCCCCCGGGTCGCCTCCTGCCCGGCGACCGACACCGCCACCACGTCGAGAGCACGGTCGCGCACGACCGGGTCGACCAGGTCCAGCTGGCGGTGCCGCGCCGCCAGCGACGTCTCGATCTTGGGCCCGGTCAGGGCGAGCAACCAGAGCAGGTCGTCGGCGGCCACGTAGTGCCACGTGGGGCGCAGCAGGTGGGTGCGCACCACGGTGCCCGCGTCGACGGCGGCCCGCACGTCCGTGGCGCGGCCGGTGCTGCGCAGGGCCACCATCGCCTGGGCCATCGTCGCGTCCTGGGCCTGCACGGCCAGCAGGTCACGCACCACCGCCTCCGGCGAGGCCGCCGGGGCGCCTGTCAGGTGCTGCCGGGCCAGCCGGTCACGGAGCATGTCGTCGTGGTCCATCACCGACCGTCATCCCCGGCCCGCCGGGGCCCGTCGCCCCTCACCGCGGCGAGCAGGGTACGGGCCTTGGTCAGCGCCACGGCCTTGCCCGGCCGGGCGGCGATCTCGGCCAGACCGGGCCAGCGGGACGCGTCGGCGGGGATCCAGCCCCGTCGAGCAGCTTCGCCCAGGTGGTCGGCGTAGAGGAGGGCGACGTCGAGGACCCGGTTCAACCAGCGTGGCGGCGGGCCGTCGGACAGGCCGACCACCCGGATCGGCTCGGTGAGCAGTGGCCACAGGACCGGCAGGGTCGTCGGGTTCTTCTCCAGCACCCGCACCAGCCGGGCAGGACTCACCTCGGGAGAACCCAGCAGGGTCACCACCGCGGTGCGGACGCCGGCCCACCCGATCAGACCCTTGTCGACCAGACGGGTCACCAGGTGCTCGCCGGTCAGGCCGAAGTCGCCGTCCTGGGCGACCAGCCCGACGGACACCGCCACCAGCGAGGTGGACAGCGGGGTCCGCGGCCGGATCTGCGGGAACCAGCAGGGAAGCCCGAGCACCTCCCGGTCGCGGTGCTCGCCGACCGTCAGACGCTCGACACGGCTGTCCCAGGACACGAACACCTCGTGGCCGTCACGCAGAGCCTGGGCGTATCCCGAGCCTCGAGGCTTCTGGGCCGGGGCGTCGGCACGGCACCGCTCGGCACGGCACTGACCTTCCGCCTCCAGGTCGTAGGTCCAGCCCTTGACCACCTCCAGGCGCACCCCGGGGTGGTCGGGCAGCGTCAGGTCGAACCGGAGCATCTTGGTCGGCAGGTCGGGATCCACCCACGTGGCGGTCAGGGCGGCATCGTCGACGACAGCCGGGAGGGTCCCGGCACCGTCGGGCCAGATCTGCGCGAACGACGGGCCGGTGGTCGTGGGGGCGACGGCCGTCGTGGTCGGTGCGGGCAGCCCGGCGACGATCTCCCGCGCCGTCGTCACCGCTGTCGAGGTGCCGCTGCGGGCGGCGACAGCACGGGTTCCCGGCAGGTCGAGCACCGCCGGGTCGGCCGCACCGTCGGCCACCGCCTGCACCACCTCGGGCAGCAGGGTCGCGACGGTCTCGACCACGTCGGCCGCACCGGTCGCCAGGCGCTGCCCGGACGCCGTCGCTCCGGCCAGGTCGTCCAGGATCTGCCACACCACCGCCAGCAGGCCCTCGCGGGCGGCCTCGCCCAGCGAACGGACGTCGGCCGCCAGCCTGCGCGGCGCGGCGGCCAGGTCGAGGTGACGGGCACCGGGTGGTCCTGGCCGCAGCAGCCCCCGGTCCCAGGCCTCGGT
The DNA here is from genome assembly GCA_031556715.1 of Cellulomonas sp. Lineage (GTDB taxonomy): Bacteria > Actinomycetota > Actinomycetes > Actinomycetales > Cellulomonadaceae > Cellulomonas. The sequence continues at coordinate 11,790 of JAVBSR010000117.1, forward strand.
CACCGCGAGCGCGACGTCGGCGGCAGCGGCGGGGTGCGGGTCGCTCCGCGCCGACACGAGGCCCAGCACCACTGTCGGCGGCAGCGGTGCGGCGCGCAGCGCCAGCCGGCGCACCTGCAGGCCGAGGTCGCGGTTGAACCGGTAGTCGTCGATGTCCATGACCGCCCCGCCCCAGGTGGGGAACAGCGCGAGGTCCGTGAGGTCGCCCTCGTGGTCGAGGCGAGCCGGGAAGCCGTGCAACGACGCAGGCACTGATGCTCGACCGCGCCACACCTCGCCCGCGGCCGGTTCGACCACCGGGTCGGCGAGGTACTGGCTGACTGCCGGCCCGGCCGTCAGCGTCATGGGCTGGCCGGACCAGAGCACCACCGGCACCGGCAGCTGCTCCAGGCCGGCGCGCAGGCTGTCGTCGGCCTCCGAGACGTCGAGCCTGGTCAGTGCCAGGAAGAGGTCGGCCTCGGCCACGCTCGCACCCGCGTCCTGGTAGGCCCGCAGACGGGACAGCACGTCCGCCGGCGCGATCCGCAGGTCGACGGTGCTGGGCTCCGACAGCAGGCAGGGCACCTGCCCGAGCCTGCGGAACACCGAGAACCCGCGGGCTCTGAGGGGTTCGCAGCGGTCGTCCGGGACCGCCGCCCGGTTACCCAGACCGGGTTCGACCTGGCCTCTGACCCACGACGCCACCGGCGCGAGCCCCGTGTCCCAGGTGTCACGGACGCCCGCCAGCGCGGTTCGAGCCATCTGCGGGTCGCGGCGGGCCACAGCGTTGGCCAGCGCGAGAAACCGCTCCACCGCGATGTCGACGAGGTTGGAGTCGCGGCGGCCGCTGAGCTCGGCGGCGGCCTGGGTCAACGCCTCCGGGGTCTCCTCACCGTGGTCGAACCGGGGCACCGTCCACACGGGCGGCACCGGGCGCCACAGGCCCTCGACGTGCGCGGTGGACGCGGTGGCAGCCTCCTCACGGGTCAGGCCCCAGGCGTCGACCACGGCCTGCACGGCCCGGGCCGACGGCCGGTCACGACCGACCTCCAGACCGACGACCTGCGGCCCGAGCACCTCCACCGCCTCGCCCGACGGGCGCGGACGCCGCGCCAGCGCCTCCAGCACGGTCCGCAGCGCCTTCTTCGTCGGCGCCGCCAGGGCGACGGTCGCCACGTCGGCCAGCAGGTCGTCGCCCACCCCGGCGATCAGCACGGGCGCCAGCCGCTCGAGCGTGAACGCGTCCCCGGCGGCCAGCACGGGTACCAGCACCTCGGCCCGGGAGCAGATCTCCTCGTCGGTGGCGTGCAGGCCGTCCAGCCACACCGCGAGCCACGCCTTCCGGTCGCCAGGCCGACCAGAGGCGTCCAGCGCGGCCAGCACCAGCCCGACAGCCTCATCGCGGTCCACCCAGCCGTGACGCACCCCGTCGACCACCACCGTGCTGAACGGCACCCGCTGATCCCATCGCGAGATCCACGGTTCCAGGCCCACGGCGACGGCGGCCCGCAGGTGCTCGGCGAACCGGTCGGGGGCCAGCAGGCCGTCACACACCGCTGGCGCCTCGGGCTGACCGGCCGTGTCGACCAGGCCGGTTCCTGCGACGAGCGGCAGCCAGCCGTCCTCCAGGTAGCGACGGTGCTCGGGCGCGGCCAGCCGGTGCTGGGCGACCAGCCGCGCCGCCTGGCGGCAGGCCGAGGCGGCGACGTCGGTCGACGCGCACACCTGGTCGACGAACCCCTGCGCGAACGGCCGGTCACGCTGGGCCAAGATCTCGGCCAGCACGGCCTCAGGCACGGTGGTCCGGTGCCATCTGGTCGACACTGTCCACGCCCGCCGGGCGTCCACCCCGACGCGGATCGCGAACAACCCGAGCATCTGCGCATCGACGTCGGTCACCGGGGCGCGCTGGCTGTCGGAGAACCACCACTGGTCCAGGTCGCCGGTGCGCAGTCCCGCCAGCGCGGCGTGCTGCTGAGCCTCGGTGCCCAGCGGCAGCGTCGGAGCGTCGGCGAAGGTCGCCCCGGCCCAGCCGAGCTCGGTGAAGATCGAGACTGCCTCGTCCAGGCGGGGGTGGCGGGCCATCGGCTGCCTCTCGGAGGTCAGGGTCGCTCGGCGACGTCAGGCGGCGCTGCGTCATGCCGACCACGGTACTTTTCCATGATGTGCTCGAGCCGATCACGCGTGGCCGCCAGATGTGCGGCGATCGCCGCCTCGGATCCGTCGGCGACGGGCAGGTTCATGTGCGCCATCGCTTCTTCGAACACGGCCACGACGGGAAGGTACTTCCGGGCGCGCCTGAGCACGAACTCCTCGTGCCCGGGGGTGTCGTTGTGGACCAGCCCCGCCGCATTGTCGACAAAGTCGCTCACCTTCACCAGAAAGGCGTCCGGGTGCCCCTGGACGGTCTGCCGCACATGCTCGCGGTAGTGCCGGTCGTGCTCGTCGACGGTCATCTCTGACCGCTGCGTATCGGTCATGTAGTCGTTGGTGACGGCCTCGACGAGCATCAGCACCCGCGACCCGTAGGCGCTCTCGATGTAGTCCGACAGCCTCTGACGCGCCTCTGACTCGGGCACCGGGCGCCCGGCACGGGCGACCTTCCGCACGAACTGTTGCGCTCCGTCTTCGATCGTGTCGTGCAGGACCGCCGCGACGATGACGTCCTGGTCGCGGCACCCCCACCGCAGCAGCCTGACGGCGTTGCGCAGCGGATGCTCGATATACGGGGTCTCCGTGAACATCCCACGGCTGCCCCGTTTCTGGGCGGAGTGGAGGATGCTCGCCAGCGTGACCGACGACGACACCGTCTCGCTGTCCATGTGCATCGTCGCGCGCGCCTCGTGCCGCAGCACCTGCGCCAGCTGGAGGCTTCCGAGATCTTTCAGCGGCGTGTCCCGCAAGACCTCGAGCGGGACGCGCCGCAGCCTGGCCGAGGCCGAACCGGCGCCGGCCGGGCCGTCGGGCTCGTCCAGAGCCTTGCCGACCCCGGTGGCCGCCGCCTCTGACGGACGTCCTGGCTCTTCCATCTCGTCTCCCTCCGCTGCACGACGGCTTCGTCCTCGGGGTGGCCCGCACCGTCTGCGACCTCTCGGCAGCGCTCAGGGCCGTCACCAGCAGCCGGTACGCCGCAGGCGACCATCGCCGTCGACATCGATCCTTGCAGAGCTCGGCTACCCAGTCTCACGTCCGCTCCGCGAGCCACCCCGTGTCCTCGGACGGTCCTCCGTCGCAGCGGCCTCGACGACGAGCGGCCATCCTGCTCGGCGACCTGGCTCTGGTGGCCTCCGACGCCGCGCTCACCGCCGCCCTGCGCGACGCGCCCAAGGGGCGGGACCTATGCCTCGGTCTGGTCCTGGGTGCGCAGCCGGACGGCCAGTGCGTGCTTGCAGACGCCGCGTCCGCCGCCGTGGCGCAGGTACCAGGTGCAGGTGCAGGTGGCGGCCTGGTCGTCGCCCGGGTCCAGGCGCACCCGGTAGGTGGTGTCGCCGGATCGGACCGCCCAGACGCCGGGCTCGCCGGTCCACGGCGCGACGGCCCCGGCGGCGACCAGCCAGCGGGCGGCGACCAGGCGGGGGTTGTCCTTGTCGACCCGGTCGGCGTCGGCGGGCAGCTCGCGGTGGAACCACGCCCCGTCGCGGGCGTCCCAGCCGACCCGCCCCGACGCGGCCAGCACGGCCAGCGCGTCCGAGACCCGGCGCTCGGTCAGCCCGGTCGAACCGGCCAGGCGGGGTATGTCGATCACCGGCTCGAAGGCCAGCACCACCGAGACCAGGTCGGCATCCTCGGTCACGGTCGCGCCCGCCAGCGCCGGGAGCAGGGCACCCTCCCCGGAGTAGCCGCGGTAGGTCTGCGGGGTGAGACCGAGCACCAGTCGGGCGGTCGGCAGCTCGACTGTGACCAGCACCGCCCCGGGCGTTCCGTCCGCCGGCCCGTGGAACCACAGGCCCTGGACAGCGGTCAGCAGGCGTCTGAGAGCGCTGAGCCGGTGCAGCCCCTCGACGTGCACGGCTGACGCTGACGGACGGGGACTGACCTGCGTGCCGGTGCGCGTCGGCGTGACCCAGCCGGAGCGTGACGCGCTGGTGGCCGACGGGAGCCCGGCGACGAACGAGCGGGCCGCGGCGGCGTCCAGGTGCAGCCGGGCGACCAGGCTGGCGTGCATGGCCGCGGCGTTGCCCAGCGCCGGCACCCAGCGGGCCGGCATCTGGACCGGGCGCTCGTGCGCCGTCTGTTCCGGGCTGGACACCGTCAGACCGTCGATGCCGACGTCCAGGTGCAACAGCTGGTCGCGCGTCACCTGGGTCAGGGCCTGGCGCGTGGCCAGGGTGATGTCGACGTTGGTGGTGCCGTAGCCGATCTCACCCGCGTCGAACCCGTCACCGAGCAGGTCCAGCCGCGCGTACACCCCGTTGCAGGCGGAGAAGCACTCGGCCCGCAACCGGTCGCCCTGTGCGGTCAGCACCGGGTCGCGCATGCTCGCCGGGACCGGACGGAAGTAGCGCGTCGTCGTGACGTCGGCCAGCGTGACCAGTCCCCTGGCCAGCACCTGCGGACGGGTCGCGAACCCGTGGAAGAAGGAGGGCGCCGGGACCAGCCCCGTCGGCGTCAAGGCCGGGGCCAGCGCCAGACCCAGGTCGTCGTCGACCAGTGCCGACGCACCGCGATAGCCTCGAGCCACGCCCACGATGGTAAGCTCCGGCCACGGTCACCCTCAGGCGGCGGGCCGGATATGCATAACACTCCCTAGATAGTAGTGTTGTGCATATGGGAGGCGGGGTCAGAGCGCGTCGGTTGCCGCTCCAGGTCGCCCAGGCCCCGATGCGCACCGTGCGGCCGGTGATGCTGCGCGAGGTCTACGCCAACCCGGAGAAAGAGCTGGTCCGCCTGCAGGCCAACGGGCTGGTGGTCCGGATCGCCCATGGGACCTATGTGGCCAAGCCGGACACGGTGGCTCCCGACGAGACCTGGAAACCACCGTTCGAGGAGGCCGCGATGGCCTACGCCACCGCGGCGTACGGCGACCGCGTCCCGGTCCTGGTGGGCCTCGGTGCCGCCCGCCACTGGCATGCAGTTCCGCGGGCCATCGGTGTCACCGTGATCGCCGTCCCCGAGCAGCACCGTCCGGTCACTCTACGTACCGGTGGCCGGATCGTGTTCACCGTGCGCCGAGCTGGCAACGTCGACGCCGTGCCGGCTCAGGTCGGCCTCGGCACGATGCTCGTGGCACGGGTCGAGCAGACCTTGGTCGACCTCGTGCTGCACCCCGGTCTGGGTGGCATGCCCCACGAAGCCGAGGCCGCGGCGAGAGTGCTCGCGGTCAGGACCGACGACCTGCGGTTCGACCGGGTTCTGTCCCGCCTCCCGGCGTCGACGGCCACCAGAGTGCGCGACTGGCTGGCCACGACGGAGGACGAATGACAGACCCGCCCCCACGTCGCGGCCGCGCGCGCGTCAGCACAGCTGTACCGGCATCAGACGCACTGCTCGACCGCCACACGCGCCGTCAGTGGGCGCAGCGCTTCGGTGTGGCCGCCGCCCAGATCGACCACGACTTCGTCATCTCTCACCTTCTGGTCGCCATCTCGTCGCAGCGGATCCGCTGCCGTCACCCTGCGACCACCTGACGGCCTTCCGGCCGCAGCGGGCAGGAGCCGGGCACCGGGCAGGTGCGGCAGGTGTCGTTGGCGGTGGCGGTGAACGTGGCTGACGCGACGGTGGTCGCGACGTCGTCGACCAGGTCACGGGCCCAGGTGTCGTCGGCCAGGGGTGGTTGGGACCGGACCGTGGCCTTGGTGCCTGAGGAGACGTAGACCAGGCGGGCGCCCGCGCTGGTCAGACCGGGCGGTCGTTCACCGGCGTCGAAGGCGCCGGCGTCGACCGCCAGCTGGTAGGCACCCAGCTGCGCGTCGTGCCGGGACTGCTCGACGGTCGGCGGGGTCGAGCCGGTCTTGAGGTCGACCACGACGACGGTGCCCGGCCGGGCGCCCATCTCGAGACGGTCGACCTGCCCGTGCAGGCGGGCCCGGCCGGTACGCACCGAGAAGCTCTGCTCGACGGACACCGGGGCGGGGCGGGCCGCCAGGTAGGCGGCCAGGCGGTCCATCATCGCCTCGGCGCGACGACGTTCGTGGGTGGCGGCCCAGCCGGGCGGGCGGCCGAGGCCCGCCCAGGCGTCGTCCAGCGCGGCGTGCAGCTGGGCCTTGGTGCCGCTGGGGTGGGCCGCGGCGACGTGGTGCACCAGGGTGCCCAGGTCGGCCTGACCCGTGTCCGGGGACCGGCCTCCCGCCGACTCCAACGCCCAGCGCAGCGCGCACCGGTGGGCGGCGTCCAGGCGGGACGGCGACAACGGGACCAGCTCGCCGTCGCGCCACAACGGGACCTCGCACGACGGTGCCCGCAGGCCCTGCCACTGCGCCGGGTGGGCACCGCTGACCCCGGCGACGGCCAGCCGGGCCAGCTGTCGGGCTGCCGCGTCGTCGGTCTCTCCCCGCGCGCAGGCGGCCTCCAGCCGAGCCCGGAGGCGGGCGACCACACCGCGCAGGTCGTGCGGGGCCGGGGCGGTGGTCAGCCGGTCGTCGGGACCGTCGTCTCCTGGCGGACGCACCAGGTCGACCAGCACCGACGGGGCCGCGTCCTGGTCGGCCACGGCGGTGACCAGCAGGCGGTCCCGGGCCCGGGAGCAGGCGACCGCGAACGACCGCAGCTCGTCGGCCAGCACCGCTGCGCGCGCCTGCGCCGCCCGTACCTGCTCGGCTGCGACCCGCCCCGCGACCACGTCCACCAGCTCTTGGGCGCCGAGCAGCGAGTCGCGCAGCCGCAGGTCGGGCCACACCCCGTCTTGCACCCCGACCACGACCACCTCGGCCCACTCGCGCCCCGCCGCACCCGCCGGGGTCAGCACGGCGACACCGGCGGTGGCGCCCCGGGGGGCCAACGAGTCGGCCGGCAGGTCCTGGGAGCGCACCCAGTCGACGAAGGCCGCCGGTCCGGCCAGCGGCAGCCGCTCGGCGAAGCTCTCGGCGGCGGCGAACAGCGCCAGCACCGCGTCGAGGTCCCGGTCGGCCCGGTCGCCGGCCGGTCCCCCGGCCAGGGCCAGGGTGCGCCAGGTCGAGGCCAGCCCGGAGGTGTCCCACATGGCCCACAGCACGGCACGCGCGTCAGCGCGCGACGTCGGCAGGCCCGGTGCCGGCCGGGCGGCAGCCGCCTGACGTCCGGCGCTGAGCACCCGGCCCAGCCGTTCCACCGCCCGGTCCAACGGCCCGGGGACCAGCGGCACCTGTGCTGGGGACGCCACCAGCTCGACCAGCAGCTCTTCGGAGGAGCGGACCACGCTGCGCCCCTCGGAGGCGGCGGCCGTCACCTCGGCGGTACGCAGCGCGCGGCGCACCCGACGCAGGCCCAGCGCGTCGAGCCCGCCCAGCGGCCCCATGAGCAGCGACGACGCCAAGGTCAGGTCCACCTCGACGGCGCCGCTGACCACCCCGAGCGCATCCAGCAAGGGCCGGCAGGCCGCTTCGTCACGCAGGGCGACGTCGCTGCCCAGCACCGTGACCGGCACCCCGGCGGCGCCCAGCGCCCGCCGCAGCTGGGCGACCCGCGCCCCGGTGCGGGTGATCACCGCCATGTGGTCCCACGGCACACCCCGGTCCAGGTGGGCGGTGCGCAGGCGGTGCGCGACGTAGGCGGTCTCCTGCGCCACCGACGGCAGCACCGCGACCTCCGGCCCGTCCGTCACCGGTACCGCCCCGTCCGTCACCGGTACCGGCTCGTCCGCCACGGCGACGTCACGGCGGTCGAGCTCGCCCTCGATCGGCCCGGAAGGCTCGTCGGCCGGTTCGTCGAAGGCCGGGGTTTCGGCCGACCGGTGCTCAGCCACCCCGACGGTGCCGATCCGGTCGGTGACCGCCCTGGTCAGGGCACGCAGCGCTGGGGTCTGCCGCCAGGCGGTGCGCAGCACGACGGTGCGCGCACCCAGCTCGCCAGGTCCTCGTCCGGCGGCCTGCGCCCGGGCGACGAGCGACGGCTGACCGCCCCGGAACGTCTGCACGGCCGCGTCCGGGTCTCCGGCCAGCACGATGCGCGCCCCGTCGGCGGCCAGCACCCGCAGCAGCCGGGCGGTGGCGACGGTGGCCTCCTGGTAGTCGTCGACCAGGACCAGCCCCCAGACCGGTCGCGGCACGCCCGGCACCTCGCGCTCCCAGGTGGTCAGGGCGGCGACCGCCTCGTCGACGACCACCGCCGGGTCCAGCCGTGCACCCACGTCGGGTGTGGTGGCCCGCAGCGCCCAGGTGGCCAGGTACTCGTCGTACACCCGGGCGGCTGCGACCCATGCGGGGCGGTGGTGCCGCCGCCCCAGCACGGCCAGCCCCTCAGGGTCGATCCCGCGCTCGGCGGCCCGCATGAGCAGGTCTCGCAGCTCGGCGCGGAAGGCGGACAGGGCGAGCGTGGCCGGGTCGACGTGCGGGGGCCACCCTGGGTCCTGCCCGTCCCCGCCTGCGTGCCCGGCCAGCAGCTCTGCCAGGGCGAGGTCCTGCTCGGGCCCCGAGACCAGCACCGGCGGCGGCTGACCGGTCTGCACGGCCCGGGTGCGCAGCACCGCGTACGCCAGCGCCGCCGGGCTGCGCACCGCCGGGCGCTCCCCCGGCAGCCGGGCGGCGAACCGGTCGCGCAGGTCGGCAGCGGCCCGACGGGTGGCGGTGAGCACCAGCACCCGGTCCGCGCCCAGCCGGTCAGAGCCGGGCCGATCGGGAGTTCCTGGCCGCTGGGAGCCATCGGGCCGGTGGCGCGCTGCCGTTGCCAGTGCGGCCAGGGCCGTCTCGACGACGACGGTCGTCTTGCCGGTCCCCGGGGCCCCCAGCACCAGCAGGTGATCACCCGGTCCACCACCGGCCCCGGCCCGCACCGCGGCCTCCTGCGCCTGGTCGAGCCGCACCGTCGCGGCACCGTCGACCGCCGACGGTGCCGTCAGCCGCACCGCGGGGACTGCCGGACCAGACACACCCCGATCTCACCACGGACCACCCACTCAGCAGTCCATCAGGAACCGGCCGGTAGCGTCCGCGGCGTGTCAGACGAGCTGCTCAACAGCCTGCGCGCCTCCGTCGTGACCTCGCCCGACGACGTCCCGCTCCGCCTGCACCTGGCCGAGCTCCTGCTCGCGGCAGGCGAGACGGTCGAGGCCCTCGGGCACGCCCAGGTCGTGCTCGCCGCCCACCCCGGGCACCCGGGCGCCCTCGCCCTGCTCGGGTCGGCCAGCCGCGCCCTCCAGGGCCTGCCGCCCGAGACCGGACCCGACCCCTGCGCCGACCCGACGGTCGACGTCGACTGGGACGCCCTGGAGGCCGATGTCGGTTCGCAGGTCCCGGCCCCGTTCGCCACGAGCGGCCCGGTCGACGACGGCATCCGGATCACTGGCGGACCGGCGAGGTCCGGTCTGTGGGTCGACGTCGAGCTGCCGACCGTGCGCCTGGCTGACGTCGGCGGCATGGACGCCGTCAAGCAGCGCCTGCACGAGTCCTTCATCGAGCCGATGCGGCACCCGCAGATCGCCCGCGCCTTCGGCAAGTCTCTGCGCGGCGGGCTGCTGCTCTACGGCCCGCCAGGCTGCGGCAAGACGTACGTCGCCCGGGCGGTGGCCGGCGAGCTGGGGACGTCGTTCATCACCGTCGGCCTGCCGGAGCTGCTGGACCAGTACGTCGGCAGCTCGGAGAAGAACATCGCCGGGCTCTTCGCCCAGGCCCGGGTCAACCGACCGACGGTCGTCTTCCTCGACGAGGTCGACGCCATCGCCCAGCGCCGCTCCGGCAGCGGACAGTCCGGGTCGGTCCGGTCCATCACGAACCAGCTCCTGGCCGAGCTGGACTCGATGGCCGGGAACAACGACGGCGTCTTCGTCCTGGCGGCCACGAACCAGCCGTGGGACCTGGACCCGGCATTCCTGCGTCCCGGCAGGCTGGACCGGGCGCTGCTGGTGACGCCGCCCGACCCACCGGCCCGCCACGCCATCCTGCGGCACCACCTGGAGGGCCGGCCGATCGCCGGCATCGACCTGAACCGGCTGGTGGCACGGACTGACGGGTTCTCCGGCGCCGACCTCGAGCACCTGTGCGCCTCGGCGGCGGAGAAGGCCATGGTCGACTCGATCGCCTCGGGCCAGGTCCGTCCGATCACCATGGCCGACCTCACCCTGGTGCTGCGCGAGATCAGACCGTCGACGACGCCGTGGCTGGAGTCGGCCCGCAACGTCGTCGCCTACGCCAACCAGTCCGGCAGCTACGACGACCTCGCGGCCTACCTGGCCTCGCGCGGGATGAGGTGAGGCGCCGTCCGGTCGCCGTCGCGCGACGCGTCACGGACCGGCGCCGCCTCCGCGTGCACGTCGAACCTCACCCGGTGGTCACCGGCGCCACCGGCGGCGCACCTGAAGGGCGGACCGTCGGCCTGTCGGACCTGGCTGACGTCCCGCTGGTGCGCGACGGGCCGACAGCCAGCGCCGCTCCCGGCGGCAGGGGGCGCCGCTGATGGCCGAGGACTGGCGGTCGGCCGTCGGCGAACAGCTCGACCTGCTCCTGGACACGGGTCGCGCCGCCGAGGCCGAGAGCCGGGCCCGGGCTCTGGTCGCGGCCGAGCCCGACGACCGCCGGTGGTGGCTGATGCTCGCCATCGTCCTCCAGCGGCAGGCCCGACCAGCCGAGGCCGTCGACCCGTGCCGACGGGCGATCGCCCTCAACCCCGCACTCCCGTACGCCTACGAGATCCTCGCCGACAGCTACCGCCTGATGGGCCGGTGGGACGAGGCCTGCACGGCGGCCCGCGAGGCGATCGCCCGCGATCCCCACGCGCCGTGGCCCTACCTGATCCTGGCCACCGCCCTCGCCGCCACCGGCACCTCGAACGCGCCTGCGGCGCGCGAGGCGCTGAGCACCGGGCTCGAGCTGGCACCGGCCGATCCTGACACGCTCCTGGCGGCAGCCCGGGTCACGGCGCGGCTGGGTGACCAGGGGGCCGCCGCCGGTCTGGTCGACGACGGTCTGGCGATCGACCCCACTCACCACGACCTGCTCTTCCTCAGGGCCCAGCTGACGGGCAACGAGCTCGCTGAGGTCCGTGCACTGACCTCGCTGCTGCGCACGTCACCGTTGTCTCACGACGCCCACGACGCCGTCGCTGCCGTGTTCTGGCGCCGGTTCACGGTCGTCGCAGCCCTGATGTCCGCCATTCCCGTCGCGGTGACCCTCAGCGCGACCTTCGAGGACCTCGTCCTCTCTCCCGTCGCGGCACCGCTGGCCGGGCTGTTCAGCCTGGGGCTCACGGTGCCGCTGCTGTGGACCATGCCGCCCGGCTTCTGCCGTCGCACCGTACGGGCGCACCCCCGGCTGATCCTGGCCTGCGGCCTGCTCACCGTGGCCTGCCTGATCCTCACGGTCTGCGGGGTCCTCGTCCTGGTGCCCGACGTCCGGCTCGCCGCCTCCGGTGCGACGGTGGCAGCCGCAGCGATCGTCTTCGGCGCCTCCCGTGTGATCGAGGCGGAGCGGGACGCTGACGCCACCAGGGCCGTCAGCCACGAGGCGGCGCACAGCAGGCGCCTGGAGCACGCCGAGGCCAGCAGGCAGAAGGACCGGACGGTCCACCAGATGCTCGGCCTGGCTGGGCTGTTCTTCCTGGCAGCCCAGGCCCAGAACGAGGCGCCGCGCCTGGAGGGTCTCGGGCCGCTGCTGATCGTGGCCGGGCTGTGCTTCCTGCGCTCCCAGGCCGACCGGTTCTGGTTGCTCCGCCGCACGACGGCCGACCGCTCCGAGCACCGGGGTCGAGGCCGCGACCTGCTGCTCGTCGGCGCCGAGCTGTCCATGATCACCACCGGCGCCGCCGTCTGGGCCGTCGCCCTGGCGGGCGGGTGATCACGGGGTCGGCGCCGCAGCGGTTCGTCGTCGTCCGCGACGCCGCATAGGATCGGCGCAGGCACCTGCCCTGCGAACAAGGAGGTATCGGTGGAGATCACCATCGGCGTGCAGAACCTGGCGCGCGAGGTCACCCTCGACTCGGACCAGACGGTCGACGAAGTCACCAAGGCGGTGCACGAGGCTGTGGCGTCGGGCAAGGGCGCGCTCGAGCTGACCGACCAGCGGGGTCGTCGGGTCATCGTGCCCACGGCAGCCATCGGCTACATCGAGATCGGCGCCGAGACGCGCGGCCGGGTGGGTTTCAGCTCGCTGTAGGGGCTCGGCTCACCGTAGAGGCTCGGCGTCCGAGCCGCTGACCACGGCCGCCACCGGGCGCCTGGTCTGGGCACCGCGGTGAGCAGGCAGCCTCCCGGTCCGGGCGTCGTGCACCTGCGGACAGACGGTCGCCGTCGATCACCTGGTCGACGGCGTCCAGCAGGTCGTGCGCCTGCGGCCAGGACGCCGCCGTCCCGGCCCAGGTCCGGACGGTGCCGTTCCGCCCGCGGGGTGAGGTGCGTCGGGCAGGACAGCCGCCTGAACTGCGGCTTCGCGGGTCTCGAGCCGTCGCGTCGACGACGCGCCGTGAACCTGGTCCACCGGCCCGGACGACCCAGGGGTATGATGGTCGGCGTACATCGGTTGACCGGTCGTCTCGATGACCCTTTCGCCGCCTGTCACGGGCGGCCATGTTCACGATCGGCTGCCGTCTGGCTGTGGCCTTTCGTGCCCGCCGCGCTCCCTGACGGGGGGCGCGTGTGCGCGCTGCCACCGACGAAACGAGCGATCACCCTCATGTCTCAGCACCCTGACGAGTCCGTGCCGTCCGACGACCTGCGCACCGCCGCCGACGCGGTACCCACCGACAGCCCCACCGGGTCGCGCGCTGCTCTCTCGGTGCAGACCGTGGACGCGGCCTTCGCCGACTTCGACGTGCGTCGCGAGATCATCGACGCGCTGGACGCTGTCGGGATCTCCCACCCGTTCCCCATCCAGGCGATGACCCTGCCCGTGGCTCTGACCCGGCAGGACATCATCGGCCAGGCCAAGACCGGCACCGGCAAGACGCTCGGTTTCGGCATCCCCCTGCTGGAGCACACCACCGCCCCCGGCGAGGCCGGCTACGACGAGCTGCGCGCCCCCGGCAAGCCGCAGGCGATGGTCGTCGTCCCGACCCGTGAGCTGGCGGTCCAGGTGGCCGGCGACCTGGCCACGGCGTCGACGAGGCGCAAGGTCCGCATCGTGCAGGTGTACGGCGGCCGGGCCTACGAGCCGCAGGTCGAAGCCCTCAAGCGTGGGGCGGACGTCGTCGTCGGCACCCCGGGCCGGATGGTCGACCTGATGAACCAGCGGGCCCTGGACCTGTCCGCGGTCGGCACGGTGGTGCTGGACGAGGCCGACGAGATGCTGGACCTGGGCTTCCTGCCCGACGTGGAGAGGCTCATCGCCGGCACCCCGGCCACCCGGCACACCATGCTGTTCTCGGCGACCATGCCCGGCCCGGTCGTGGCGATGGCCCGCCGCTACATGACCCGGCCGACGCACATCCGGGCGGCCGACCCTGACGACTCGGGCCAGACCGTCAAGGACATCCGCCAGGTGGCCTACCGCGCTCACGCCCTGGACAAGCTCGAGCTGCTGGCCAGGATCCTGCAGTCCCGCGGCCGTGGCCTGACCATCGTGTTCGCCCGGACCAAGCGCACCGCCGCCAAGGTGGCCGACGAGCTGACCGACCGCGGTTTCGCCGCCGGGGCCATCCATGGCGACCTGGGTCAGGGCGCCCGGGAGCAGGCGCTGCGCGCCTTCCGGCACGGCAAGGTCGACGTGCTGGTCGCCACGGACGTCGCCGCCCGCGGCATCGACGTGGACGACGTCACCCACGTCATCAACTACCAGTGCCCGGAGGACGAGAAGGTCTACCTGCACCGCACCGGCCGCACCGGTCGGGCCGGCAACACCGGCCCCGCGGTGACCTTCGTGGACTGGGACGACGTGCCGCGCTGGACCCTCATCGACAAGGCCCTGGAGCTGGAGATCCCCGACCCCCCGGAGACCTACTCCACCTCCCCGCACGTCTACACCGACCTGGACATCCCCGAAGGCGTGACCGGCACCCTGCCCAAGGCCCAGCGCACCCGCGCGGGCCTGGCCGCCGAGGAGCTCGAAGACCTCGGCGAGACCGGCAAGCGCACCCCGAAGCGTGAGGGCCGACGTGACGGCCACGGTGGCGGCCGGGGCGGCAGGCAGGGTTCTCGCAACCGCTCCCGGGACGACGACTCGCGGCCCGAGCGCGGCGCGTCGGGCGAGAAGGCCCGTCAGCGCACCGACGCTCCCGCCGAGGGCGGCGAACGGACCGACAAGCCCCGCCGGCAGCGCAACCGGCGCCGCACCCGCGGCGGCAAGCCCATCGAGACGGCCCCCGCCCAGGAGTCCTGACCGCCGTCTCGTCTCCTGCTGGGCCCGATCTCGTGCAAGATGGCGGTACGGGACGGCAGAGGAGAGTCATGAGACGGCACAGGAGCATGCACCAGCACAGCCCGGCGTGGATCGCCGTGGCGACGGCCGCGTTGCTCGCCGGCTGCGGCCAGGGCAGCCCTGCCGGGCCGGCGGCCGAGTCGACCGGGTCGGGGACGCGGGCAGCGGTCACCGACGCACCGGCCACCGACGACGTCGTGGCAGCCACCTGGGACCTGGGCGTCCAGACCCTGCGTGCCGCCGACGGGCCGAACGCCGTGGTCTCCCCGTCCAGCCTGGTCACAGCCCTGGCGATGCTCGGCGAGGGCGCCGTCGGCGACGAGGCGGCACCGATCGACACCGCCCTGCGCGCCACCGGCCAGGAGCGCACCGACGCGGTCAGCGCCCTGCAGAACGCCCTCGCCCGGTACGACGGCGACCCTGCCGTCGTGCAGGACGAGGCGCTGCCGACCCGCCCCGTGCTGCACACCGCCCAGCGTGTCGTCGTGGACGACGACGCCCAGCCCGCCCAGCAGTTCCTCGACCGGCTCCAGCAGGGCTACGGCGCCGGGGTGCTGGTCACCGACCTGGGCAGCGCTTCGGGCACCGACGCGCTGTCCGCCTGGGTGAAGGAGAACACCGGCGGCCTGGTCGAGAAGTCCGCGATCCAGCCGAGCGCCCTGACGACGGCGGTGCTGCAGGACGCGCTCGTCCTGGCCGCGGCCTGGCAGCAGCCGTTCGACCCGGACAACACCCACGACGCCGACTTCGACGTTCCCGACCAGGTGTCGGTCCAGGTCCCGACGATGCAGGCCGAGGTGTCGGTTCCCACCGTCCAGACCGACGGCTGGCAGGCGGTGCGCCTGCCGTACACCGACGACCTGTCGGCCGACCTGCTGCTGCCTCTGGATTACCCCTGCCCGTCGGGCGCCATGTGCTCCCGCCCCCGGCCCCCGGTGGTCACCGATCCGACGCTCGCCGACCCGCAGACCCTTGCCGACCTGTCAGCCGCGCTGGACGACGCACCGGCCACCCGGGTCAAGGTCAGCGTCCCGACGCTGGACCTGGCCTCGACCACCGACCTCAAGGGGCTGCTCGACAGCCTCGGCATCGATGCCGACCACCCGTTCTCCGGGGTGAGCGCCGACGGCCAACCGGTCTTCGTCTCCCAGGCGGTGCAGCAGACGGTGCTCGAGGTCGCCGAGGACGGCACCCGCGCCGCGGCGGTCACCGAGATCGCCCTCGACGTCAAGGCCGCGGCGCCCGACCAGATCGAGGAGATCCGGTTCGACCGGCCGTTCCTGCTGGTCATACGCGACGGCACCACCGGGTGGCCGGTGCTGCTCGCCTCCGTCACCGACCCACGCTGAGCCAGCGAGGCGCCGACCGGCCGCCCGGCATCGTCCGCCCGCCGAGACGCATGCCTGCCTCGTACTGACGAGACACGGGTGGGTCGCCGCCAAGAGGTGGGGGTCGGTCGCTGTGCGGATCAGCAACGGCGACGGCCAGACCGGCTGACTAGTGTCGGACAGCATGGCGCTGCTGGAGCTCGACGACGTCACCGTGCGGCACGACGGCCGCACGGTGCTGCGCGTCGAGCACCTGGTGGTCGACGAGCGACGGGTCGGGGTCGTCGGGGCCAACGGGTCGGGCAAGTCGACGCTGCTGCGCCTGCTGAACGGTCTGGTCGCACCCGCCACCGGGCAGGTGCGCGTCGCCGGGCTCGACACGGTGCGAGACGGGCGAGAGGTGCGCCGTCGGGTCGGCCTCTGCTTCCAGGACCCGGCCGACCAGATCGTCATGCCGGTGGTCGCCGACGACATCGCGTTCGGCCTGAAGAACCGCGGGGTGCCGACGGCGGAACGCGACGTCCTGGTGGCGGCCGTGCTGGACCGGTTCGGCATCGCACACCTGGCCGACCGGGCCGCGTCGACCCTGTCCGGCGGGGAGAAGCAGATGGTCGCCCTGGCCGCGGTGCTGGTCACGGAACCGACCACGGTGCTGTTCGACGAGCCGACCGGAACGCTGGACCTCGCCCGGTCGCTCCGGTTCGCGCAGGTGCTGGCCGGGCTGGACGTCCAGGCCGTCGTCGCCACCCACGACCTCACCCTGCTCGACGGGTCCACCGGACACCCGGTTGACGGGTCCACCGGACACCCGGTTGACGGGTCCACCGGACACCCGGTTGACGGGTCCACCGGACACCCGGTTGACGGGTCCACCGGACACCCGGTAGACGGGTCCACCGGACACCCGGCAGACGGGTCCACCGGACTCCTTCCCTGCTCCCCCTCCGACGCGACCGACAGGTCCGGGCACCCGACCGACCAGCACGGCCCGACCGCGCACCTGGCCCGCGGGTTCGACCGGGTGCTGGTGCTCGACCACGGGCAGATCGTCGCCGACGACAAGCCCGGCCCGGCCCTCGCCGGCTACCGCGAGCTCGCGGCGCGCGCCTGCACCGCACAGCACGGCCCGACGGAGGCCGCGGCGGCGCTGGCACCCACCTCGGTGTCGGGGGTGCGATGACGCTGCTGACCGACACCCAGCCCCAGCCCGGCCCGCTGCGCGCGGTCCCGGCGCCGGTGAAGCTGGCGGTGATCGTCGCCCTGGGAGTGCTGTGCGCGGTGTCGACCTCGGGCTGGGTGCTCGGCACCGTCGGGGCGGTGGGTGCTGCGGCCCTGGTCGCGGCCCGGCCGGTGTGGCGGCGTCTCGGCCTGCTCGTCGCCTGGTGGGCGGTGGCCCTGGCCGTCACGGTCGGGCTGCAGCTGCTCACCCGAGACGCAGCCACCGCCACGACGTCGGCACTGCGCATGGTCGCCCTGTGCGTGCCCGCGCTGGCGGTGATGGCCTCGACCGCCCCCGAAGAGCTGCTCGACACGGTGCTGCGGGCCGCCCGCCCGCTACGCCGGGTCGGTCTGCGACCCGACACCCTGGCCCTGACTGTGGCGCTGACCATTCGTTTCGTCCCCGAGCTGGTGCACCAGGCGCAGACGCTGCGTGACGCCCAGCGGGCTCGCGGCCTGCGCCCGTCGGTGCTGCCGGTGACCGTCCCGCTGCTGGTGCGCTGCCTGGACCGCTCCCGCACCCTGGCTGAGGCCATCGTCGCCCGGTCGTTCTTCGACCGGGCCGACCTGCCCAGCCGTGACGAGCGGCGCCCTTCGGCGGCGGACCACCGGCCAGCCAGCACCCTGGTGCGGTCGCCCGGCATACCTCAGGTGCAGCCATGACAGAGCTGTCCAAGGCCCGGGCCATCGCCGAGGTCGCCCTGTTCGCGGCTGTGATCGTGGCCCTGGGCTCGGTGCCCTCGCTGTACGCCTTCGGACTGGCTGTGCCGGTCACCGCCCAGACGCTCGGCGTGATGCTCGCCGGGGCGGTGCTCGGTCCGCGGCGCGGCACCGCAGCGGTCACGGTGGTCGTCGTGCTGGTCGTGGCGTCACTGCCGGTGCTGTCCGGCGGGAGGGGCGGTATCGGGGTGATCACCAGCCCCACCGGCGGGTTCCTGCTCGGCTGGCTGCCGGCGGTGCTGGTCACCGGCCTGCTGGCCCGACGCGCCCTGCGCCTGCCCGCCAAGGCACGGCCCGTCGGCCTGGTCGGGGCCTGCCTGGTCGGCGGTGTCGTCGTCGACTACGCGCTCGGCGTGCCCTGGTGGGCGGTCGTGACGCACCAGGACCTGCTGCTCACCGCCGGTCAGGCCGCGGCTTTCCTGCCCGGTGACCTGCTGAAGGCCGTCCTCGCCGGGGTCGCCGCTGCGGCGGTGCACCGCCAGGTCCGCCTGGACCAGATGCAGGCGCCGCGCGAGCCGGCCGGTCTCGTCTGAACGCCGGCGGCTCGACGGTCCCGGAATGCCGTCGCATCGTGCCGGGAGCAGCCCGATCTGAGCTCGCTGCCCTGACACCACCGCGAGCCTGACACCACCGCGAGCCTGACATCACCGCGAGGCTGGCCTACGCCGGGGGTAGCACGGGGACAGCACCCTGGTCGGCGATGGCGTCGAGGACGTCCGGTGCGGTCAGGTGCTCGCCCAGCTGGTTGGGCTTGCCGGCGCCGTGGAAGTCGGACGAACCGGTGACCAGCAGGTCCAGACGCTCGGCGAAGGCTGCGAGCCGAGCCACCTGTGCGGCGTCGTGGTCACGGTGGTGCACCTCCAGGCCCGCCAGCCCGGCCGCCGCCAGCTCGCCGAACGCCTCGTCGGGCACGATGGCGCCGCGCGTCGCGGCTCCGGCGTGCGCCAGGACGGGCACCCCGCCGGCGGCACGGACCAGGGCGATCGCCTCGTCCGTGGGGGTTGCGTAGTAGTCCACGTAGTAGCGCCCGCCGGAGCTGATGAGGTCGGCGAAGGCTGCCGCACGGTCGGGGACGACTCTCTTGGCGACCAGCGCGTCGGCAATGTGGGGGCGACCCAGGGTGCGGGCACCGACGGCCTGCGCGGCCACGTCGTCCCAGGTGATCGGGTAGTCCCGGGCCAGGTTGGCGACCATGGCCCGCAACCGTCCGACCCGGTCGGCGCGGATGGCTTCCAGCTCTGCGACCAGTGTCGGGTCGTCGGGGCGGTGCAGGTAGCTCAGCAGGTGGACCGCGCACCCCCGGTACCGGGTGGACATCTCCATGCCCCGCACCAGGCCGACCCCGTGCTGCCGCGCCGCCGCGGTCGCCTCGTCCCAGCCGGCTGTCGTGTCGTGGTCGGTGATCGCCACGACGTCCAGCCCCTCGGCACGCGCCTGGGCCACCAGGTCGGCAGGTGACGTCGTCCCGTCCGAGGCGGTGGTGTGAGCGTGCAGGTCGATGCGCACCCCACCAGCCTATGCGGCCACCGCGGGCCCGGCGCCGACGACATGGGCGTCGATATCACGCGGTGCCGCCAGTCCGAACCTGGACGCACCCTCGACGCCGGGCAGAGGCACCTGAAGGTGGGCGAATCGTGACCCAAAGCGACCGGCGACGCATCAATCTGTCAGCGCACGGACTCACACGGCTTCATCGGAGAGTCTTCTACGTGTACACTGTCATGACATGTCCGCATCTTCCGGACGACCACGTCCGACAGATGACCGAGTAGCCGCACGCATCAGCATCCTGTCGTCCCAGCTCGAACGTTGCCAGAGCGACCAGAGCCAGATTGCGGCACTTCAGGTATTTGTTGTCACGATGGCGGTAACCGCCGCAAGCGCAATTTTTTTACTCGGTTCCACCAACATCGGGCAGGCAAACCTTGCTGCGATGATTATTCTCATTATTCTGATATCTCTCGTGGCCGTCGGCATGATCATCAACCTGGTGGTCAAAGATACTGTGCTGCATCATTATTCACGCGCCTGCGAGGATGAGGTCAGCAAGTTGATGGGACCGTCTCCGGACGCTTCGCTCCTCGAACCGGACAGGTGGCTTCCTTTGTGGACGACCACCTCTCGGCAAATCGTCACATTCAACCTTCGACATGTGCGCGCATACTCTCTTCCGTTCTTCTTTCCTCTGCTGATAGCAATTACTTCTGGCGCCATTTCTCCAGTAGTCATCTGCATACTGATCATTGAGCTGTCTCCCGAGGATAGCCTCGCGAAATCGATACTCGACACCATTACGACAAGCATTCCGCCACCGGCTGCATGGGTGACTGGAATTGCGTACCTTGCAGGATGCTCTTGCACCTTGATCTGGGCGGCGGTGATGGGCAACCAGCGCTCATCCTGGATGTTTGAGTCGGCGCTAGCCTCGGCGCGCGGCCAGGAAGCGCCTCCTCGGCCGCACGCATCCAGGCACGCCGGCGGCCAGAGAGGAAAAACTACACTCTCCTACCTAGTGTTTCCGCGACCAGCCGACAGTATAAAATGGGGCTTTACGATCTACGGGCTGATTCTCGGCTTTTTGTGGTCGCCACAAGTTGAATCCGCAGGGTATGCGCTGTTCACGAGCTGCATCGTCATACTGTTCTTCGAGTTTCTTGCCTATCAGTCTAGGTATCAGTGGAACGACTTGCGCGGGATGACTGAGGACCATGAGCACCCTCTTTCTACGAGCCGCGGCAGGCTACCTCTCAGCGGATGGAGTGCCGTCCGTCTGACCACGATCACGATGACAGTCCGCATGATTCTTGCGACCATCGTCGTAGTGTCTAATTTCAATAGAACGCTGCTTCCCGGACTCGTCGGCATAGCACTGGTCTGGATCATTGCTGCCCTATACGAATGGTCTCGATCTTCCGATCGAGGGCACATGACGTATGCTGTCGTTGGCCTCGGCTATCCGCTTCGACAGTTCGTCGGAATCTGGTGCGCCTGGCCAGCAATGCTCTCGGCTCCAGGCGGCCTGGATTTCGAGGAAGCCGTAACTCTCTCCTGCATTCTTGCAGGAACCTACCTCTTTGGTCTCACCTTCGACGGCCTCACCTGGGCACACGAGGGAATACTTTCCCTGCAAGAGGATCGAGATATTTCAAAACCGCACCTTCGTTGGCTGACAGACTGTGCACTCGCAGACCAGAGGATTGGTTCCGACATCGACCGGTATCGAGCAGAGTGTGGGTCTCTCGCGCAGACGACGAGTGGGCGATTGGACAGTCTAAGACTGTACTACGGGAAGATGATCGACCAGCGAACCGCACAATGGAAAGAATATCGGAGAACCACCCCGCTTCCGGGGATGGTCATTCGACGTCCCCATCCATTCCGCCCGCGGCAACCCTGGACGACTCCATGGAATATCGCATATCTGACCATGTGCTCTTCCCTGGGAACGGGTTTAGTAGCCTCATCGATCGGGCAGAAAAATGCTCCGGAACTCATGGTGTCAGCGATGCTGTTCTCAATGGGAGCCTGCGCACTAGCCTGCTTGGACGTTCCGACTGGCGGTAACAGAAGGAATGACATCGCTTTCGTCATGTCCGTTGTCACCATGGCTACCTCAGCAGGAGTCGCAATCGGCATGGACCGGCACGGGGCTTACTGTGTCCCGTGGATTGCTTACGTTGCATACATTTCTGTCTACATGGCGCTGCGGATACTCAACTACGAGGAGATGAACACACCGCTGGCGGACAGCCTGATCCGATGGTCGCGCATCGGCGCGCCGGTCGCGCTACGCCTGCTCGTCGGATTCCGTACATGGCGAGACCTGAAGAGCCCTGGAAAAACGAGTGGTTGAACACTGGGTAGGCGCCAAGATCGAAGGCCTTGCCGCTGCCGAGGATCTCCTTGGCTCGGTGCGCCTGGTCACTGTCGACATAGACGGTACTCTTGTGCCCCTGCTGAGCCGCACCGTCGCGGAAACAGTAATTTCTGCCATCCGCCAGCTAGCCGCGACCGGCAAGCATATTGCGCTCATCACCAACGCTGACGTGGAAGACCCACGATATGCGACAATATGCGAAATCGTGAACGAGGCGATTGTTGCATACTCGCCGATGCGGGTGTTCTCCCCTCTCACGGCAGCATGCAGGCCCAAGCCATGGCCGGACCTGTTCCACCGTGCCGCCTCCGAGGCTGGCGTGAAACCTTCGGACTGTCTCCACATCGGGGACCAGTTGTTGAGAGACGTCCAGGGCGCGACGCGAGCTAGTTTTCGCGCCACTTTGCTGGTGCAACGCCGGGGCATGTGGGATGCGCCGATGGATGCCGTATTCCGACGGCCCGCTGAGAAAGTTCTTCGTCCGTGTTTCGGATATCCCTTCAGAGTATGCGACTTTCCCGCCACGCCTCGGCAGGTCCGGGTCCCGACCATTTTTCAGTCTTCGAGAACCCGCAGAGGTTCGAACCACGACCGGAGATGACACCGGAAGATGCTCACAGATCGGATCGTGATACAGCGAATCGACCTCCGGTGCGCTGGCGGGGCTCGGAGCACGGCCGTGGAGCCGCATTTTGACGAGTTCGCGGTATTACCACGATGCCACCTGACCGTCAACGATCGGCGTGCTGAGACGCGGGCCCCGCCAGGTGCCAGACTGGGGAGGTGACGGAACCTCAACCGCTGGACGAGCGTGTGACCAACCGCTCGTTGCGTCCCGACTCGCCGACCTTCCTGTCGTGGGTGACGTCCGGGTGGGCGCCGCGCGGCGCGTCGGTCGCGCAGCGGTCGCCCGCGGCCGACCATGCTGCACGGCGTCGCGCCCGGTTGCTCGACCGGTTCGACGGCCAGGTGCGCCTGGTGGTCCCGGCGGGCACCCCGACGACGCGGTCCAACGACACCGACTACCGGTTCCGGCCGCATGCTGCGTTCGCGCACCTCACAGGCCTGGGTGCGGAGCAGGAACCGGCCGCGGTGCTGACCGTCGGGCCGGGCCCCGACGACGCGACGCTGTACCTGCGCCCCGCGGCGGGGCGCGACACTCCGGAGTTCTTCTCCGACGCCGCGGCTGGCGAGTTCTGGGTGGGGCCGCGCCCGACCCTGGACGACATGGCGACCGTCACGGGCCTGCGCACCGCCGACCTGGCGGACCTGCGCGACGCCCTGGCCAAGGACGTCGGCGCCGACGGGGTGCGGCTGCTCGTCGTCCCTCAGGCCGACGCTGAGGTGACCGCCCTGGTGGGCGAGGTGCGCGGCGCCGACGACCCCGACGGCGACGACCGCCTGCGCGAGGCCGTCTCCGAGCTGCGCCTGGTCAAGGACGCCCACGAGATCGCCGAGCTGCGCACCGCGGTGGCGGCCACTGTCGCCGGGTTCGAGGAGGTGGTCCGGGCCCTGCCGCGGGCCATGGCCCACCCGCGCGGCGAGCGGGTCGTGGAGGGGACCTTCCTCGGGCACGCCCGCACCGAGGGCAACTGCGTGGGGTACGAGACCATCGTCGCCGCCGGGCCTCACGCCACGACGCTGCACTGGACCGACGACGACGGTCCGGTCAACCCCGGCGACCTGCTGCTGCTCGACGCCGGTGTGGAGGCCGACTCCCTGTACACCGCCGACCTGACCCGCACCCTGCCGGTGGACGGCCGCTACACCGCCGTCCAGCGCCGGGTCTACCAGGCGGTGCTGGACGCCGCCGACGCTGCGTTCGCCGTGGTCCGGCCCGGCGTCCGGTTCCGTGAGGTCCACGGCGCGGCGATGGGGGTGCTGGCTCACCGCCTGGCCGACTGGGGTCTGCTGCCGGTGCCGCCGCAGGTCGCCCTCGACCCGGACCAGCAGCAGCACCGCCGTTGGATGGTCCACGGCACGTCCCACCATCTCGGCCTGGACGTGCACGACTGCGCCCAGGCGCGGCGCGAGCTCTACCTGGACGGGGTGCTCGAACCCGGCATGGTGTTCACCATCGAGCCGGGCCTGTACTTCCAGCCCGACGACCTGCTGGTCCCGCCGGAGTACCGCGGCATCGGTGTGCGCATCGAAGACGACGTCCTGGTCACCGTGGACGGCTGCGAGAACCTCTCCGCAGCGCTCCCCCGCACCCCCGACGACGTCGAGACCTGGATGGCCGCACTCGCGGCCCGGACCAAGGCCTGACCGACCAGGGTTCGTCGGCTGGTCCCGACGCTGCGTCTGTCGGACGGGCGCCCGGTGTCGTCCGTCGCGTACCAGGTGCGGGTCTAGCCGGCTCGCACGTCAGGGAGCCGGAGGCACCGACGACGACGTGCCCGGCGTGTCGGACGTGGACGACGGGTCCGACGTCGCAGGCCCAGAAGGGTCGGCGCCGGGTGGGGCCGACCCGGGGGCAGGAGCCGACGGCTCGGTCCCGCCGGCGGGCTGCATCGGAGGCGGAGCAATCACAGGTGCGCCCCGCACGACACCGCCGACCTCTTCGAGCAGCATCCGTGCCCGGTGGGCGACCTCGGCGGAGCACAGCAGCGCGTAGTGCAGGGCGACGATCTGCGACGTCGACGTGAAGTCGCGTCGCCCCCGGCTCAGGCCGTACCCGATGACGGAGAACAGCATCCCGAACCCGGCCCCGATGAAGATCGCCGGGAACAGCAGCGACTCCCCCGACGTGCCCATGAGCGTGAACAGCAGCCCGACGAACAGGCCGAACCAGGCGCCCGACAGCGCCCCGCCGATGGCCACCCTCGAGTACGACAGCCTGCTGAGCACCCGCTCCACCATCTGCAGGTCGGTGCCGACGATGGTCACGTTCTCCACCGGGAACTCTTTGTCTGCCAGGTGGTCGACGGCGCGCTGGGCTGCCAGGTAGGTGTCGTAGCGGGCCACCGTCTCGCCCTGCGGGAGGGTCGGGACGCGGGGCGGACGCTGCCTACCGCTGAGTGCCATGCTTCGATCCTCCTCCACCTGTCCCTCTGGTGCCAAGATGCACCCCGACCAGTGCGGGGTCGCGGGGAGCATCTGGGTGCGGCGGCAGGTCGTGGACGGGGCCTACGGGTCCTGGGCCACTACTCTTGTTCGGTGAGCGGCGTCGGGACCCGGGTCTTCGTGGCGCGTCTGGCTGGCACCAAGGTCTTCGACCCGCTCGGAGACCAGGTGGGCCGGGTGCGCGACGTCGTCGTCGTGCTGCGTGCCAAGGGCGCCCCGGTGGCGGTCGGGCTGGTCGTCGAGGTGCCGGGCCGTCGACGGGTGTTCGTCCCGATGACCAGGGTCACCGCGGTCGACCCTGGTCAGGTGATCACCACGGGCCTGGTCAACCTGCGCCGCTTCGAGGCGCGCAGGGCCGAGCAGCTGGTGGTCGCCGAGCTGCTGGACCGGCCCGTCGACCTGGTCGAGGGCGGGCAGGCCACCGTCGTGGACGTGGCGATCGAGCAGCAACGCACCGGCGACTGGGTGATCAGCCAGCTGTTCGTCCGGGAGCGCCCCACCAAGCCGTCGCTGCTGCGCCGCGCCGAGACCCGCACGGTCCCGTTCGACGCTGTGACCGGACTGGCCCGTTCGGGCATCGGGCAGGCCGCCGACCTGCTGCTCGCCCAGTACGAGGACCTGAAGCCGGCCGACCTGGCCGACGCCCTGCACGACCTGGAACCGACCCGGCGGGTCGAGGTCGCCCTGGCCCTGCCCGACGAACGCCTGGCTGACGTGCTCGAAGAGCTGCCGGAGGACGACCAGGTCGGCATCCTGCGCGCCCTGGAGCGCCGCCGGGCCGCCAACGTCCTGGAGGCCATGCAGCCTGACGACGCCGCCGACCTGCTGGGCGAGCTGACCGAGGCCCAGGCCGCCGAGCTGCTGGAGCTCATGGAGCCGGACGAGGCGCGTGACGTGCGCCGTCTGCTGGCCTACGAGGACGACTCCGCCGGTGGTCTGATGACCACCGAGCCGGTGGTGCTGGGGCCGGAGACGTCGATCGCCGCTGCCCTGGCCCATGTGCGGCGGGTCGACCTCAACCCGGCGCTGGCCTCGTTGGTGTTCGTCACTCGTCCGCCGCTGGAGACCCCGACGGGACGGTTCATCGGCGTGGTCCACCTGCAGCGGATGCTGCGTGAACCGCCGCACGAACCGCTGGGCAACGTGGTCGACACCGACATCGAGCCGGTGGCGCCCGACACCCCGCTGCTGGCGGTCTCGCGCGAGCTGGCCGCGTACAACCTGCTGGCCTGGCCGGTGGTGGACTCCCAGCGCCGCCTGCTCGGGGCGGTCTCGGTGGACGACGTGCTCGACCACCTGCTGCCGGAGGACTGGCGCGAGGCCGACGACGACCCGGCGGAGGTGACCGAGCATGGCTGAACGGCTGGACACCCCGCGCGACCGTCGCTGGACGCCACGGCGCAGCACCGACTCCGACCGGTCCGGCCGTTGGTCGGAGGCGGTGGCTCGCTTCTTCGGCACCCCGCTGTTCCTGGTGTGGCTGACGGTGTTCGTCGTGCTGTGGCTGGCCTGGAACTCCTGGGGGCCGACGCACCTGCGGTTCGACTCCTCGACGTACGGGTTCACCGCCCTGACCCTGATGCTGTCGCTCCAGGCGTCGTACTCCGCCCCGCTGATCCTGCTGGCGCAGAACCGCCAGGCCGACCGGGACCGGGTGCAGGCCGAGCAGGACCGCCTGCGCGCCGAGCGCAACCTGGCCGACACCGAGTTCCTCGCCCGGGAGATGGCCGCGCTGCGCATCGCCCTGTCCGAGGTCGCCACCCGTGACTTCGTCCGCTCCGAGCTGCGGGCCCTGCTCGAAGACCTCGACGACGAGACCCGGGAACGCGCCAAGGACCGCGCACGTCGCCCCCGCCCCCGCCCTGACAGCTAGGGCCAGCGCCCTGACCGGCAGCCCCCACCGAGCAGACGCACCCAGACTGGTGCCGAGCGCAGCGCGCTGAGGCGTCAGCCTGCGGGCCCGGCAGGTGGTGGCCGGTCGCTCGGGCGGCCCCAGGCTCCGTGCGCCGGCTGTCGGGACGCGGACGGCCCCGGAGCACCGGGCACCGTAGGCTGAGGGCATGGCTCTGACTGACGACGTCCGTACTGCCCTGGCCGGAGTGATCGACCCGGAGATCCGCCGACCCATCACGGACCTGGGCATGGTCCGGTCGGTCGAGGTGGACGACGGCGTGGCGACGGTCGGCATCGACCTGACCGTGCCGAGCTGCCCGATGAAAGACACCCTGACCAGGGACGTGCGCGCCGCGGTGGCCGCGGTCGAGGGGGTGCGGGAGGTCGTCGTCGACCTCGGCGCGATGACCGACGAGCAGCGCGCGCAGCTGCGCAACCAGCTGCGCGGTGGCGCGGGCGAACCGGTCATCCCGGTCGCCCAGCCGGGTTCGACGACGCAGGTTCTCGCGGTGGCGTCCGGCAAGGGCGGCGTCGGCAAGTCGTCGGTGACGGCGAACCTGGCCGTCGCACTGGCCGGGCGGGGCCTGGCGGTCGGGGTGGTCGACGCCGACATCCACGGGTTCTCCATCCCCCGGATGCTGGGTGTCGACCAGCTGCCGACCAAGGTCGACGACATGCTGCTCCCGCCTGTGGTGCACGGCGTCAAGGTGGTGTCCATCGGCATGTTCGTGCCCCCGGGCCAGCCGGTGGCCTGGCGCGGGCCGATCGTCCACCGGGCGCTGCAGCAGTTCCTCGCCGACGTGTTCTGGGGCGACCTGGACGTGCTGCTGCTGGACCTGCCGCCGGGTACCGGTGACGTGGCGATCTCCGTGGCCCAGCTGCTGCCCACCTCCCGCCTGCTGGTGGTGACCACCCCGCAGCCCGCTGCCGCCGAGGTCGCCGAGCGGGCCGGGGCGCTGGCCGCCCAGACCCACCAGGAGGTCGTCGGGGTGCTGGAGAACATGTCCTGGCTCGCCCTGCCGGACGGCACCCGCATGGAGGTGTTCGGCTCCGGCGGTGGTCAGCGCGTCGCCGACGGCCTGACCACGACGCTGGGCACCCCCGTCCCCCTGCTCGGCCAGATCCCCCTGGACACCACCCTGCGCGAGGCCGGCGACGCCGGCACCCCGGTCGTCCTCACCGCCCCCGACTCCCCCGCCGCCCAGGCCCTGGTCGAGGTCGCCGCGATGGTGACCAAGAGCACCGGCCTGGCCGGTCGTCGCCTGCCCATCACCCCCGTCTGAGCCTTCCTGCCGCGACAGACTCGGCACTTCGCTCGGTGGTCCTCGACGGCACGATCACCGTCCCGACGCCGCTGCACGTCATCACCGGGAACCATGAGCCGTCCGCTGCCCTCGACGCCGTCGGCACCTGGCGGGATCCGGGCACCGTCGGCGCCACGCTGACCCTGGCGAGAGGCTCAGACCTGGTAGGTGACGACCACGGGCGCATGGTCGGAGAAACGGGCGTCGTACGACTCGGCCCGGTCGATGCGCACCGCCTGCACACGGTCGGCCAGACCGGGCGTGGCCAGCTGGTAGTCGATGCGCCAGCCGGCGTCGTTGTCGAAGGCCTTGCCCCGCCACGACCACCAGGTGTACGGACCGGGCCCGGGCCCGCCGTGCTCACGGCCCACGTCCCGCCACCCCTGGTCGTCGAACCAGCGGTCCAGGTAGGCACGCTCGGCCGGCAGGAACCCGGCGGTGCTGCGGTTGCCACGCCAGTTCTTGATGTCGACCTCGCGGTGGGCGATGTTGAGGTCACCGACCACCACGACGTCCTGGCCCCCGGCGGCCAGCTCGGCCAGGCGTGCCGTCATCACCTCCAGGAAGGCGTACTTCTCGTCCATCTTCGGGGTGTCGGCCTGCCCCGAGTGGACGTAGGCCGACACCACGGTGAGCGCGCCGCCCGGTCCTGACAGTTCCAGGTCCACCTCGACCCAGCGTCCCGTATCGACCGAGAGGCTGGTGCCCAGACCGATTCTGACGTCAGAGAACGGCAGCCGAGAGGCCACCGCCACCCCGGCCCGTCCTTTGATCTGGCACGCCTCACCGGCCAGGTGCCAGTCCGGCCCCGGCAGGAACTCGGCCAGCACGTCGTCCGGCGCCCGCACTTCTTGCAACGCCAGCACGTCAGGCCGCACGGCCTTCACCCACTCAGCCATCCCGCGCCGGAACGCGGCCCGCACCCCGTTGACGTTGACGGTTGCCACGACGATCTCGGTCACGGCCCCATCTTGCCTGATTCACCACGGCAGCGACCTGCACCACCGGTCGAGATCACAGCCAGAGGAAGACGACGAGCGCGACGACGCCGAGCAGCACGATGCCGGCCGCCGCCGCAAGACCCCACATGGAGGAGCGATGCGCGGTCGTGATCTCGTCGTTGGCGGGGAGCCGCCACGGTGGCGGCGAGAACGTGCGGGCAGGATCCGGTTCGGCGGCGGAGGCGCAGAAGTCACGAGCCTGGTCGAGGGTGCATTCGGTCTGGGCAGCGAACAGACGTGCCGCGTCCTCGTCACGGCTCACACGTTGCAGGTACGCCGTCGCGAACAGCGCCTGAGTGTCGTCGACGTCGTCGCGGCGGCCACTGAACAGGTCGACCGGGGCGGCCCCGGGCGGGCGTGACCCGAACCACAGACCGTCGGCATCCCTGAAGAACTCAAACCTGCCGCCCTCGGTCCGCAACCAGGACGAATCGACCTCCATGCGCCGAGCATAGACGCCTCAGCGACGTCGCCGGGCACCCGCCCGACAGGTCAACCGACGCTGCGCTCGGCGATCTCCACGACGTTGGCCAGCAGCATCGCCCGTGTCATGGGCCCGACCCCGCCCGGGTTGGGCGACACCCACCCAGCCACGTCGCGCACGTCGTCGGCCAGGTCACCGGCCACCTTCGACTTGCCGGTGGCCGGGTCGGTGACCCGGGACACCCCGACGTCGATGGCGACCGCGCCGGGCTTGACCATGTCGCCGGTGACGATCCCCGGCACACCGGCAGCCGCCACGACGACGTCGGCCGTGCGGGTGTACGCGGCCAGGTCCTTCGTGCCGGTGTGGGTCAGGGTGACGGTGGCGTTGATGGCCCGTCGGGTGAGCAGCAGCCCGATGGACCGGCCCACGGTGACGCCGCGCCCGACCACGACGATGTGCAGGCCTTTCCCGTTCTCGTCGTGCAGGTCGACGCCGTGCCGGTCGAGCAGCTCGACGATGCCGCGCGGTGTGCACGGCAGGGGTGAGGTGACCGGTTCGTTGACGCGCAGCACCAGGCGGCCGAGGTTGGTGGGGTGCAGCCCGTCGGCGTCCTTGGCCGGGTCGATCATCTCCAGCACCCGGTGGGTGTCGATGCCTTTGGGCAGCGGCAGCTGGACGATGAACCCGGCACAGTCGGCGTTCTCGTTGAGCCGGTGCACCGCTGCTTCGATCTCGTCCTGGGTGGCGTCGGCGGGCAGGTCTTCGCGGATGGAGGCCAGCCCGACCTCGTCGCAGTCGCGGTGCTTGCCTGCGACGTACAGCTGGGAGCCGGGGTCGTCGCCGACGAGCAGGGTGCCCAGCCCGGGGTGCACGCCCTTGGCGGCAAGCGCTTCGATGCGGGTGCGCAGCTCTCCCTTGATCGCGGCGGCCGTGGCCTTGCCGTCCAGCAGTTGTGCGGTCATCAGTGCTGCACCAGCCCTTCGTAGAGTGGGAATTCCGCTCCGAGCCTCGCGGTGCGGGTGCGCAGCGCGGCGACGTCGATGTCGTCGGCCAGCGGCGCGGTGGGGGCGGCTCCGGTGGCCGCGGTTGCCTGGCGGGCCGCGGCGGCCGCGGCACCCTGGATGAGCGCGGCGGCGATGACGTCGGCCACCTCGGTGAACTGTTCGTCGCCGAACCCGCGGGTGGCCAGCGCCGGGGTGCCGATGCGCAGCCCGGAGGTGACCATCGGCGGGCGGGGGTCGTCCGGGACGGCGTTGCGGTTCACGGTGATGCCGCACTCGTGCAGCAGGTCTTCGGCGGCCCGGCCGTCGATGGCGCTGTCGCGCAGGTCGACGAGCACCAGGTGCACGTCGGTCCCGCCGGAGCGCACGGAGATGCCCGCCGCTGCGACGTCCGGGGCGGTGAGACGCTCGGCGAGGATCTGGGCGCCGCGGACGGTGCGTTCCTGCCGGTCGCGGAATGCCGGGCTGGCGGCGATCTTGAAGGCCACGGCCTTGGCGGCGACGACGTGCATCAGCGGCCCGCCCTGCTGCCCGGGGAACACCGCGGAGTTGATCTTCTTGGCGATGTCGGCGTCGTTGGTGAGGATGAACCCGGACCGTGGCCCGCCGATGGTCTTGTGGACGGTCGAGGAGGTGACGTGGGCGTGCGGCACCGGCGAGGGGTGCAGGCCGGCGGCGACGAGCCCGGCGAAGTGCGCCATGTCGACCCACAGGTAGGCGCCGACCTCGTCGGCGATCTCACGGAAGGCCGCGAAGTCCAGCTGTCGCGGGTAGGCCGACCAGCCGGCGATGATGACCTTCGGCTGGTGCTCGCGGGCCAGGGCCCGCACCTGCTCCATGTCGACCAGCGACGTGGCCGGGTCTACCCCGTAGGCGACGACGTTGTACAGCCGCCCGGAGAAGTTGATCTTCATGCCGTGGGTGAGGTGCCCGCCCTGGTCCAGGGCCAGGCCGAGGATGGTGTCGCCGGGCCGTGCCAGCGCGTGCAGCACCGCCGCGTTGGCGGTGGCGCCGGAGTGCGGCTGGACGTTGGCGAACTGGGCGCCGAACAGGGCTTTGGCCCGGTCGATGGCGATGGTCTCGGCGACGTCGACGACCTCGCAGCCGCCGTAGTAGCGCCGTCCCGGGTAGCCCTCGGCGTACTTGTTGGTCAGCACCGACCCTTGGGCCTGGAGCACCGCCCGGGGCACGAAGTTCTCGCTGGCGATCATCTCCAGCGTCTGGCGCTGCCGGGCCAGCTCGTCGTCGAGGACGGCAGCGATCTCCGGGTCGAGCACCTCGATGCTCGCGTTCATCACGTCGGGTTGTTCTTGGGTCACGTGGCACTCCTGGCGTCATGAGAGCGACCTGTTGGGCCCAGGCGTTCGACCCGCGGTCTGGTGCGGTTGCCGCTCCCCGGTGGTGACCCACCTTCCCGGGTGGTCCACCCGGTGCGCCAGTCGCGACACCCCAAGCCTAGCAACGCTCGACGAGTGGTCGTCTCCGGCCCCTTCGGATGGTCGCTCGGTTGGCCAGCGGCACCTGGGCCACGCCAGCGCCGTAGAACTCGACAAACGCGCCGACCACGCCGTGCTGGCGCAGCTTCTGGGTGACGGTGAGGGCTGGACGGCGTCACGTGCCGCCATGGCGCCCGGACCGTCAGGTCCCGCTGCTGCGGACGCCGTGCACCGCGCGGTCGACCTTCCTCAGCCCCCGGTCAGGCCGGGTCGGGCTCCACGCCGAGCATCCGGCGCAGGTAGGCGTAGGTGAGGTCGCCGACGGCCTGGTCGTGCTGGTGCTCGTAGCCCTGGCTGGCGTAGAAGGCGAGGTTGTGCAGCGAGTCCCGGCCGGTGAAGACCCAGACCTCTTTGGTGCCTTCGGGCAGGCGCGGCACGATCTCGACGAGCAGCCGCGACCCGATGCCCTTGCCCTGCAGGTCAGGGGCGACGGCGAAGCGCCCGAGCGTCGCCCGGCCGGGTTCCAGCTGCACCCGGATCGAGCCGACGAGGCGCGTCCCGGACCAGGCACCGAGGGTGATGACGTCATCGCTGGCCAGGTCGTCGGTGAGCTCGTCGAGGGTCTGGGTGAGCGGCGGGATGTGCGGGTCGTCGTACTGCTGGGCCTCGGTGACGAACGCGGCACGGCGCAGCGTGAACAGCTCGCCGGCGTCGTCGGCGGTGACGGTGCGGACCTGGATCTCTTCGGACGTCATGACCCCATCGTCCCAGGCTTCACCCGAGGGGGCGTAGTGCCACCCGCCAAAAAACCGGTGGCGTTGTGGTGCTGCACCGGGTGTTTCGCGCCGTGGCGGGCTAGCCTTCCAGTTCGTGACCGACCTGCTGACCGACGAGACGGCTTCCGCCGCCGGGACCGAGTTCGTCCTCACCCTGTCCTGCCCTGACCGTCCGGGCATCGTCTCGGCGGTGGCCGGGACCCTGGCCGGCCTGGGCTCGAACATCATCGAGTCCCAGCAGTTCGGCGACGCCGGCTCGAACCTGTTCTTCATGCGGGTGCAGTTCTCCGCCCAGGTCTCGGCCGGCACCCTGCACGAGGCCCTGGGGGTGACGGCCGACCGGTTCGCGATGACCTGGCAGCTCGATGCCGCGGGGCGCCCGTTGCGCACCCTGGTCATGGTGTCGACCGCGGCGCACTGCCTCAACGACCTGGCGTTCCGCGCCCGGGCCGAAGAGCTGCCGGTAGACCTGGTGGCCGTGGTGTCCAACCACACGGCGCTCGAGCCGATGGCCCGGTTCTACGGCATCGACTTCCGCCACCTCCCCGTCACCAAGGACACCAAGCCCGCCGCCGAGGCCCAGCTGCTCGACCTGGTGGCATCCCTGGACGTCGAGCTGGTGGTGCTGGCCCGGTACATGCAGATCCTGTCCCCCGACCTGTGCCAGGCCCTGGCGGGGCGGGCGATCAACATCCACCACTCGTTCCTGCCCAGCTTCAAGGGCGCCCGCCCCTACGCCCAGGCCCACGACCGCGGCGTCAAGCTCATCGGCGCCACCGCCCACTACGTCACCGCCGACCTCGACGAGGGCCCCATCATCGAGCAGGACGTGGAACGGGTGGACCACACCCGGTCGGTGGCTGACCTGGTGCGCCTCGGCCAGGACGTCGAGCGCCGCGCCTTGGCCCTGGCGGTGCGCTGGCACGCCGAGCACCGGGTGCTGCTCAACGGCCACCGCACCGTCGTCTTCCGCTGAGCCGGCTCACCCCTGCTTCAGGGCGCTCAACCGGGCAGCAAGGTCGTCAGCCGCGTCGTCGTCGACGTCGACGATCTTGTCGCGTGACGTCGCACCGGAGACCAGGCGGACGTGACGACGACGCACCCCCAGCGCGTCGGCCACCGCCGCCAGGGCGGCCTCGGTGGCGGCACCGTCGACCGCCCGGGCCGTGACGGCGACCACCAGACAGTCGTCGCCGTAGA
>JAVBSR010000107.1:0-16210 GCA_031556715.1 Cellulomonas sp.
CTACGGCAAGTACAAGTACGAAGCGGACATGAAAGCCCGTGAGGCCCGGCGCAACCAGGCGAACACGGTCCTCAAGGAGATCCGCTTCCGGCTGAAGATCGACCCGCACGACTACGGCACCAAGAAAGGCCACGTCGAGCGCTTCCTCAAGGCCGGCGACAAGGTCAAGGTGATGATCCAGTTCCGAGGCCGTGAGCAGTCGCGGCCCGACGCTGGTATCCGTCTGCTCTCCCGGCTGGCCGACGACATCGGCGAGTACGGTTTCGTGGAGAGCCAGCCGAAGCAGGACGGCCGGAACATGGTCATGGTCATCGCCCCGGTGAAGAAGAAGGCCGAGCAGCGCAACGAGGCCCGCCGGGCCGCCCAGGCGGCCAAGGCCCGTGAGGACGCCACCACGGTCGAAGCCCCCACCGGGGGACCGGCCGTGCAGGTGGCACCGGAACCGGTGGTGGCACTGGAACCAGTGGTGACATCGGAGCCGGTGGTGACGCCGGAACCGGTGGTGGTGCCGGAAGCAGTGGCGCCGGAACCCGTGTCGGCGCCGGAACCGGTGGCCGAGCCGGACGCGGTGGTCGAGGCGGAGCCTGCGGCCACGGCGGAACCGGTGGCCAAGGCGGAACCGGCGAAGCCTGCCCGGCCTGCCGCACCACCGGCCAGTCGGGCCGCCAAGACCGAGACGCCGGCTCCCCGGCCGTCGGCTGGGGCGCCCCGAAAGTCTGCCGCGACGCCAGCACCTCGACCGGGTCCGCGGCCGCGGCCCCCGGCCGCCGGACGCTGACCGCCGCGATATCCCGCCGCCCGCGAGGACGGCACGAACGACAAGGAGAACGGTCCATGCCGAAGAACAAGACGCACTCGGGCACCAAGAAGCGGGTGCGCGTCACCGGCTCTGGCAAGCTCATGCGGGAACGGGCAGGTGTGCGGCACCTGTTCGAGCGCAAGTCGAGCCGCCTGACCCGCCGCCTGGCCGGGGACGTCGAGCTCTCTCCCGCCGACACCCGCAAGTACAAGAGACTGCTCGGACGCTGACTGCCCAGCGCTATCCGACCCGACGAAGAAGGAGCATCACGTGGCACGCGTGAAGCGGGCGGTCAACGCCCAGAAGAAGCGCCGCACCACCCTGGAGCGGGCCAGCGGCTACCGCGGTCAGCGGTCCCGCCTGTACCGCAAGGCAAAAGAGCAGGTCACCCACTCGCTCGTCTACGCCTACCGCGACCGCAAGGTGCGCAAGGGCGACTTCCGCAAGCTGTGGATCACCCGGATCAACGCGGCCGTCCGGTCCGAGGGCATGACGTACAACCGCTTCATCCAGGGCCTCAAGGCCGCTGAGGTCGAGGTGGACCGTCGGATGCTCGCCGAGATGGCCGTCAACGACCCGAAGGCCTTCGCCGCGATGGTCGCCATCGCCAAGCAGGCACTGCCGGCCGACATCAACGCGCCCCGCGCCGCCTGACCAACCACGCTGGCCCCGCCGACCCCGGTCGGCGGGGCCAGACGTCTGTCACGACCGAGCGGAGGCGACGACCGAGGTGCCGGTACCGGACGATCTGCTGACCAACCCGCGAGCCGAGCGGGTCCGGCAGGTACGTGCCCTGGCGGGCCGCTCGGCGCGGGAGCGGGCCGGGCGGTTCCTCGTGGAGGGACCGCAGGCGGTGCGCGAAGCCGTGCGGGCGGCCTCGGTGAGGCTGCACGCGGTGTACCTCAGCGACGCTGCCTCCGGGCGCTACCCCGAGATCGTCGAGGCGACGGTCGGACGCGGGGTGCCGCTGCGGCTGGGCAGCGCGGCGGTCCTGGCCGCGATGAGCGCAGACGCCCAGGAGGTGGTGGCCGTCGCCGACCCGGTAGACGTCCCCGCGCACCAGGCGCTGGTCGACGGGCCGCGCCTGGTGGCGGTGCTGGTCCAGGTGCGTGACCCCGGCAACGTCGGGACCGTCCTGCGCACGGCAGACGCCGCAGGTGCCGATGCGGTGCTGCTGTCTGGCCCGTCGGTCGACCTGCACAACCCCAAGGTGGTCCGGTCGACCGCAGGATCGTTGTTCCACCTGCCGGTCGCTGTCGGGGTGGCGACGTCATCGCTGGTCACCACGCTCCACGACGCCGGCCTGGTCGTCCTGGCCGCCGCAGGCAGCGGCCAGCACGACCTGGACGAGCTGCTCGACCACGCCGGCCGCGCCCCCGTCGGCATGCCCGACCTGGCGGCACCGACCGCCTGGCTGTTCGGCAACGAGGCCCACGGCCTGCCGCCCGACGTGATCCAGGCCGCCGACGCGACGGTCCGCATCCCGCTGTACGGCCAGGCCGAGTCGCTCAACCTGGCCGCGGCTGCCGCGGTCTGCCTGTACGCCTCGGCGCGCGCCCGACGCGAGCCCTGACACCCGCGCGCCCGACGCGGGCGCTGACACCCACCGTCCGGCCTGGAGGTCTGGCACCCTGGGGCTGTGCGCCTGTTCCTTGCCGTCGTCCCGCCTGCGGAGGTGCTCGACCACCTCGATCTGGCCCTGGCTGCCGCGCGCCACGGACCGGCCGGCACGGACGGGACGGTGCGCTGGTCGGCCCGCGACACCTGGCACCTCACGGCCGCCTTCTACGGCGAGGTGCCCGACGGCACGGTCGGGGCGCTCCAGCACGGGCTGGACGAGGCGTTGGCGCCGCTGGTGCCGTACTCGTTGGCGCTGCGCGGGGCGGGCGTGTTCGCGCACCGCACGCTGTGGGTCGGCGTCGGCGGGGACGTCGAGGCGCAGCGGCGCCTCGCGGACCGGGGCGCCGCCGTCGCCGACGACCTGGGCCTGCACCATGACGAGCGTCAGCGGAACCGTGCCCACCTCACCGTCGGCCGGGCCCGGCCCGGGACCCGCCCTCCGGGCCGCCGCAGGGCTCGCCCCCCTCGTCCGCAGTCCGCCGCGCTCGACGGGCCGACCGGCATCGACGGGATCGTCCGGGCGCTCGCCGTCTACGACGGCCCGTCGTGGACCGTGTCGTCGGTGCGGCTCACACGGTCCGAGCCGGGAGCCGGCCGCGGCGGGGGACCGAGGTACACGACGGTGGCCGAGCTGGCGCTGGGCTGACTCAGCCGACCGCTGGCCCCCGTGGTCCCGGGCGTCGCGCCTGCAGCAGCCCGACGAGCCCGGCGACCAGCGCGACGCTCATCCCGACCAGCGGCGGCAGAGGCAGGAACAGCCACGAGATGACCAGCCCGACCGTCGTGAAGGCCACCATCACCCACAGCACGGACACGAGCAGCCCCGGAACCTGCTCGGCGTACCGGGCCATGAGCAGCATGAGCACCCCGACGGTGGTCGGCAGCGCCGCCACCATGAGGTTGTACCCGGTGAACAGGTCGGCGAGCGTGTGCGTAAGGCCGGGCATGGACACCGTGGCCTGTTCCAGCCCGTCCAGCGCCCGGCGGGTGGCGTCGTCGTACCGACCAGCGGCCGCGGCGAACGAGACCAGGTGGCCGACGCCGAGCAGGAGCATGGACCAGCCCGCCACCTGGGCGGCGCGGCGGAGCGGAGCGGGGTGGATCGTCGAGTCAGACATGGGAGCCTTCCAGCATCGGGTCGGGGGTGGTGGGCCTGCAAGGACGTGGTGCGGTCAGGTCGGCGATGTCCCCGACGCCACCAGCCGCCGCATCGTCGTCGTGGCCGCGCTCGACGGGGTCAGCCGCATCACGGCCTCCCGTACCGGGGCGACACCGGGACCGCGCAGGCTGGCCATGGTCCCGATCCGTCGCGAGGCCAGCTGGACCTTCCGGACCCGTCGCGCACGGGCCGTCCGGTAGCGTCCCAGCGCCCCGTCCGGTCCGGTCCGCAGCGCACCTGCGACGGCGACAGCGTCCTCGATCGCCATGGCCGCCCCCTGCCCCTGGTTCGGGGTCATGGAGTGGGCGGCGTCGCCGAGCAGCAGCACACGGCCTCGCCCCCACCGGGGCCGGTCGAGCTCGAACAGGTCGTGGTGCAGCGGCGGCATCTCCGTCAACGAGCCCACCAGCTGCCCGGCCGTCCCGGCGTGCTCGGAGAACAGAGCCTGGAGCGCCGCCAGGGAGGTCGGGGGCTCCGTGCCTGCCGGTGAGACGCGGACCAGGTAGTAGTACGCCTGGCCGTCTCCGACCGGGACCACCCCGACGCGGCTGCCGGCGCCCCACGACTCCACGGCCTCAGAGCCGACGTCCAGCGGCACGATGCCCCGCCAGCAGGTGGAGCCCGAGTAGCGCAGCGCCGACCGACCGTCGACCGCCGGCCGGACCGTCGACCGCAGGCCGTCCGCCGCGATCACGACGTCGAAGCTCTCCTCGGCACCTGGCCAGGCGACGGTCACCGTGCGGTCCGACACGTCGACCGCGGTGACCGGCGCCCCGAGCCGCACCGTGACCGACGACGGCAGGGCGTCGGCCAGCAGGGCGTGCAGCCGCGGCCGGGCGATCCCGAAGGTGGGCCCGTACGTCCCGGCGAGACGGGCCAGGTCGATGACCGTGAGCCGGCGCCCTGACCGGCCGCACATCTGCATCCGGGTCAGCACCTGGGCGTCGTCGTCCAGCCGCACCCCGAGCCGTGCGAGCGGCTGGGCGGCGTTCGGGGTGAGGACCAGCCCGGCACCGACGGCCTCGAACCGGTCGGTCCGCTCCAGCACGGTGACCTGGTGCCCGTCGTCGGCCAGCGCCAGTGCCGCGGTCAGCCCGCCGATGCCTGCGCCGATGACGGCCACGGCGGTCATGCGTGCACCGCCGGACGGAACGTGCGGCGCAGCTGCCGTCCGAGCAGGTCGAGCCGTCGCTCAGCGTCGAGCTCGTCGCGCAGGCCGAGGACCAGGCCGCCGAAGTACAGCGCGAAGTAGGTGTGGAAGGCTTCCTGCGGGTCGACGGGTTCGATCTGCCCGGAGGCGACCGCCGTCTCGACCCGGGCCCCGACCCAGGAGCCGAACGCCGCCATGCGGCGCCGGGACGGGCCGCCGGGCGTGGCCTCGAACAGCGAACCGGAGACCACCTGCCGCGACAGCTCGGGGTCGGCCAGGTAGGCGTCGTACAGGGCGGCGCTGACGTGCAGCAGCTGCTCCACCAGGTCGTCGCTCGGGCTGTCACCGGCCCGGGCCAGCGCCGCGCCGACGGTCTCGTCCAGCAGCGTCTCGGCCAGGCGGCCCATCGTCGGGAAGTGGACGAAGACGGTGCCGACCGCGACCCCGGCGGCGTCTGCCACGTCCCGGGCCGTCGTGGCCGCGAAGCCCTGGGTCGAGATGGTCGCCCGGGCGGCTGCCAGCAGCGCCTGGCGCGTGCGTTCCTTGTGCTCTGAGCGTTTCATGTCGCTGATCATACTCACTGAGCACGCTCAGTCAATTGTCTCCTCGAGCGACCACCCGATCGGGACCTGGTGTGCCGAGCGCTGCTGGCCTGCAAGGCTGGTCCTGGCGGGATATGGCAGGATGGGTCCCATGTCTTCCCGGCTGTCGGTGCATCCTGTGCGGTCGTCGCCGGCAGGTCCGGGCACGGCCGGGCGAGCGGGCTCCTGCGACCGGGTGCACCGATTTGCCTGGCCCGCCGCCGGGCCGCACTGCTGACGCAGGCCATGCCCCGCCGGTGGGCGCCACCAGACCCCGCCGGGCACGGACGTGCCCGCGCCTGTCCCTGCTGAACTGTTCGGAAGGTCCGACATGCCCACCCCCTCTCCCTTGGACGCCGACGCGGTCCGAGCCGTCGTCGACGATGCCCTGGCCGCGTTCACGGCCGCACCCGACCTGGCCGCGCTGAAGCAGGCCCGCACCGCTCACCTGGGCGACAAGAGTCCGCTGGCCCTGGCCAACCGCGCGATCGGCAGCCTGGCCGCGGCCGACAAGGCCGCGGCGGGCAAGATCGTCGGCCAGGCTCGCCAAGAGCTGGGCCGGGCGTTGGCCCAGCGCACCGGGGTGCTCGAGACCGAACGTGACGCCCGGGTGCTGGTCGAGGAGACCGTCGACGTCACCCTGCCCGCGCAGCGCCGCCCGGTCGGTGCCCGGCACCCGCTGGAGACGCTGTCCCAGCGGATCGCCGACGTCTTCGTCGCGATGGGCTGGGAGATCGCCGAAGGCCCCGAGCTGGAGGCGGAGTGGTTCAACTTCGACGCCCTGAACTTCGGCCACGACCACCCGGCGCGCGGGATGCAGGACACGTTCTTCGTCGACAGCGGCACCGACGCCCCCTCGGGCCTGGTGCTGCGCACCCACACCTCCCCGGTGCAGGCCCGCACCCTGCTGGACCGGCCGCTGCCGGTGTACATCGCCTGCCCGGGCAAGGTGTTCCGCACCGACGCCCTGGACGCCACCCACACCCCGGTGTTCCACCAGGTCGAGGGCCTGGCCGTGGACAAGGGGCTGACCATGGCCCACCTGCGCGGCACCCTGGACCACTTCGCCCGGGCCATGTTCGGCCCAGAAGCCCGCACCCGGCTGCGACCGTCGTTCTTCCCGTTCACCGAGCCCAGCGCCGAGATGGACCTGTGGTTCCCGCAGAAGAAGGGCGGGCCCGGCTGGATCGAGTGGGGCGGCTGCGGCATGGTCAACCCGGCGGTGCTGCGCTCGGCCGGGGTCGACCCGCAGGTGTACTCCGGTTTCGCCTTCGGCATGGGCATCGAGCGGACGCTGATGCTGCGGCACGGAATATCCGACATGCGCGACATGGTCGAGGGCGACGTCCGTTTCTCCACCCAGTTCCAGGCGGTGATCTGACATGGTGCTCGTCCCTGTTGCCTGGTTGGGCGACCACGTCGAGATCCCCGAGGGCCTGACTGCCGAACAGCTCGCGGCCGACCTGGTGCGCGTCGGGCTGGAGGAAGAGGCCATCCACACCGGTGAGGTCATCGGCCCCGTCGTCGTGGGGAGGGTGCTCGACCTCACGCCCGAACCGCAGAAGAACGGCAAGACGATCAACTGGTGCCACGTCGACGTCGGCGAGGACGCTCCGCGGGGCATCGTCTGCGGGGCCCACAACTTCGGTGCCGGTGACTGGGTCGTCGTCGCCCTGCCCGGCGCCGTGCTGCCCGGCGGGTTCGAGATCGCCGCGCGCAAGACCTACGGGCACGTCTCCGACGGGATGATCGCCTCGGTGCGCGAGCTGGGTCTCGGCGACGACCACACCGGCATCCTGGTGCTCACCCGGGCCGGGTTCGACGCCGCAGACCTCGCCCCGGGGGCGGACGCCCTGGCGCTGCTCGGCCTCGACGAGCAGGTGCTGGAGATCAACGTCACCCCTGACCGCGGCTACTGCTTCTCCCTGCGGGGGGTGGCCCGGGAGTACCACCACGCCACGGGGGCGACCTTCACCGACCGCGGGCTGCCCGGCGCTGTCGAACTGGCACCGGTGGGCGGCGGGTTCGACGTCGAGCTGGCCGACGAGGCACCGATCGGCGGGGTGCCCGGCTGCGACCGGTTCGTGGCGCAGATCGTGCGCGGCGTGGACGCCGCTGCGACCTCCCCGGCCTGGATGCAGCGCCGCCTGGTGCAGGCCGGGATGCGCTCGCTGGGCCTGGCCGTGGACGTGACGAACTACGTCATGCTCGACCTGGGCCAGCCGCTGCACGCCTACGACCTGGCGTCGTTGGCCGAGCCGATCGTGGTGCGGCGGGCCCGACCGGGCGAGCACCTGGTCACCCTGGACGGCCAGGACCGCACCCTGACCGGCGAGGACCTGCTCATCACCGACTCGCCCGACGGGCAGCGCGGTGCACGCGGCATCGGCCTGGCCGGGGTCATGGGCGGCCTGGAGTCGGAGACCGCCGCGGCCACGGCAGACCTGCTGGTCGAGGCAGCCCACTTCGACCCGGTCAGCGTCGCCCGCACCGCGCGCCGGCACCGGCTGTCCTCAGAAGCGGCGAAACGCTTCGAGCGTGGTGTCGACACCGACCTGCAGCGGGTGGCCGTGGCGCGGGTCGTCGAGCTGCTGGCTCGCTACGGCGGCGGCGTGGCTGGTGAGACCACCGACGAAGGCAGCCCGGCAGCCCCGGCCACCGTCACGTTTTCCCCGCAGGCGCCCGCCCGGCTGGTCGGCGTCCCGTACACCGACCAGCAGGTCTGCCAGACGCTCGAGGCCATCGGCTGCCAGGTCAGCGCGCCCGCCGCAGACGGCCGGGTCCAGGTGACCGCACCGACCTGGCGGCCCGACCTGACCGCCCCTGAGGACCTCGTCGAGGAGGTCGCCCGGATCCGCGGCTACGACGAGATCCCGTCGGTCGTGCCGGCCGCCGCGCCGGGCACCGGCCTGACCCGGTCGCAGCGGGTGCGTCGGGCCGTGGCCGACGCCCTGGCCGCCGACGGGCTGGTCGAGGTGCTCAGCTATCCGTTCGTCGGCGCTGACGTGTCCGACGCGATGGGGCTGGACGCGGACGACCCGCGCCGCCAGGCCGTCCGGCTGGCCAACCCGCTGGTCGACACCCAGCCCTTGATGCGGACGACCCTGCTGTCCACGCTGCTGGAGACGGCCCGGCGCAACATCGGGCGCGGCAACGTCGACGTCGCGGTCTTCGAGCTCGGCCTGGTCACGGCGCCCGTCGCCCGATCCGGCGGGCTGATCGCCCCCGTGCTCGTCGGCGGCTGCCGCCCCGACGACGCCACGCTGGACACCATCCGTGGGGCCGTCCCCGACCAGCCACGGCACGTCGCCGCGGTGCTGACCGGTCGGCGGGCCCCGTCAGGCTGGTGGGGCCCCGGCCGGGAGGTCGAGGCCGGTGACGCCATCGCCGTCGCGCTGCACGTCGCCAGCATCGCCGGGGCCGAGGCCACCCCGCAGGCCGCGACCCTGGCCCCCTGGCACCCCGGCCGGTGCGCCGCGCTGTGCACGGCGGACGGTCAGGTCGTCGGGCACGCCGGCGAGCTGCACCCCAACGTCGTGACGGCCTTCGACCTGCCGGCCCGGTCGGCCGCGTTCGAGCTCGACCTGGACGCGCTGCTGGCCGCTGCGGGCACCGACTCGTTGCAGGCCCGCCCCGTGTCGTCGTTCCCGGTCGCCAAGGAAGACCTGGCGTTCGTCGTCGACGCGTCGGTCCCCGCCGCCCAGGTGGCGGCAGCGATCCGTGAGGCTGCGGGGGAGTGGGCCGAAGATGTCCGCCTCTTCGACGTCTACACCGGAGAGCAGGTTCCCGAGGGCACCCGGTCCCTGGCCTTCGCCCTGCGGCTGCGGGCCCCCGACCGCACGCTGTCGGCCGACGACACCACCAACGTCCGCCGACGGGTCGTCTCGGCCCTGGCCGAGCGCTTCGGTGCTCAGCTGCGGGCGTGACGGGCGCGAGCCAGAGCGGCCCCGGCCAGGTGCTGTCGCTGGACGATCCGCGCTGGGGCGAGCTGAGGACCCGTAACGGGAACGGCGCCTGGGTGCCGGCCTGGTTGCGGGAGCTCGACGGGTCCGCTGATGTCGCGCCCTTCAGCGAGAGGTGGGACGAGCTGTGCTCGGAGGGCACCGCGTGGTCGGCGGCCTATGCCGCGATGCCGCATCTGGTGCGCCTCGCGGCTCGGGTGCCACCTGCTGACCGGCTGGAGCTCGCCACCGTCTTCGGGCTGATCGTCATGGGCCAGGAACCGGACGATCCAGACGCTTCGGTGCCCGCGGACCTCCGTCCCGGCTTCGAGCGCGCCGTCGCCGAGGCCCTGCCGCTGGTGGCCGAGGTGCTCGGCGTCCCTCAGGACGACGAGCGCGACCTGCGGTACGTGCTGATGGCGGTATCGGCGCTCACCGGTCACACGCTGCTGGCCGAGTGTCTCGACACGCTCGAGCACGATGATGTCTGTCCGCCCTACGCCGAGTCGTTGAACGCCTGACGCTCCGGGCCAGCCGGAGCGGGGGCTGTGGGTGCTGGGCTGCGACCTGGCCGATCCCGTGCCCCCTGACGGGTGGCCGCGGCCATGGCGAGCGGGCCCGTGGCAGCCATGCCGGTGCCAGCACGTGCTGCGAGCCGTGATCCGTCATCAGCGTCCGATCTCCTTGCAGGCGCTCGTCTCTGTCTGGCCGGGAGGCGAGGGACTAGTGAGCGAAGGTAATGAGTTGTCCTAGCTAAGCTCGGGGAGGGGTGTGCGTGGTCGAGACGACGGATCAGGTGTCGGTCGCCGAGGTGTCGGCGGTGGCCGAGGTGGAGGACGAGGCCCACCAGCTGCGGCGGGCTCTCGGGCTGGCGGCGCGCCGGGTGCGCGCCGAGCGAGGCTCGGCCGACCTGCCCGACCCGCAGTTCAACGTGCTCGCTCTCCTGGCCACCCACGGTGTCACGACTCCGGGGAGGCTGGCCGAGCTCGAGCGGGTGCGGCCGCCGTCGATGACCCGCACGGTCGCCTGCCTGGTCGACCGGGGTCTGGTCGCCAAGGAGGAAGACCCGCACGACGGTCGCCAGGTGCTCGTCGCGCTGACCGAGGCTGGACGGTCCGAGGTGGTCGAGACGCGTCGTCGTCGCGACGTCTGGCTGTCGCGCCGGCTCGCCGAGCTGACACCCGAGGACCGCGCGTGCCTGGCGCAGGCTGCGGTGCTGCTGCGACAGATGGCCCGGTCGTGAACCGCGCCGGCCCAGGCTCGACCTTCTCCTCGCTGCGGCACCGCGGGTA
This sequence comes from Cellulomonas sp., assembly GCA_031556715.1. Taxonomy (GTDB): domain Bacteria; phylum Actinomycetota; class Actinomycetes; order Actinomycetales; family Cellulomonadaceae; genus Cellulomonas. The sequence continues at coordinate 10,543 of JAVBSR010000107.1, forward strand.
CCGCCTGTGGTTCGCCGGCGCCCTGGTGTCCAACGTCGGCACGTGGATGCAACGGGTCGCCCAGGACTGGCTGGTGCTGGCCGTGCTCACCCGTTCGTCCGGGGTGGCGGTCGGGATCACCACCGCGCTGCAGTTCGGCCCGGTGCTGCTGCTCACCCCGCTGGCCGGGGTGCTGGCCGACAGGGTCGACCGTCGCCGGATGCTCATGGTGACGCAGAGCTCGATCGGCGCGCTGGCCGCCGTCCTGGGTGTGCTGGTGCTCTCGGGTCACGCCCAGCTGTGGCAGGTGTACCTCGCCGCTGCCGGCCTGGGTGTGGTGTCGGCCTTCGACGGTCCGGTGCGTCAGACCTTCGTCGCCGAGCTGGTCCCGGCGTCGCGGCTGTCCAACGCGGTCGGCCTCAACGCGGCGTCGTTCAACGCCGCCCGGCTGGTCGGTCCGGCCGTGGCCGGGGTGACGATCGCCGCGGTGGGTACCGGTTGGGTCTTCGTCGTCAACGCCGTGTCGATGCTGGGCACGGTGCTGGCGCTGCGGGCCATGCGGCCGGGCGACCTGCACCCGGTGCCGTCAGCGCCGCGTCAGCCCGGCCAGCTGCGCGAAGGGCTGCGGTACCTGCGCTCGCGTCGTGACGTCCTGGCCATCATGGTCGTGGTCGGCGTGGTGTCGACGTTCGGCCTGAACTTCCAGCTGACGTCGGCGATGATGGCGCGCGTCGAGTTCGGCCAGGAGGCGGGCGCCTACGGGCTGCTCGGCTCGGTGCTGGCCGTCGGGTCGCTGACCGGTGCCCTGCTGGCTGCCCGTCGTGAGCGGCCGCGGGTGCGCCTGGTGGTCGGCGCAGCGTTCGCGTTCGGCGTGGCCACGGGGGTGCAGGCGCTGATGCCGACCTTCTGGTCGTACGCGCTGGCCGGCATCCCGGTGGGTCTGACCTCGCTGACCATGCTCACCGCAGCCAACTCGGCGATCCAGACGTCCACCCCGCCGCAGGTCCGCGGCCGGGTCATGTCCCTGTACATGATGGTGCTGCTCGGGACGAACCCGGTCGGCGCACCGCTGGTCGGGTGGGTGGGCCAGACGTTCGGCCCACGCTGGTCCATCGGTGTCGGCGCGATCTCAGCCTTGGTGGTGTCGGTCGCCGTCGCGCTCTGGGCCCGCAGCGCCTGGGACGTCGACGTGCGTCTCCAGCGCCACCGCCCCCACCTGAGCATCAGCCACCCAGGGGAGGACGGAGCCGACGGCACGGCTCAGCCGTCGCGGTCAGCCCCGGACCGCGCAGGCCACGAGGTGCCGTCGCCGCGTCGGGCCCGGGCGCGCGTACCGGTCTGAGCCGCGCGGCACCGTCACACGGCCAGCAGCGGTGCCGATGCTGGGCGCTGCCAGTCTGGCCGGTTGTCGTAGGCGGCCCGGAAGTAGTCGGCCAGGGTGAGCCGCCTGGCGGCCGCCTCGTCGACGACCACGGTGACGTTGGGGTGCATCTGGAGGACCGAACCGGGCCACATGGCGGTGACCGGGCCTTCCACGACGGCAGCCACGGCGTCAGCCTTGTGCTCGCCCGTCGCCACGAGAACGACGTGGCCAGCGTCCATGACCGTACCCATGCCCTGGGTGATGCAGCGGCGCGGCACCTCGTCGAGCGCGGCGAAGAAGCGTGCGTTGTCGCGCCGTGTCTGCTCGGTCAGCGTCTTCACCCTGGTCCGCGAGCTGAGCGACGAGCTCGGCTCGTTGAAGCCGACGTGGCCGTTGGCACCGATGCCGACGATCTGGACGTCGACCCCGCCGGCCTCCTGGATGGCGTCCTCGTAGCGCTGACCGGCCGTGTCCAGGCCGTCGAGGCCACCGTCGGGCACGTGGACCCGCGACGGGTCGAGGCCGAGCGGCTCGGTGACGGAACGTCGGATGCAGTCGTGATAGCTCTCCGGGTGGTCCACCGGCAGCCCGACGTACTCGTCCAGGGCGAAGGCTGAGGCCTGCGACAGGTCGAGCACCCCCGCGCGGACGCGGTGGGCCAGCTCCGCGTAGGTCGCCAGCGGCGACGACCCCGTCGCCACGCCGATGACGACGCCGGGGCCGACCCGTGCGGCGACCTGGGCGACGGTGGCGGCGCTGACCTCGCCGACTCCACGGGCGTCGGGGCAGATGACAACTTCCACTGGAGGTCCTTCTTCCGTCGTACGAGTGCGTCGAGCGGGGCACCGGCTCGTGCCGTGCGGACGGCCTGCGCGCCTGCACGGCACACATTAGTGGGACCACCGCTCCGACGGGCGGTCTTGGCGCACCAGCGCCCGAACAGACGCCGCGCGACGTCCCACCGTCCGGTCGCCTCCTGGCGGGCGGATTCGCCGCTCTGTGGTGACGACACGCGGGACGGTGGTCGTCAGGGCAGGAGCAGCACCTTGCCGCTGGTCTTGCGGGACTCCAGGGCGTGGTGGGCGGTCGCGGCCTCGGCCAGCGGGTAGGTCGCACCGACCCGGACCTTCAGCGGGCCGCCCGCGACCAGGTTGAACAGGTCGTCGGTGCGGGCCACCAGCTCCTCCCGGGTGGCGACGTAGTCGGTGAGGTTGGGGCGGGTGAGGTATGCCGAGCCGGCAGCGTTGAGCCGTTGCGGGTCCACCGGAGGCACCTGACCGGAAGCAGCACCGAAGAGGACCAGGATCCCGCGAGGGCGCAACGACGCCAGCGACGCGTCGAAGGTGGCGGCCCCGACGCCGTCGTAGACCGCGTCCACGCCGCGACCGCCGGTCAGGGTGTGGACCGCGGCGGGGAGGTCGTCGGTCAGGTCGTCGAGCTCGGTGTAGCGGATGACCTCGGCGGCCCCGGCCTCGCGGGCCAGCACCTCCTTGGCCGCCGTGCCGACGGTCGCGATCACCCGGGCGCCGCGGATCGTCGCCAGCTGGGTGAGCAGCAGCCCGACCCCGCCCGCCGCGGCATGCACGAGGACCTCGTCGCCGGGGCCGAGCGGCACGGTCGACGTCGCCAGGTAGTGCGCGGTGAGGCCCTGGAGCATCGTGGCCGCGGCGGTGCGGTCGTCGACGGTGCCGGGCACCCGCACGGCGTGCCAGGCGGCGACCGTCTGCAGCTCGGCATAGGAGCCGGCCGACTCGGCCCACGCCACCCGGTCACCCACCGCCAGCGACGTCACGTCGTGGCCCACCGCGACCACCTCGCCTGCCCCCTCAGAGCCCACGACGTGCGGGAACGTCATCGGGTACCGCCCGGAGCGCCGGTAGGTGTCGATGAAGTTCACCCCTGCGGCCGCGACCTTCACCAGCACCTGGTCTGGTGCGGGTGTCGGGTCGGGCAGGGTACGGAGCTCGAGGACTTCTGGACCGCCTGCGGCGGCGGCGACGATGGCACGCACGCAGCCACCCTGCCACGTCGCTCGGGGCTTGTCGCCACCGCTGGCCGCGCGGTGCTGCCTTCTGGCCGGGACGCCCGCGACGGTGGGAGACGGTGGCGTGGCGCCGGCGGGCGATGCGGCCTTCCGCGACGGATCGGCGACGGGAGTCCCGCGTGCCTCGGCGCGGCGGCGCGTCGCACCTCCGTATTGGTTTGCATGGTGGTGTATGTTCATACGCATGACATTCACGGTCGCCGTCGCGGGAGCCTCGGGATACGCCGGGGGAGAGATGCTGCGGCTGCTGGCGGCGCACCCGCAGGTCAGCATCGGTGCGCTGACGGCCAACACCAGTGCCGGAACCCGCCTGGGGGAGCACCATCCGCACCTGCGGTCCCTGGCCGACCGGGAGCTGGTCGCCACCGACGCGGCAGCGCTGTCCGGGCACGACGTCGTAGTCCTGGCCCTGCCGCACGGAGCGTCCGGGGCCATCGCCGCCGAGCTGGAGGCGACGGGATCCAGCACCGTGGTGCTGGACCTGGGGGCCGACCACCGGCTGGCCGACGCCGACGACTGGCAGGCCTACTACGGCAGCCAGCACGCCGGCACCTGGACCTACGGGATGCCCGAGCTGATCCGCAGCACCGGCGGGTCGCAGCGAGCCCTCCTGGCGGCCACGGACCGGATCGCCGTGCCCGGCTGCAACGTCACCGCGGTGACGCTCGGCCTGCAGCCGGGGGTCGCCGCGGGTCTGGTCGATGCCCGTGACCTGGTGGCGGTGCTCGCCGTCGGCTACTCCGGGGCGGGCAAGGCTCTCAAGCCCCACCTGCAGGCCGCCGAGGCGCTGGGGTCGGCTCAGCCCTACGCCGTGGGTGGCACCCACCGGCACATCCCGGAGATCGTCCAGAACCTGCGCGCCGCCGGCGCCGGTCGGGTCGCGATCTCCTTCACGCCGGTCCTGGTGCCCATGTCGCGGGGGATCCTCGCCACCGTCACCGCCCCGCTCGGGGCGCAGGCCGAGATCAGCACCGCCGAGGTGCGCCAGGTGTGGCGTGCCGCCTACGCCGACGAACCGTTCGTCGAGGTGCTGCCCGACGACGTCTGGCCGACGACCGCCATGGTGGTCGGCGCCAACACCGCCCTGGTCCAGGTGGCGGTCGACGCCAAGGCCGGTCGGCTGGTCACCGTCACCGCCATCGACAACCTCGTCAAGGGCACGGCCGGGGCCGCGGTCCAGTCGATGAACCTGGCACTGGGCCTGCCGGAGACCACCGGACTGGTCCGAGAGGGTGTTGCGCCGTGAGGTTCCCTGCCACCATGGCACGGGAAGCTCGGCACTGAAGGCCCCACGACAAGGACCGACATGCACCGGACGAACGAAGGGACAGCCCCATGAGCGTCACCGCACCGGCCGGGTTCCGGGCCGCCGGGGTCACGGCCGGCCTGAAAACCTCCGGCAGGTCTGACCTGGCGCTCGTCGTCAACGACGGGCCGACCTACGTCACAGCGGGCGTGTTCACGTCCAACCGGGTGGTCGCCGCTCCCGTGACGTGGTCGCGCCAGGTGGTGGCAGGCGGCACGGCGCGGGCGGTCGTGCTGAACTCCGGCGGTGCCAACGCCTGCACCGGAGCGCCGGGCCTGGCCGATGCGCAGCGCACCGCCGAGCATGTCGCGGCGGTGCTGAGCGACCAGACGCCGCCCGACGGCACGGCGCACAGCATCGGCGCCGCCGACGTCCTGGTCTGCTCGACCGGGCTGATCGGGGAGCGGCTGCTCATGGACCGGCTGCTGGCCGGGGTCGAGGCGGCCGCCGAGGGTCTGGGCCCGGACGGCGGAGCCGCCGCGGCGCAGGCCATCATGACCACCGACACCGTGGCCAAGCAGGCCGTGGCCGCCGGGGACGGCTGGTCGGTCGGTGGCATGGCCAAGGGTGCGGGCATGCTCGCCCCAGGGCTGGCGACGATGCTCGTCGTCATCACCACCGACGCCCTGCTGGACGGGCCGACCGCCGACGCCGCCCTGCGGGCAGCCACGGCGACGACCTTCGACCGGGTGGACTCCGACGGCTGCATGTCGACCAACGACACGGTGCTGCTGCTGGCCTCCGGTGCCTCGGGCGTCGCCCCGGACCCGGCGGACTTTGCCGCGGCCCTCCTCGAGGTGTGCGCCACGCTCGCCCGCGCCCTGGTGGCCGACGCCGAGGGTGCCAGCCACGACGTCGCCGTCACCGTGGTGAACGCGTCCGACGAGGCGGCGGCCGTCGCCGTGGCCCGGGCTGTGACCCGGTCCAACCTGTTCAAGGCGGCGGTGTTCGGCAACGACCCGAACTGGGGCCGGGT
>JAVBSR010000073.1:0-28638 GCA_031556715.1 Cellulomonas sp.
GCGGGGCGGGGGGGCGGGGCGGCGCCCCCCCCCGGGGGCCCCCCGGCCCGCGGGGGGCCGCCGCGGCGGGCCCCCCCGACGGCCGGTGGCCGACCCGGGTGGCACTGGTTGCCTGCGCCAGCGGTGACGACGCCCGCACCCGTGACGCCTACGGCCTGGCCCACGCAGTGCTGTGCCGCGGCGCCGCGCTGGTCACCGGTCTGCTGTGGCCGCTGCCGACCGGCCGCTGGTACCGCGAGCGCCTCACGACGGGCGACGACACGGCTAACGACGACCCCGTCGTCGCCCTGACGCTGGCCGTGGACCAGGCCCACGAGTCCCCCGACCCCGTCCACTCCCTGAGCCAGTGGCAGCGTGACCGCCTGCGCCGCTGGCGGACCAGCCAGAGCCTGCTCGACAGTCCGATCAGCTGGGGCGGGCTGCTCACCGTGGTGCCGGCGGATGGCCACGACGGCTGGCTACGATGACGCGGTGGGCGCAGAGCAGACCGACCATGACCGAGCCGTGCTGGTGGCGGAGGCGCTGACGCAGCACTTCGACCGAGAGTGGACCATCGACGGTGAGCTCGTCCGTGCGCCCGGGACCACACTCGCGGTCGCCGTCCGGGACTCCTGCGACGCCGGCCCGAAACACCTCGGTCTCGAGTTCATCCTGAATGTCGACAACCCTGCACAGACGACCATCGTCGACTGCACCTCCGGGTGGGCTGAGGACCCCACAGAGGCCACCCACCAGGCGATCAGCATGTGGATGGCCACGACGGGGAGTGTCGTGCTCGAGCTGCTCACCCAGAACGGCGACCACGCGAACCATTTCCAGGCCGACGATCCTGACGGCTTCCCAGGGTGGCACATGATCGGCGGGACGGTGACGGGCTACGGCGTCGGCACCGAGCACCGCATCCTCATGGAATGGCTCAGCGGGGCGCACCCGTGGCACGACCTTGCGCTGGTCGTCGAGCCGGGCCTCGACCGCGAGATGCTCAACGGGATCAAGATCTACCTCGCTGCCGGGTCTGGGACAGACACCGCCGAGGTGCGTATCAACGGCCAGGTGCACGCACCAGCATCGGCGGCGCTCGCCGCGATGGGCTGGCCGCGCCCCAGCGAGGGCTTCTCCTCCGCCAAGACCTATGTCCTCCTCGTCGCCCGCGAAGGCGTCCTCTGACTTGAGCCAAGCGCGAGCCGCGTCCCGGGCACGCGTCAGTTGGCGGCAGGACGCTCGGCGGCGGTGAGGGCCAGGACCGGCCGGGCCCGCACGCGTGCGACCTGTGCCAGCCGGGCGTCGAACGTGGCCAGGGTGGCGTTCTCACGTTCGGCGGCGTCGAGCACGCAGCACTCGAGCAGGCTCAGCGACGTGGTGACCCGCAGGTGCTCGACCCGTCGCGAGTGCCCCGGGTCCGGCGACCAGACGGCGACCCCGACCTGCTCGACCAGCGCGCGCAACCGGACCTCGTGCCCCTTGTCGACGGCGCCGACCGCACATTCCGCAAAGGTCAGCGGATGAATAACCAGGCTGTCGTCGGTATCGAGCACCTCGAGCGCCCGGTTGGCGTGCACGTGCCCGTGCTCCACGCACGCGGTAACGATATCGGCGTCAAGAAGGATCACGCAGGCCTCGTGTCACTTGGAGGGCAGGTCCTGTGGGCGCCTCAAACTATCAGAGCAAACCGGACAAAGTAACAGATATCGCCTGAACGGTTCATGGTTGTTGTGCCGAAAACGAACCGGGGTGCAGGTCGATCTCGACCGCATCTGGGCCGAGCACAGCGCGCGGTCTCTGTCCGAGAACCACCTCCCAGTGCAGGTCGGGATCGAACCTGCGCGACGGGACGAGCTGGGCACCGCGGGCGCTGTCCGCTCTGGCCGGGTCCGCGTCGACGTGACCTTCGAGGACCTGCGGCACGCCGTGTGGGCCATCTGGCAGCTGGACACGGGCGCTGACGTCCTGGCTCCCCCATCATGGCGTGCGGCCGTCCGCGACCTGGCGGCGACTCTCGCCGCCAGGCACCAGAACCCTCAGGACCAAGACACGAGCCCTGATGCCAGACTCACGGCTGGGCGGCCCAGTGGGGGCCGACAGTCCAGGCGACCAGGCGGCGACCACCACCGGGGCAGGTGCCGTCGGCGTCGAAGGAACCACCGGCGGCGACGTGGCGGATCCCGTCCAGCACCGCGACGACCGGTCCGCAGTCGGCACCCCGGAGGGCCGCGGTGGCATCCACGACGGCGGGCACCGACGGTCGCACACCGTCGGCAGGCCAGGACAAGAAGACCAGCGCCTGGCGCAGGGCATAGGCAGCGTCCTTGATGGATGACCGCGGGTAGTCCTGCGACTGGGCCAGCACCAGCAGACGCACCATGGCAGCCAGGGCGTCGGCCGCCAGGTCGGCCCAGGGCCGGGTCGGCACGACGCCACCGGGCGGACCCAGCAGCACCGCCAGGTTGTGGGTGGTCAGCTGCTGCTGACGTTCGATGATCATGCGGTTGGTCGCGGGCTTCATGTCACGGGCGCACAGGTCGGCAAACCAGCGGTAGCTCGGACGGAGCCGGGCGAGCATCGTGGTGGTGACACCGCGCACCCGCGCCAGGTCGTCCACCGAGGCGAAAGGCCGCGCGGCGGCGACCCGGCTGGCGATCCCGGGCCGGAACAGCTTCCGGAGCGCCGCCTGGTCACAGCTGTTGATGTCGAGCTGGCCACCACCCGGCAACGGCACCAGCAGCGGGTCGACCGTCCGGTAGTCCCTGGGCAGGTGCGTCCACGGGACGCTGGCACCCTGCTTCCTCCGGCTCCCGGAGGGCAGACAGCGGTCGAGCACATCCTCCCAGGGCAGGTCGTAGTAGCGCTGGTACAGCGAACCGGACAGCCAGGTCGCCGCCACCGCGGCAGCGCGCGGGAACTTGGCGGAGAACTCGCGTTCGAAGATGTCCTCTGCCAGCTCTTCCGTGAGCGGCAGGTCGAGCCCGTCCAGCAGGGTAGACAGCTCGCTGACCATCGGGTTCGGCAGGATCGTCGCGGGGAAGGCGTCGATGGCCAGGGCGGCCAGGCGACGCCCGACAGCGCTCGAGTCGTCGGGGCGCCCCGCGGCACGGTCGGCCACGGCGGCCACCCACGGCAGCTCGTCGAAGCGCACCTGGTGGGCCAGGTCCAGCAGCAGCAAGGAGCGTCGACGACGGAACGCCTGGTAGGTGAGCGCCATGAGGTGCCCGAGCGTCGGGTCGTCGTAGGACGCACCGACCTGCTGGGCGGTCAGGTCGGGCACCAGCTCGGCCAGGACCTCAGCCGACGGCACCACGCCCTGAGCCACGAGATCCTCGACCGGGGCGGCGGTGGCCAGGCGGACCGTGCGCACCACCACCGGCGGCATCGGTGCACCGGCAGGCAGGTCGAACCGGTCGTCCCGCACTCGCGCCTGGTCCGACTCGGCACCGGTGACCGCACCGAGAACGGCGTCCACGTCGGCGATGCCCTGGTCGGCGGGCAGATCAGCCAGCCGGTCGCGCGCCACCTGGGCCAGATCGGCCCGGCCCGGGGCCTGGGCTACCGCCGCCTGGACCCGCCGCAGACCGGCCAACCGCTCCGACCCGGGTTCGCCGCGCTTGGCGATCATGTCGGCGATGACGCCGCCGCCCGCCGTCGGCTGGTGTCGCGGCGGCCCCACCCCGACCGTGGACCGCACCACGGGGTGAAGGCCGCCGTTCTGGCAGTACCACCGGCAGTCGCTGTCGCTCCAGGCAGCGGGCAGGGTCCCGTCGTCGATCATGTACCTGGTCGCAGCCACCAGGACCGGCAGGTTCTCCTTCGGGTCGCGGTACTTGCGGCACGGGCTCGCGGCCAGGGCCGCGTCGTACCGGGCGACCAGGCCACGGGCGATCTGGGTGTGCTCGTCCGTCCAGCGCTGGCCGACGACCCCGTCGACCCGGGTGTCCCACCACAGGGCCAGGAAGTCGTCGGTCAGCGGCAACCACAGGCTCAGCACCTCCCGCTGGGTCTCCACGGCCCCGTTCGGACGCACGCGCGTCAACGCTTCGTCTGCCTGCGCGGCGGTACGACGGGCGACCACATCCCTGGGACCGGGCCGGGCCGGGGCGACGCGGGGCATGAGGCGCAGCCGGTCGGCCAGCGGGGCCAGCGTGTCCAGCAGCTCCCAGGCGGCGTCCACCGCCCCGGCCCGCACCAGCCACGCCACCACCAGCAGCGCGGCGTCCTCGGGCAGCACCACCCGGTAGGTCCCGGCGTCGAGCAGGGCGGTCAGCTCGGCCAGACCGTCGTCGGTCAGCCAGGACGCGAGCAGCGCCGCGCGGGACTGCGGCAGGCCCAGGGACCGGGCCCGAGCGGTCTCGTCGTCGCTCCACGGTCCACCGGCCAGCGCCTGACCCGTGGCGAAGCCACCCCGGACCACCTGCGGAGTGACCCACACGGGCAGGTCGACCACCGGGGTGCGTGAACCGACACACACCGTGCCGTCGGCCATCCCACGCAGCACCGACGTCCACGCCTGCACCCGGTGGGCGGCGCGCTGACGGGTGTCTTCGCTCGCAGCCGTGTCCTCCGCGGTGCGCAGGGCACGAGCCAGCTGGCCGACGGCGTACCAGGGGTTGATGCGCTCGTCCATGCCGACACGGCAAGTGCTGCCCTTGCGCCCTCCGGGGCTAGAGCCCGGTGCTCTGCTGCTGAGCTACGTGTCGTCGTGCTGCCCGCGATGCTACCGCCGGGAACCAGCGCGGTCGTGGTGTTTTCCTGGCAGTCTGCTGGGCCCTGCGCCCTCCGGGGCAGAGCCCGGTGCTCTCCTGCCGAGCCGCACGTCGTCGGGACCGCTACGGCTGCGGGGCCTCGACCGTCGTGGCCGGCCACGGTGCTGCCGGGGTGCGTGGGTCGTCGCGCAGCAGCGTCGCCGTCCAGGTGTCGCGGCGCACGCCGCGCTGCACCGTGCCCAGGCGTTCGACTCCTTCGAACCGGAACCCGGCCCGCCAGGCGACCCGCCACGACGCCCAGTTCCCGACGTAGGCCTGCCACAGCACACGGTCCAGGTGCGGGCCGTCGGGTGCGTCGAAGGCCCAGTCCAGCACCAGCACCAGGCTCCGGCGCAGCAGGCCCCGGCCACGGGCGGCCGGGGTCATCCAGTAGCCCACCTCAGCCGAGCGGACGGGTTGGGCGGCCAGCCCGATCATGCCGGCCAGACCGTCGTCGGCGCGGATCGCCCAGGTCGCGCTGCCGTCGGCCGCCGCCCGCCAGCTGTCGGCCACGAACTCGGTGACGAACTGCTCGGCGTCCGCCTCGGTGTAGGGGCTGGGCACGGTGGTCCAGCCCGACACCTGCGGGTCCTGGCAGGCAGCCGTGATCGCCGGGACGTCCGCCTCGACCGGAGGCGTCAGCCGGACGACGTCGTCGTGGAGGCTCACCATGCATCCCGACAGTAGGCCACCCGGCAGCCCGGGGGCCTGCTTTTTTTCGGGCTCGGGTGGCTCTAGGCCGAACGGTGGCCGCCGCGGGGGACGTCTTATGGCCCGCCCGGCACCGACGATGGGTGTCGCGACGGACCGGGCGGGTCATCATCCGCCGTTTCTTCCCAGGACGCACCTGGGGGCGGGCAGCCGCACCTGGGTGGCCGTCGTGGTGATCTTTGTCTCTCCCTGACTGCTCATGACCCCTGGCGTACCGCCGATCGGGTCATGCATTCGGTCCCAGTCGCCGTCCCGAGGAGTCCTCGGCGACGTCTGTCGAGGAGAGCAGATGTCCTTCAACCCGCAGAACCCCCAGCCCCAGCCGGGCACCCAGACTGAGGACGCCGCGGCCGCCGTCCCGGCACAGTACAGCCCGGTGCGGCGCACCCCGCAGGCACCTGGACCGCAACCACCGGCCGACGACCTGGCCCAGGTGTCCGACCTGGACGACGAGCCCACCTGGGAGCCGAGCCAGCCCCAGGACGCCGGGAGCGGCAGCCTGCCGACCCGGCAGCCCGTGCCGACCACCCCGGCACAGCGGCCTGCTTCCTCGCCGTTCAGCCGCCTGCCCAGCTCCCGCCCAGGAACTCCGACCGCGGCGCAACCACCGGCAGCCCCGACGGCGCAGCCACCAGCAGCACCGACGGCGCGCCCGGCAGCCACGTCCGCCCCGACCGGCTCGTTGTTCGGCCGGATGTCGAGCGCCACGGCAGCACCGGTCGGCACCGAGCCCGCCCGTCAGCCGCTCTCGGCGGCGGCACCGACCCATCAGCCGCCGGCCACGATGCCCGAACCAGGACAGCCCGCACCGGCCGCCTTCCGGCCAGCCGCCGCCGTCCCACCACCCGCCGCCGCACCGGCACCAGCGCAACCTGCCTTCCCGCCACCCGCCGCCGCTGCACCGGCACCGGCACCGGCACCGGCACCGGCACCGGCACCGGCACAACCTGCCTTCCCGCCGGCAGCCACGCTGCCTCCGGCACCCGCCGCCCCGCAGGGCCCGGCCGCCTACCAGCCTGCCGTCCCGCCGGTGTCGGCACAGGCCGCGCCGGCCGCCCCGCCCGCCGCCCGGCCGGCACCGGCGTTCCAGCCCACGCCAGCACAGCCTGGCGCGTTCTCGCCACCGATGCCCGTCCGACCGGAACCCTCGGCCCACCAGCCTCAGGCGTCGGCACCGGCTCCGGCCCAGGCGGAGCTGCCGACGGCGGCCCAACCGGCCCCGCTCGCCTACCGGCCGGCGGCGACCCAGCACACGGCACCGGCGTACCAGCCGCCGACCGCGGCCAGCCCCACGACGGCGGTCCCGCCAGGGCCGCAGGCCGCAGCACCGGCACCGGCACCGGCACCGGCACCGGCACCGGCACCGGCACCGTACGACCAGCTGTCCCCGTCGGCGCCGACCGCACCAGCCGCCCAGGCACCGCAGGTCCAGGCCCCCTTCGAGGACTACCCAGCACCCATCCCCGCCCGGCCGATCCCCGACCCGGCACCGTACGACCAGCCGAACCTGTCAGCACCGACGGCACCTGCCGCCCAGGCCGCGCCGCGGGTCCCCTTCGAGGACCTGTCAGCACCGACGGCACCGGCTGCCCAGGCGCCGCAGGTCCAGGCGCCTTTCGAGGACTACCCGGCGCCGATCCCCGCCCGGCCGATCACGGACCCGGCACCGTACGACCAGCCGAACCTGTCAGCACCGACGGCACCTGCCGCCCAGGCCGCGCCGCGGGTCCCCTTGGAGGACCTTCCGGCGCCGATCCCCGCCCGGCCGGTGGCCGACCCGGGCCCGTTCGCGGCCGCCGCTCCGGTCACCGACCGACCGACGACGCCCGACCCGTTCGCCGGGTCGTTCCACCCGTCGGGCACGACCGCGCCACCGTCCGGCACGACACAGCAGCCACCTGCACCGACGCCGGTGGGCGACAGCCCCTGGCCGCCGACGTCTGACCCGTTCGCCGGGTCGTTCCACCCGTCGGGCACGACCGCGCCACCGTCCGGCACGGCACCGCTGCCGCCGATGCCGGTGGCTCCCGGCTCGCCCCTGGACGAGCCGTACCGGATGCCGGAGGTCGAGGGTGCGTCCCGCGGCCGGCACACCAGCGACGAACCGTCCGGCCTGCCGGAGAACGAGCTGGCGGGGTCGAAGTCGTTCGTGGCGACCTGGCTGCTGGCCTGGTTCCTGGGGAGTCTCGGCGTCGACCGGTTCTACCTGGGCAAGATCGGCACCGGCGTCGTCAAGCTGGTCACGGCCGGCGGGTTCGGGGTGTGGGCGCTGTACGACCTGTTCCTCACGCTGCTCGGTCACCAGACGGCCAAGGACGGTTCGCTGCTGGCCGGGTACGACGACCACAAGAAGTTGGCCTGGATCGTCACCGTCGGTGTGTGGCTCGTCCTCACGGCCGCCTACGTCGCGGTGGTGGTGTTCTCCGTCGTCGACCTGCCGACCTTCTGACGAGCGGACGGCCGGCCTGCGTAGAGTCGGGACGTGCACCCGTTCGACGTTCCCCTGGCCGATCTGCGCTCCCGCACCTCCGAGAAGTGGCGGCACTACCCGGACGACGTGCTGCCGCTGTTCGTGGCGGAGATGGACGTGCACCTGCCGCCCGCGGTGGCCGACGTCCTGACCGCCGCGGTGGCTCACGGCGACACCGGTTACGGCGAGGGCCGCGCCTACCCTGAGGCCTTCGCCGGGTTCGCCGCCCGCCGGTGGGGGTGGCACCCGCCGGCCGGAGAGGTGCGGGTCGTGCCCAACGTCATGGCCGGGGTCGTCGAGGTCGTCCGGCTGCTCACCGAGCCTGGCGCGGCGGTCGTCATCAACCCGCCGGTGTACCCGCCGTTCGTGTCGTTCGTCCGCCATGCCGGGCGGCGGGTGGCTCCGGCTCCGCTCGACCCTGGCGGCCGTCTGGACCTCGACCGGCTGGCGACGACGTTCGCCCAGGTCGGGCCCGGTTCGGCGTTCTTGCTGTGCCACCCGCACAACCCGACCGGGACACTGCACACCGCCGACGAGCTGGCCGCGGCAGGCGACCTGGCACGGCAGCACGGCGTCCAGGTGGTGGCCGACGAGATCCACGCGCCCCTGGTGCTCGACGGGCGGTTCGTGCCGACGACGACGGTCGTGCCGGAGGCTGTCGCGCTGCACTCGGCTTCCAAGGCCTTCAACCTGGCGGGCCTGCCCGCCGCCCTGGCGGTTCCCGGCCCGGCGGCGGGCGGCGCCCTGGCGCGGCTGTCACCGCTGGTCGGTACCGAGGTCGGCCATGTTGCCGCCCTGGCCCAGACCGCGGCCTACCGCGACGGCGACACCTGGCTGGACGGCCTGCTCACCGCGCTGCGGGCCAACGTCACCCTGCTGGGGTCCCTGCTCGCCGAGCACGTCCCGCAGGCCCGCTGGACCCCACCCCAGGCCACCTACCTGGCCTGGCTGGACCTGCGCCGCGCCGTGCCCGACGGCACCGACCCGGCCCGGCTGCTGCTCCAGGCTGCCCGGGTGGCGCTGAACCCCGGCCCGACCTTCGGCGACCAGGGCGCTGGGCACGCCCGGCTCAACCTCGCCACGTCGCCGGCCGTCCTCACCGAGGCGCTGCGGCGGATCGGCGCCGCGCTCGGCTGACCCGGCTCAGCCGCTGGCGGTGCTGGAGGCGGGCGGGCGCAACGCCGACCGGTAGGCGACGCACCCGGGCACGAACCGCGGGGGCGCCGCCTCCGGTGCTGACGAAAGCCCTGGCCACAGTCCCGGGTGGTACCAGCACACCTGGTGGGCGTGCGGCTGCGGCACCGCGCTGCGCAGCCGGAGCACCTCGTCGACCGGTCCGTCATCGCGTTCGAGGTGCACGCCAGCATGGTGCCCGGAGCGCGTCCTCGCCGCGACTCGAGCACCACCCGACCATGCCGCCCGGGCACCGCCCACGGCTCGGTCCGCCCGCCCGGAACCACGCCGGGGCCGGGGCCGACAGCGAAGCCGCGGCCCGCCACCACCGGAGAGCACCGTGATCGACGCTGCCGACCTCCGCCGCACCGGTGCGACCGGGTGCGGGTGGACCGTCAGCGCTTCGAGACGAGCTCTTCCAGCTGGTCGAGGTAGGCGTCGACCGCGTCCTGGTGCGCCGCGTAGTAGTCCGTCTCCAGGCGGGCCAACGCCGCGGCCCGGGCTTCGGTCAGGCCCGACGAGTCGCGGCAGCCGATGTCGTCGACCGCCATGTCGATCTCCTTGGTGCGCAGCCGGCTCAGCGCGTCGCCGCTCACCAGGGTGCCGGTCGAGTCGTAGGCCTGCACGGCGATCGACTGCATGGCGGCGTCAGGCGTGGCGACGTCGTGACCGTGGCCGTCCATGCACGTCGACCAGGTGGCCAGGGCGGCGACCACCCGGTCGTCGTCGTCGGCCTTGGTCTTCAGGGTGGCGATGTCGTCGCCGACGGTGGTGTCCATGCTCACCACGTCGTCGCCGAAGACCGCGGTCATCGCCTCGCCGTAGCAACCCCCGGGCATCGAGGCCGCGCCCTGGCCAGCAATGTAGTCCTCGCCCAGCAGCGCTGCCTGGTACTCCGGGGTCGACTCGGCCGCTGTGGGCTGCTCCGTCGACTCCGAGCTCCCCGCGGCGTCGTCCCAGGTGGTGACGCCGTACCCGTACTGCTTGGCGAACTCCATCGTGCCCATGTCGGGCAGGTCGAGGCTTGCCGCCACGGCGGCGGCGTCCTGCCGGTGCGGCGTGTACTCGAAGCCTTGAGTGTTCATGCAGGCAGCGACCTGCTCTTCCAGGGCGTCGGTCTGGGCGGAGAGGATGTCGGCGTCGAACTGCTCCTCGAGGGTGGTGACCCGCTGCGAGATCGGGCCCAGCTCGGAGGATCCTGTGTCGTCGCCGGACGAGCACCCGCCGAGGAGCAGCCCGGCGCACACCACGAGCCCTCCCGCCGCACGTCGCCTCTGAGTCGTGCTGTTCATCATGGTTCCTTTCGTCGATGATCTGGTTGATGCGTCGTGACCGACGCTCCGGTCGGTCGCCGGGACCACGGCTCGATGACCGTCGGCCCGGCAGCCTCACCCACCGTCCGGTGGTGCTCGGCAGCTCACCGCTAGGTGCTCAGGGCGGCGACGGGCTCCATGCGGGCGGCCCGCACGGCGGGGTACAGCCCGGCCAGGAGCCCGACCACGGCCCCGCCGCAGGCCGCCGCCACCACGACCCTGAGGTCGAGGACGGGCGTCCAGTGCCGGACGGCGCTGACCGCCGCCACCACCGCCACCCCCAGCGCGGCCCCGATGAGGCCGCCCAGTCCGCCGACGATGACCGACTCGAGGACGAACTGCCCGGCCACGTCACGGCGGCTGGCCCCCAGGGCCCTCCGCAGGCCGATCTCTCCGGCCCGTTCCATCACGGACAGCAGGGCGACGTTGGCGATCCCCACCCCGCCGATCAGCAGCACCACGCAGCCCAGGGCGATGAACACCAGGTTCGTCTCGGCCTGCACCTCGCCGCGAGCCCGTCCCGGTGCCGACGGGGCCGCGACGTCGACCGCCTCCGGGTGGATCGGGTCCAGCGCGACCGGTAGCTGCTCGGCTGCCAGCGGCCCCCCGCCCACCCGGATGAGGGTCTCCAGCTCTGCGGGGGAGCGCAGGCCGAAGTCCGCCCGGGCGGTGCCCTCGGGCAGCAGCACCGCCGACAGCAGGGTGGTGCGCCGGTCGGTGCGGTCGAGGATGCCGATCACCTGGTAGGTGTGGTTGCCGATGACGATCGACGGCAGGGTGGCCACCCTGGTGACCCCCAGACGTTCGGCGGCGTCGGCACCCAGCACCACCACCCGGTCGCCGCGGGTGTCGTGACCGGCGTCGAAGAACCGCCCTTGGGACAGGCTCCCGCCCACGGCGTCGAGCAGGCCCGGCGAGGTCGCGACCACCGGCGGGGCCGCGCGCTGCGCCGCCGACGGGTCGTTGACCGGCACCGCCGTGACCGGGGCGTCGCCGGTGTCGACGGGGGAGATGCTGGCCGCTGCCAGCACCGCGGTCAGCCGTTCGGCCCGGGCCGGGGCGTCCCAGGGCAGTGTCGTCACCGGTTGCTCGGTGCCCTGGGCGTCGGTCACGGTGCCGGGCTTGGCCGAGACGTGCCTGGCAGCCACCGCGTCGAACGCGGCGTTGATCCGGTCGTTGGCGGTCTGACCCAGCCCGACGGTGACCACCATCGACGCGATCCCCAGGACCGTGCCGACCACCGTCAGCAGCAACCTCCCCGGACGGGCTCCGGCTCCGGCGGTCGCCTCGGCGGCAGCGTCGCGGAGCCGGAAACGGTCGCCCGGGGCGGGCCTGTCGTCCGGCCCGACCGTGGTGGGCCGCCTGGTGGCCGCCCGCACCGCCGCCCGCACGCTCGGCAGGCGGCGGCGACCGACGGCAGGGTCCGGCCGGGCGCTGTCAGGCTCCGGCAGGGCGCTGTCGGGGTCCGGTGGCGTGACCGGCGCGACCGGCTCTCGTCCGGGCAGGCGGAAGCCCCACGGCAGGCGCCTGTCCCAGGGCGGGTCAGGCACCCGAGGCGTCCTTGACGCCGACCTGTCGGCTGCCCGAGACCGGCCAGGCACCCACGACAGGTCAGGCTTCTGGATCCGGCCAGCCACCTGCGACCCGCCAGGCACCTGTAACCCAGCCGCCTGCGAGCCGCCAGGCACCTGAACCCGGTCGTGTGCCCGAGACGGACGAGACCGGTCAGGCACCGGGAGCGACGAAGGCCCGCGAGGCTGCTCAGGAACCCGAGGCAGGCCGAGGATGAGCGGCGGGCCGGGTGACCAGTGCCGTTCAGGTTGCCGACCCGGTGGCGGGGCGACGTCGGGCCGACCCGGCTCGTCGACCATGTCCCGGTGCCATGTGAGCTCTAGATCGTCCGACGGGTACGCGGGCGCCGCGGGTCGTGCCACGATCCGGACCCCCCGGGGACGGGTGGCGGCGATGCCCTCCCAGAGGCCGCGCCCGCCGCTCACCTGTCGCCCTCGGTCGTGTCCGTCCCGACCACCACCAGGTCGCCTGGTTCGACAGGCTGGGCGGACGAGGCGATCTCGGCGTAGCCGTCGGCGGCCAGCCCGGTGGTGACCGGGACCAGCCGGGTGGTGCCGTCGTCGTCCATGACCTCGATGCGGCTGTCTCCGTCGGGCCCGATGCTCAGCGCCGACAGCGGGACGGCCAGCACCTGGTCGTCGGTCGCGCGCACCGGCAGGCGCACGCGGACGTTGGTGTAGCGCAGCGCCGCGGTCTGGTCGGCGGTCAGCTCGCCGAAGGCCAGGACCACCTGCTTGTGGGCGGGGTCGGGACGCTTGTCGCCCTTGTCCGACACGGTGGTGGCCTCGTCGATCTGGGCCACGGTGACGTCGAGCGTCTCGTCGCCGACGGTGATGGTCCCGGCGGTGCCGACGCTGATCAGGCCCGCATCGTCGGTCGACACCGTGCCGGTCGCCCGGATGCCGGTGCCTGACACCGTGGCGAACACCGTGGTCACCGGCTGCCCCCGGGTGACGTTGACCGCGTCGACCCGGCGAGGCAGCGACGGCACGAACACCACCTCGGAGGCGGGCAGCGGGGTCGCGGTCGGGTCGCCCGGGGCCGGATAGCCGACCCGTTCGTAGAGCTTCTTGACGGCAGCTGCGAGCGCGGCGTCGTACTTCTGGTTGCTCGGGCTGCCGCCGTCGATGCCGATCGACCGCAGTGCGGTGCGCAGCTGCTGGACGTCCTGCCCCGACAGGTCCGAACGCAGGTCGCGGTAGGCGGGCACGTCACCGGGCAGGACGATCACCGGCCGTCCGTCGACCTCCAGCGCGACACCGCCGGCCTCGAGCTGGTCACCGGCCGTCGGCACCCGGCCTGACACGATCCCGGCCCCACCAGCCTGGCCGGGGTCGTAGCGCAGGTCGACGGGATCTTCGTAGCCGACGTCGGCCCGTATCTGCACGGTGCTGGCCACGACGCGCTTCTCCACCGGGACGGTGATCAGCCCCGCGGTCGGTGGGGCCAGCGCCGCCGCCCGCGCAGCCGGCGACTGGACCAGCCGCGACAGCCCCAGGCCGGCCAGCAGGCTGACCACGGCGACCGCCGCGAGGAGCGCCACGGCCTGCTGACCCTTGCCTGCCCGGGTGACGACCGCCAGGAGCGACGCCCCGCGCCCTTGCCGCCCGACCGGTCGAACGGGTATCGACCTCACCATCGTCCGAGACCTCCTCGCTGACGCATGTCTGACCCATCCCTGCTCGTCGGTGGGTCCTGGGTTGCCGGGACCGGGGCGGCGTCATGGCGAGAAGCCCGTCGCCACCGGGACGACGGGCTCTCGCCGCAGCCGCGCGGCCCGGGACCGCGGGCGACGACGGACCTAGCTGAGGCCCGGCGGGTGGCTGTCCACGCCGCAGCCGCCGGTCACGAGGTTGAGGGGCGACCACAGGATCGGGTGGATGATCGGCTTGTCGATCAGGCCGAAGATGGGCTGCAGACCCAGGGCGTCGAGCACCCACTCAGCGGTCCAGTGCAGCGTCTTCGTCGCCTCGCACAGGGAGCCGAAGCCGACCGTCGCGACAGCGGGAGCGGGTGACGACGCCGGGGTTGCGGCCTGGGCGGCCGCGGTACCCGAGAGCACGAGGCCCGCCGAGACAGCCAGCGTGATCACCGGTCTTGTGAACTTCTTCATGAACACCTCCGATGGTGACTTTCCGGACATTCCGGATGACTACTGATAGTTGCAGGAGTATCACCCGGGTAGACTTGGGTGGTCGGATGGTGGACACCTGGTGTCTCACTCCTTGTGACGCTGGTCAGCAGCAGCGGCCCGAGCCCTCGGGGAGGTCTGTGCCGTCGGCTCAGGACCCCGGAGAAGGCGGATCCCGTCGGACGGGGCCAGGCCCACGGACACCGGATCTTCGGCGCGCGAACCTGTCCGCCCGTCCCTCCCGCCCTGACGGTCTGCGCGGAGTCCGCCGGCGTCCGCAGTGGCGGCGGAGTCCTCCAGCGCGCCGACCCGCAGCGGTCGTCACCGCCGCGGGCGCCGAGCACCTGCGACCCAGCCCCGGGGCGAGACCGCCTCAGCGCAGCACCGTCGCGGGCGGTGCGACGTCACCGGTTCGGTGCTGTCGTTGCGCTACCGACATGATCCATGGACTCATGTCATGAATCTCGAGCGGCACGGGTTCGCGGTTCCCCGGGCCCACAGCGGTCTCCGCTTTTTCTCGCACGCTCGGTGTACTCTGGCGCTGACCGGCGGTCGTGCTGTCGCCGGGCATACCCACCGATGGCTAACACACCGGACAACGAGGTATCGATCATGGGTCTCTTCAAAGCCGCGGCTGGCGCGATCGGCGGCACCCTCGCCGACCAGTGGCTCGACTTCTACACCGTGCCGGAGGGAATCTCGCCGACCATGGCGATGGTGGCGGCCGTGCCGAACGGGCAGAACGCCGGTCGCGGGTCGAACACCAAGGGTTCTGAGGGCGTCATCAGCAACGGGTCGAAGATCCTCGTGCCCGAGGGGTACGGCCTGATCCTCATGCAGGACGGTGCGATCACCGGCTTCGCTGCCGAGGCCGGGGGGTACGTCTGGAACTCCGAGGCGCAGGACTCCCAGTCGATCTTCGCGGGCAACGGGCTGCTCAGCCCGCTGATCAAGACGTCGTGGGAACGGTTCAAGTTCGGCGGTCGTCCCAGCGCCCAGCAGCGCGCGTTCTTCGTCAGCCTCAAAGAGCTGCCGAACAACCGTTTCGGCACCCAGTCGGAGATCTACTGGGACGACGCCTACATGAACGCGCAGGTCGGTGCGATCACCCGGGGCACGTACACGCTGCGGATCGTCGACCCGCTGCTGTTCGTCAAGAACTTCGTGCCTGCCACCTACCTGCAGCCGGGTCACGTGTTCGACTTCACCGACCTGGACAACGACGCCGCCACCCAGCTGTTCAACGAGGTGGTCGGTGCGCTGGCTCAGGCGTTCTCCCTGTACACGAACGACCCGGCGAAGGGGAACCGGATCACCCGGATCCAGTCCGACTCGGTCGGTTTCGCCGCGAGCCTGTCCGAGGCCGTCGAGACCGGCTACCAGTGGCAGACCGACCGCGGTCTGGCGATCGTCAAGACCGCCATCGTGTCGATCGAGTACGACGAGAACACCCGCGAGCTGCTGAAGAACGTCCAGCGGGCTGACGCGCTGTCCGGTGCCCGGGGCAACTCCAACCTCCAGGCGTCGGTGGCGCAGGGCTTCCAGGCTGCCGGCGAGAGCGGCGGTGCGGGCGGCATGTTCGGCATGGGCATCGCCGCGGGCAGCATCGGCCTGTCCGGGCTGCAGCAGCCCGTGCCCGGCGCCCAGCCCACCGCCCCGGCACCTCAGGCACCGGCCTACGGCACCGCGCCCGTCGCGCCGACCCCCGGTGCCGCGGCGCCGGCACCGGCCGCCGACGACCCGGTCGCCCACCTGGCCAAGTACAAGGAGATGCTCGACGCCGGTCTGATCACCCAGGCCGACTACGACGCTGCCAAGGCCAAGGTCCTCGGACTGTAGTCGCGTGACGTCCCTGCCCCCGCCGCCTCCCGGCCCGCCGGGGCCTGATCCGCGAGGACCGGTACCCGGCCAGCCGGAGGCGGCGGCGTCCTACCCGGCTGCGCCAGGGTCGCAGCCCGCCGCACCTCCGGTGATCGACTCGGCCGACCCCCATGCTCAGCAGGGCGTCAACCGCTGTCCGCGCTGCGGGTCGACCGACGTCCGGCTGCGTCTGGAGACCGGCCGGCTCGTCTGCCTGTTCTGCCGGTACGAGTGGAACGAGGCCCGGGTCGAGGAGCAGCTCGACCTGGGTGGCGGCCTGGACGACCTGGTCGGCACCCAGGTCTCGACCGGTGCTGCCGACATCCACGACGACACCACGATCGTGACGATGAAGTGCCAGGGCTGCGGCGCGGAGGTCGTGGTCGACACCGCGAACGCCATGTCGGCCCGGTGCCACTGGTGCCGCCACGTGCTGTCGGTCAACCAGCAGGTCCCCAACGGCGCGGTGCCGGACGCGGTGCTGCCCTTCCGGCTGTCCCACGACGAGGCGGTGGGTCTCATCCGGCAGTTCGCCGGGAAGCGGCGGACGTACGCCCACGCACGGTTCAAGAAGGAGTTCGCGCCCGAGAACGTCGTCGGGGTGTACCTGCCGTACATGGTGATCGACGCGAAGGCGCAGTCGCAGGTGCACGGCCGGGGCGAGGTCACCACCCGCCGGTACACCCGCAAGCAGGGTGACACCACCGTCACCTACTACGACGCTGACGTGTACCAGGTGTCCCGGCAGGTGTCGTTCGTCGTGGACGACCTCACGATCGAGTCGTCTGCGCAACGGGCCAACCTGGACGTCCGCAGCAACACGAACAACATCATCAACACGATCTTGCCGTTCGACACCAAGAATGCCGTGCAGTGGAACGCCAGCTATCTGCGCGGGTTCACCTCGGAGAAGCGCGACCAGGACGTGGCCGGCATGCAGCCGGTGCTCGAGGACCAGCTGATGTCCATCGGCCGGGCCCAGGTGCAGGCGTCGGTCTCCCGCTACGACCGGGGGGTGCGCTGGGAGGCCGAGAAGCTCGACGTGGCCGGCACCCGCTGGGTGTCCATGTACCTGCCGGTGTGGTTGTACTCCTACTACCACGTGGAAGGGGGCCGCGGCATGGTCCACTACATCGCGGTGAATGCCCGCACCGGGGAGACCATGGGCTCGATCCCCGTGGCCAAGGCCAAGCTGTTCCTGGCCTCGCTGGCCGTGGGCATCATCGTCGAGGTCGCGGCCGTCGCGGCGCTGCTGGGTCTGGCATGGGTCTGATCACCGAGCTGCTGTCGCAGGCAGCGATGTCAGACTCCTCGGACTCCGACGACGGCGGGCTGTGGATGCTGCTGGCCGGTCCGGCGGCCGGGGCCGGCATGTACTGGAGCCTGTACCGCCGCTATCGCAACACCGACAAGTCCCACAGCTTCGAGCACGAGACCACGGTGCTGGCCCAGCCGGTGCAGGGCAGCGACCAGAAGGTCGACGAGATCCACGGCACCCGCTCCAGCACCACCGACGGCCGCAACGACGGCTCCTACCGCCACCGCGTCCAGCGCCTCGGCTGAGGTCGTGCGGGACCTACCTCCGCTGGCTGGTGTAGGTGACGCGCAGCGAGTCGGGCGTGTCGGCCGGCACGGTGCTCGGATCGTCGGTCATCGTGAAGGTGGTCGCCGAGCAGGTGACGAGATAGGTCCCGTCCTGCATCGTCGTCGAGGCGCTGCGTTCGGCGGACCGCACGGTGATGGCGGTGGTGGTGTAGGTGACGGTCAGCAGGTCGCCGTCGAGCTTCCAGGTGCCTACGGCTGTGCCCCGCTCGAAGACGTCGTCGCCGGGGCCGTTCGATGCCAGGTCGATGGTCACGTCGACGTCGAGGCTCTGGGTGCCGTCGGCCCGGAAGGTCAGCACCTGGGACCCGCTGACCGTGAGGCCGGCGTCGCCGTCCAGGGACAGCGCGTGGGCTAGCGCCGGTTCCATCTCGGACGGGTTGGCGTCCCAGGTTCCCACCAGGCACGACGCCATGTCGTCGTCGGACCGGCTGCACCCGGTGAGCGCGACGACGACCATGAGGCACAGCAGCAGCACCGTCCGAGGCACGCGCCCTCCCGGGTAGATCCGACCTCTCGACGACTATCGGCCACCATCTGGCGGTTGTGAGCGACTCGCGCGGGGGTGGCGCGACGGTGCTGGTGGCACGACGGTGCAGGACCCCGTCGGAGCGGCAGACGCGTCGCCAGACCCGGCCGAGGCGGTCTCGCTGACCGGTGGTCGTCTCACGTCGACGTGCGTGGTCCCGACCGGACTGGAGCCTTCTGCGTCAGACCTGCTGGGGCGGCGTGTGCTTGCGTCGGCCGCAGGCTCGTGCTGACGTCCGACGGTCAACCCTTGGCGGGGACTCCCCGTAGCGCGACGAGATAGGCGACCGGGCCGAGCACGGGCATCAGCACGATCATCAACAGCTCCAGGAGCGGACTCCGGTCCGACCGGTGGTTGCGGGTCCATGCCACGAGAGCGACGACCATCATCACGACAGCGGCGAGGGACACGACGGCGCCGATGACGTCGACCAGCCCGGGAACGAGGGGATCCGACGCCGCTGGAGCCTGGAGGACGAGAGTCATCTCACGGACCTTTCGTTTCGTTCCCCGCTCCGCTCGACACGAGCGCCGTGGGGGAGACCTGGACGTGGTGGAGCCGACGGGACTCGAACCCGCAACCCCCTGCTTGCAAAGCAGGTGCGCTACCAATTGCGCCACGGCCCCGGAGGGCGGACCTCACAGGTCGTCGGTGACCTCGGCCCACAGGTCGCGTTCGTCCTGCTCCTGGACGAAACGCTGGTAGGCCAGATAACCGATCCCGGCGACGGCCACCAGCACGAGCAGCTTCTTCATCGTTACCTCCAGCTTCGAACCGACGTCGACCTGACGCTACCGGACGCCTCCCTGGCTTGCCTAACCCGCCGGTCGGCGGGAGCGGTGGGTCGGCGGTCGGGCTCCAGCGGCCTGGCTCCTGCCGTCACGGCACGTTCCGCCCGGCGGCCCGGATGAGCCCGTACCACTCGCTGCGGGTCAGCGGGAGGTCGGACCCGGCGGCCGCGGCGGTGACGCGTGCGGGGTTGGTGGTGCCGAGGACGACCTGCATGCCTGCCGGGTGGCGGGTGATCCAGGCGACGGCGACGGCGATCGGTTCCACGCCGTACCTGGCGGCCAGCCGGTCCAGCTCGCTGTTGAGCTGCGGGTAGTCGGCGGAACCGAGGAAGGTCCCGTCGAGGAAGCCTTTCTGGAACGGTGACCAGGCCTGGAGGGTGATGGCGTTGATGCGTGCGTAGTCGACGAGCCCGCCGCCGTCGCGGGTGATCGCGTCGTCGTAGCCCACCATGTTTGCCGACAGCCCCTGGGCGACGAGGGTCGAGTGGGTGACCGAGAGCTGGACCTGGTCGGCCACCAGCGGTTGGGTGACCGCGGTCTTGAGCAGGTCGATCTGGCGCGGGGTGTGGTTGGAGACCCCGAAGGCGCGGACCTTGCCGGTGGTCTCCAGCAGGTCGAACGCCCGGGCGACCTCGTCGGGCTCGACGAGCGCGTCGGGGCGGTGCAGCAGCAGGATGTCCAGGTAGTCGGTGCCCAGGGCGCGCAGGGACTCCTCGGCCGAGGCGACGATGTGGTCGTAGGAGTGGTCGTAGCCCCACGGTTCGTCGATGATGCCGGTCTTGGTCTGCAGCACGATCTGCTCCCGCTCCGACGCGCTGAGCCTCAGCGCCCCGGCGAAGCGCTCTTCGCACAGGTGCCGTCGCCCGCCGGGGTGGTTGAACCCGTACAGGTCGGCGTGGTCGAAGAAGTCGATGCCCGCCTGACGGGCCGCGCCGTACAGGGCGCGGATCTCCTCGTCGCTCTTGCCGGCGATCCGCATCATGCCGGCGACGATGTTCGGCACCTGCCGTCCGGTCGCCCCCAGTGCAACGGTACGCATGTCACTCCTTCGCGGTCCCACCGATGGTCCCGCACCATCCTCCACCCCGCAGCCTGTCTGAACACACGCCAGACCGCACCTCCGTCGCCCCCTCCGCTCAAGGTCGGGCTCGAAACGTCGCCTGGTGCGAGGTGTGGACCAGATTGTTTCGTCGCTCGGCGTCGCGCCACGTCCCCAGGCACAGCGTCGCCGCGTTGCGTCCTTGAGAAGTCAGGCGCTTCGCAGACTCAGCGGTGCGGTATCAGAGCCAACCTGGCCCGGGAAGCACCGCACCTGCCGGCAGGCCAGCAGCTCGCGGTCGCCGTCGCCGTCCCCTCCGGGCAGCACCAGGCCGGGCCTGTGGCCTGCCTGCGCCGGCGTTCCCCATCGCCCACGCAACGGCCGAGACCGACCGCACCACCGCAGCAGGACCAAGCCGGGCCAGTGGCCCCCATCGTCCACGCAACGGCCGAGACCACTGCACTACCGCAGGGCCGCAAAGGGTCACGAGGGCTCGCCCCCGTGCGGTGCGGGGCTGGGCCCCGCAGACATGACGAGAGCGACGCGGCCTGCCTTGCGCAGGCACACGTCGCTCTCGATCTCGTGGAAGTTCCAACCCTGCCCCAGTTGGCAAAATCCCTGGTCAAGCGCCTGTCGGCTCGTTCTGGCGATACTACCTCGGGGGATCCGGTGGCCTCAGAAGCCCCCACACTCAGGGTTCTACAGTCCCAGACGCGACTCAACACCCAAGCCGTCGAAGCTCTGATCGAGGCTACCTGGCCGGTCGTACCGTGTACGAACTCGCAGCCGAATTCGGCATCGACCGCCGCACCGTCAGCGCCCACCTTCACCGTCGCGGTGTCCCGATGAGGCGTCGCGGTCTGGCTACAGAGCAGCAGGCTGAGACGATTCGCCTGCGCGAACAGGGGTGGTCGTTGGCGAGGATCGGTGACCGCTTCGACGTTGCCGCCGGGACGGTCCTGAACTTTCTTAGCAAGACCGGCTTGCAGTAGACAGACGGAGCCTGGCCGTCATGCGGCGTGGGCAGCGCCTCGCCGTGCAACCATCTCCTCGGCACGGGCGCGAACGAGCAGGACGACCGACCACGGTCCCGCGATGACGAACTTGAGAGCGTTGTATCCTGCCACCAGGACGATGAGGTTCAGCCATCCCGGCCCGCCGCCAGCGACGGCGCTGGTACAGAAGTGGACGGCAAGCAGGTAGGGCGCAGCCAGGAGCATCGCCGGGATGCCCCACTTGAGTCCACCTCTTGTTCTGATCGCGTCGATGATGACATCGCTTGGCGCGTTGTGGCGTAGCTAGTAGCGGACGTGGACGCTGAGCGTCCAGAGCAGTCGGATCATGGCGAGTCCTCTCACAGCACGGTCAAGGTGGAGACAGTGCGCGTGTGAGTGGCCCGAGAGCCTGTCCAGATGGACCCATGAGTTGTGGAAGCTGCCTCACCTCATAACTTACTGCCCACCAGTGTCAACAAGAAGTGCTTTGGTGGGCGAGGTTCACCTCAGCCTGACCCGCTCCGCATCTACGTGACGATCTCGATGGTGGGTTGGATTTGCTGGTAGACCGGGGTCCAGAGGTCAATGTCCACGCCCGGCGCTTCGATGCTGACGACGAGGGAATAGTCAACACCCTGTTCGCTTTGATCCCAGGTCCGTCGATGCTTCCACCATCCGGCGACTGGATAGACGACAATCGCGCCCTTGCTGGCAAGGTCTACTGCTCGGCCAGTCCAGATGTCGGTGTGTAGCGATCCAGGTTTCTGCTGCTGGTCGCTGCCGAATAGCCAGCCCCTCTCGGTAGCTAACTTTGACGGGCGTGAGCTGTCGTCACGGGCACGCATGTTGATGCGCTGCTGGAACCTGCCAAGGCTCTCTTCGGCGCGTTTGGTGGTGAAGCGGAGGCCGTGTGAGGGGTAGACGTAACGCCCGGTCCAGCCTCGGCTCGATGGGTTCGGCTCTATGAAGTAGGACAGCGTGACCCGCATCGACACGATGGTCTCCCCGAGGAAGCCCAGTTCTTCGGTCGGCCAGGGCAGTTTGTGGAGGTTCATCTCACGGACCTTGCTTGCGCTCTCGCCACGCTCGAACGGGTGAATGTGAGCCTCGCTGATGAGTGTGAGCGCGTCGGTGGCGCTCCGAAGGGAACGGTCGAGATCGGGAACGCCCATTCCGTAGCGTCGCAAGAGGTTCGCTAGGTCGGCTTTGTTCACTTTGGGGTCGAATCTATCGCGCATGGCGTCTGTCCACTGCGCGGAGTGGACGATCAGCGCCCGCACTGTCTCTGGTCGTAGTTCCGGATAGGCTGCGCTGATGCTGGCGGCGATGGCCGCGACTTGCGCGGTTGCCGCCGAGGTGGCACCTGTAGTTGTGAAGAAGCCGGAGCCGTCTCGTCGCAGCCTTGTGGTCGGAACCCCGAGGTTTGGCGGCGTATCCGCGCTAGTCCTATCGGGCGAGGCGGCGACGTTGCCACCATCCGCAACTACTTCCGGTTTGAACGGCCAGTCCGAGCCGTGCAGGACCGAGGTTCGGCTCACAGGCGACAACTCACCTCGTGGGGCGATTGGCACGTATCCGGCGAAGATCGCCGGGGCACCCGACATGTCATCATGCTTGGAGTAGGCCCCGACTGTCAGCGCGTTCCAAGACTGTGCAGGGTCTTCGACGGGAGATAAGTCGCTGCGGTCAAGGTGATCGTCGGCGGGATCGATATTCTTGATGTTGCCTGCTGAGATGACGAACAGGCGTGGTTGTCGAGGTTCGTCACGGTCGAGATAGGTGAGTCGCGGATCGGTGTCGTCAATGGCTCGTCCGAATATCAGTGCATCAACGGCAGCCGACCACGAGGTAGGCCGACCCGGTTTGGCGTCGGGCGCGGACTCCGGGTCTTCCGCGGTGATGTTGGGGGCTGTCACCGCGAGCATGAAGACTCGGGAACGCTCAGGTGCCTTGATCTCGGGGCGATCCACGGCTCGCGCTGTGATCGCTCCATACAGATCGCGTTCGTTCTCCCCCTGG
This sequence comes from Cellulomonas sp., assembly GCA_031556715.1. Classification (GTDB taxonomy): domain Bacteria; phylum Actinomycetota; class Actinomycetes; order Actinomycetales; family Cellulomonadaceae; genus Cellulomonas. The sequence goes on from JAVBSR010000073.1 coordinate 22,939, forward strand.
TCGGGCAGGATCTTGACCGATTCCAACCGGTGATCGAGTCGAACAGTGTGGACACTGGTGACGGCTGCTTGGAGGTCGCCGTACAGAGCCAGTCCGGCCATTTCCGTACCGTGTGCATGATGGGGCTGAGTTTGCCAGCGGGGGTCTGCGGCGTGCAGGTCGTCGGCAGCCAGCGAGTCTGACAGAAGGGGGTGGCTGTCTTGAACCCCGGTGTCGAGGACGCACACGACAGGAGCATCCTGGTCGGCGACTCTCAATCGGTCGAGCAACTCGCCTACCCACTCGGCTTGTTCGGCGGCGGGCATGTCGGCAAGCAGGCTGCCTACCTCGTGTGGGCGGCGCAGTTCAGCTAGGTCGTCAAGAAAATCGAGGGATTCGGCGAGTTGGGTTGTGGTTGCTTGGAGCAGCACGACCGTTCGGTCACGGAACCCGAGGTAGTGATCGCTGATGCGAAGCCCGTGCTGGGAGGCAAAGTCAGTGAGCCGCTGCACGCTGCCGTCGCGGCGGCGCAGCCACACTTCCCACCACCTTGTCTCTGTGGGATCAGTGGGGTACTCGTCAGCGGGGTCGGTCCACAGTTCTCGGATGGTCGCTCGGCGGATCGAGGCGATTCCTTCAACAAGCGTGGCGTGCTTGGCCTTGTCGTCAGTCGCGGTGGCAACGTACTCTGTGAGCCTTTTGAGGAAATAGTCACGCTTTCCGTCTGGGATGAATATGGTGGCGAGCTGGACCGTCCCCGACGATCTGGTCTCGTAACTCACCGCCAAGAGCTCAGGCTGCTCGCCTTGGCGTTGGATATCAAGGCTTTCTAGTGCAAGTTCCAGGCCGGGGAATGACTCGAAGGTGACGTAGGTGCCCTCGGTGTCAGTTTGCTCAGAAGAACGAGTGGCAGTCTCATACTGCTGAGCCAGAGCCTGGCCGTGTTCGCGTCGGTTTCCTGTGAACGGAGGTTTCTCGGAACCACCACTGCCTCGGGCCAACGTGAAAGGCTCCGCCACTGGCGGAGTAGGTATTATCAGATGCGGGCGGTCACGCTCAGTCATGCCACCTACACGATCTGCTTGCGCGTAGCCTCAGACCGTGATCGCGCTTGGAGTGCAATCACCAAGTCCTCGGTCAGGATTCGGGGATGCTCCGCCAGCACACTCCGCTTCGCCGCGTTCTCAGCGGCGGTAGCGACCTCGGCGTGACTAAGCCCCTGTGCCGCAGCAATGATTCGGGGCCAACTCAAATTGCTGGTTTTGAAGGAAGCAAGCCGGTTCTCGATGATGCTCTGGATGCTCTTGTCGTCGGGGAGAGCGAAGTCCATCACCGTGTCGAACCTTCTGAACAGCGCGACATCAAGCAGGGCAGGATGATTCGTCGCAGCGACGATCACACTGTCAGAGGTGTCTTCTTCCAGGAATTGAAGGAATGAGTTCAGTACCCGACGAATCTCGCCGACATCGTTGCCCGCTGCCCTGTCTCCCGCGAGAGCATCTACCTCGTCAAACAGGTACACCCCTCGCGCTTCGACCAGGGCGTCGAAGATGAGTCTCAACTTGGCAGCAGTCTCACCCATGAACTTGGTGATGATCGAGTCCAGCCGGATCGCAAACAGCGGCAGACCCAACTCCCCAGCGATGACCCTTGCAGTGGAGGTCTTGCCAGTTCCGGGTGGGCCTACCAGCAGCAGTCGTCGCGCAGGATGCAGGCCATGACGGGCCAGCTGGTCGCGCTGATGCTGCTCAAGCAGCACCTGCCCGAGGCGTTCGGCCAGATCGTCTGACAACACCAGATCACTCATTCGAGCGTCCGGGTAAGTGACTGTCAGCAGAGACCCCAGCTCCCCGCGAGGCTGTGTCACGGCAACCACGGGGGCGACCCTTGTCGAGGTCAGTCCCTTCTTGCGGAGATCGTCTACGAGGTCACGCAGCTCTTGGGCGAACTTGGACTGTCCTGAACGTGCAGCCTTGGCTGCCACCTGCATCGCTACCGCGTAGAACTGGGAGTCGTCACCATCGGCATGACTGATAACCAACGACTTGAGCTGATCGTTCGTCGCCACGGCCCGACCTCCCTTCGATGCGCTCCACCCGCTGTGGTTGCCCCTCATGCAGGCGGTCCTACCAGCCTATCCGGGCGAGGCCTGGCCGTCATAACGCACCGCCGGGACTCAGGAAGACCGTATGGCTGACGAACGCCATCTCGCCTCCGAGGTGCGATCACCCCCTCCAGTGGTTCATAGACGCTGGCCAGTACGTTGCTGCGGCGTGCGGTGGGTCGGCTCGGGCTGGCCGGTCTTGGTGAAAGCGAGTTGGCGGGCTCGTGCCAGGGCTGCCGGTGCTCGGGCAGCGTCGATCTTCTGCGCATCGGTGTCGGCGGGCAGCCCGAGTGGGCTGGGGCCGGTGACGCCGTAGCGGTCTCGGTACGCCACGACAGTCCGGCCAGGAGCCCGCCATGCTGCTGCGCCCCGCCAAGAGCTACGCATCGCGATCGTCACCTGGATCGAAGCACCTACCACCACCGCCGACACCAAACCCGCCTCGGACGGTTGACCCGTCCAGTTCGAGACCACCATGAGCACGCCAGCCAACCTGGCTGCGTGGCTAGGAACCGTCACCAGTCCGCACAGCAGACCCATCCCCTCACCGAAGACCTCGACGTGCGCTCAGAGTTCACCGGCGTCTACGAGACGATCCTCGACCCGCCCAACCGCCTTCACGCCGAGTTCTGGCAGCGCACCGCCCAACTGCACCCCGACATCAACACCCCGACATCAACCTCGTCCCAGACGAAGCAACCCCGCCCCAGACGAAGCAACCCCGCCCCCCGTTGAGAGGGGCAGGGTTGGAACTTCGACCACATGGTGGGCCTAACAGGACTTGAACCTGTGACCTCTTCCTTATCAGGGAAGCGCTCTAACCGTCTGAGCTATAGGCCCGTGCGCCTGGTGAGACTACCCTGCGGGGGTACCGGACGCCAAGCTCATCACTCGTCGGTGACGGAGACGTGCAGGCCGCCGACCAGTGCCGCGACGACGTTGTAGAGGAAGGCGGCGATGGTGCCGAGCGCGGTCAGCAGGAAGACGTCGATCACGCCGACGAGCATGGCGCTGGACAGGACCTTGCCGAACCCGAAGTAGCTCATGACCGTGGCGGCACCGTCGGCGCTGGCGACCTGGGTGACGAGGTCTTCGATCTTGGCGAAGACCTGGAGCCCGTCGAGGGCCAGCCACATGGCTGCGGCGGCGATGACGCCCATGATGCCCAGGGCGAAGGACATGAGGAACGACAGCTTCATGGCCGACCACGGGTCGACCCGGGCCACGACCAGCCGCACCCGTCGGGGCCCGACGGAGCTGCCCGCGGCCGGGCCGATGACGGGCCCGACGGTCGGGGCGGCCGCCGGGGCGGTGTCCACGGGCGGGGCGACGACCGGTTCGGCAGGCCATCCCGCGACGGGGGAGGGCGTGGCGACGGGTGGTGCTTGGGTGCTCGCTGCGGCCATGGCGGCCTCCTCGCTGTCTGACCGGGCAGCCGCAGCGTACGCCGAAGACACCCTTGCTGTCGTGGCGTAGGAGACCTTCTTGAGCCAGCCTGTGGTCGCCTCGACGGCGGCGCCGAGCGGCGTGGCGTCTTCTTCTTGCTCGGTGACCTGCGCTTCTGGTTCCGCGGAGGGTCGGGAGATCTTCACGGTCTTGTCGTCGTCCACCTTGACGTCGACCGCGGTGGCGCCCGGTGGTGGCCCGTCCTTGGGCGTCTTGGTCATGCGTCCTCCCCGATGTGTTCCCCAGCGCGGCCTTCGGCGGGCTCGTCGGCCGCGACCTCGGCGGGTGCGGCACCCTCCACGTTAGCTGCATCGTCGCCCAGATGGCGCTCAGTATTGCGAGCGATCGCGATGATCCGGTCACCAGCGTCGGGTTTCGCAAAGATCACCCCCTGGGTGGTGCGCCCGGTCTCGTTGACCTCGGCCACCGCGGAGCGCACGATCTTGCCGCGTTCCATGATGACGAGCACCTCGTCGTCGGGGTCGACGACGAGCGCCCCGACCAGGTCGCCGCCGCGCCCGGGCAGGTTCGCCACCCGGATGCCCAGCCCGGCGCGGCCCTGCTGGCGGTAGTTGTCGGTCGACAGCACGGTGCGCTTGGCGGTGCCGCCCTGGGTGACGGTGAACAGCGACGCCTCGTCGCGCACCACGTCCATGGCCAGCAGCTCGTCGTCGGCCCGGAACTTCATGCCGGTGACCCCGGAGGTGGCCCGGCCCATGGGGCGCAGCATCTCGTCGGTGGCGGTGAAGCGCAGCGACTGGCCCTTGCGGGAGACCAGGACGATGTCCTGCTCCGGGTCGACCAGCCGGGCGGCGACCACCTCGTCGGAGGCACCGTCGTCGTCCTCGCGCAGGTTGATGGCGATGACACCGCCGGAACGGTTGGAGTCGTAGTCGGCCAGGCGGGTCTTCTTGACCAGGCCGCGCCGGGTGGCCAGCACCAGGTACTGCGCGTCGGCGTAGTCGCGCAGGTCCAGGACCTGCGCGATGGTCTCCCCGGGCTGGAAGGCCAGCAGGTTGGCCACGTGCTGACCCTTGGCGTCACGGCCGGCCTCGGGCAGCTCGTAGGCCTTGGCCCGGTACACCCGGCCCAGGTTGGTGAAGAACAGCAGCCAGTGGTGGGTGGTGGTGACGAAGAAGTGGTCGACGATGTCGTCCTGGCGCAGCTGGGCGCCGCGCACCCCTTTGCCGCCGCGGTGCTGGGCCTTGTAGCTGTCCGACCGGGTGCGCTTGGCGTAGCCGCCGCGCGTGATGGTGACGACGACCTCCTCCTCGGCGATGAGGTCTTCGATGTTCACCTCGCCGTCGAACGGCAGGATCCGGGTGCGCCGGTCGTCGCCGTACTTGTCGACGATGGCCGCCAGCTCTTCGGAGACGATCTGCCGCTGCCGGCCGACGTCGGCCAGGATGGCCCGGAACCCGGCGATGGCGGCTTCCAGCTCGGCGTGCTTGTCGAGGATGGCCTGACGCTCCAGCGCGGCCAGCTGGCGCAGCTGCATGCGCAGGATGGCGGTGGCCTGCTCGTCGTCGATGTCGAGCAGGTCTTTCAGGCCCTCGCGGGCGGCTTCGGCGCTGGCCGAGGCCCGGATGAGCGCGATGACGGCGTCCATCTGGTCCAGGGCCTTGAGGTAGCCGCGGAAGATGTGGATCTCGCGCTCGGCCGCGGCCAGGCGGTACTCGGTGCGCCGTCGGATGACCTCGAGCTGGTGGGCGGTCCAGTGGCGCACGAACGCGTCGATGCTCAGCGTCCGGGGCACACCGTCGACCAGGGCCAGCATGTTGGCGCCGAAGGTCTCCTGCAGCTGGGTGTGCTTGTAGAGGTTGTTCAGCACCACCTTGGCGACGGCGTCGCGCTTGAGCACGATGACCAGGCGCTGACCGGTGCGGCCGGAGGTCTCGTCGCGCAGGTCGGCGATGCCCTGCACCCGGTTGTCCTTGACCAGCTCGGCGATCTTGCTGGCCAGCGAGTCGGGGTTCACCTGGTACGGCAGCTCGGTGACCACCAGGCAGGTGCGGCCCTGGATCTCCTCCACCTCGACCACGGCCCGCATGGTGATCGACCCGCGGCCGGTGCGGTAGGCGTCCTCGATGGCACGGTGGCCCAGGATGGTGGCGGCGGTCGGGAAGTCGGGGCCCTTGATCCGTTCCAGCAGGGCTTCGAGCAGCTCTTCC
>JAVBSR010000105.1:0-9457 GCA_031556715.1 Cellulomonas sp.
GAGACCGAGCCGTGGAAGCTCAAGACCGACCCGGAGCGGCACGGCACCGTGCTGCACACCCTGACCCAGGCCGTGGCCGACCTCAACCGGCTGCTGGCACCGTTCCTGCCGTTCTCGGCCCAGCAGGTGCACGAGACGCTGGGCGGCACCGGTGAGTTCTCGCCGCAGCCGCGCGTCGAGGAGGTCACCGACCTGGACGACCCGTCGCGCCACTACCCGGTGATCACCGGCGACTACCGCCAGGTGCCCGGGTGGGCGCCCGAACCGGTGGTGCCCGGCACGCCGGTGGCCAAGCCCACGCCGATCTTCCGCAAGCTGGACCCGGCGGGGATCGACGAGGAGCTGGCCCGGCTGGACGCCCAGCTGTCCGGGTCGGCCGAGTAGCCGTGCCGCGAGACCGCAGCTGGCCGCCCCCGCCCGAGCGGTTGCCGGTCGAGGTGGTCGACAACCACGCCCACCTGCAGATGGCCGCCGGACGGGCAGGATCTGACCTGCCAGAACGGCCGGGCGGCGTCCCCGACGCCGGTCCTGGCTGGCCGGCCGTGGCCGAGGCCCTGGTCGCGGCGGGCTGGTCTCGGGGCGACGCCCGGCAGCACACGTCTCGTCTGGTCGAGCACCTGGACCTGGCCTCGTCGGTCGGGGTGAGCCGGGTGGTCGAGGTGGGCTGCGACTACGACGCCCTGGAGACCACCGCAGCGATGGCCGACGCCGACCCCCGGGTGCTGGGTGCGGTGGCGATCCACCCCAACGAGGCGGCCCTGCACGCCGGGGTGCGCGAGGTCGGGCCCGACGGGCTGGCGCCGCGGGTCGAGCCACGGCACGCCGTGCCGCTGGACGAGGCCCTGGCCGCCGTGGCCCGGGTGGCCGCGGTTCACGACCGGGTGCGGGTGGTGGGGGAGACCGGCCTGGACTACTTCCGCACCTCGGAGGCGGGGCGGGCGGCCCAGCGCGAGGCCTTCCGGGCCCACCTGGCCATCGCCCGGGAGCTGGACCTGGCGGTGCAGGTGCACGACCGGGACGCGCACGCCGACATGGTCGAGGTGCTGCGGCGTGACGGCGCCCCGGAGCGCACCGTCATCCACTGCTTCTCCGGCGACGTCGACCTGGCCCGCACCTGCGCCGAGCACGGCTGGGCCTGCTCGTTCGCCGGACCGTTGACCTACAAGGCCAACGACGCGCTGCGGGCCGCCGCCGCGGTGGTGCCCGAGCACCTGCTGCTGGTCGAGACCGACGCGCCGTTCCTCACCCCGATGCCGCACCGGGGGCGCCCGGCCTCGTCGTACCTGGTGCCGCTGACCGTGGCCGGGCTGGCCCAGGTGCGGGGCCTGACGGTCGCCGAGACCTGTGCGCTGGTCACCGCCAACGCGCTGCGCCTGTACGGCGCATGGTGACGATTCTCACATCGCCCCCCAAAACCGCCTCATTGGGGTCACGGATCGGTTACGGTGGCTAGTCAGTTCTGCACCGGGCAGTCGAAGCCGGTCGACGACGTACCGCGGTGTGAGGAGAGGACTTCATTGGCCAGGTCTCGCTTGGCGCACCGGGAGCGCCGGCGTCCGCGCGCGCGAGGGGCGCGGCTGGCTGTCCAGCTCGCGGTCCTGGCCCTGGTCGTCGCCTCGACCAGCGCTTTCGCCCTGCTGCACACCTCGGCCGTGGTCGAGGTGGACGGGCAGCCGATCCACGTCGAGGGGTACGCCCGCACGGTGGGTGACCTGCTGGCCAACGAAGGCATCGAGGTGGGCCCGCGTGACCTCGTCATCCCGTCGGCAGACCAACGGGTGCCCTCGAGAGTCGTGGTCCGGCACGCCCGGCAGATCACCGTCCAGGTGGACGGCGCGCAGCAGACGATGTGGACGACCGCCGGCTCTGTCGGCGAGGTGGTCGACGGTCTGGGCCTGCGCGACGACGTCCGCACCTCGGCCTCCCGGTCCGATCCGGTGGGCCGCGGCACGCTGCTGGTCTCCACGGTCAAGACGGTGCACGTCGTCGTCGACGGGCAGGCGATCGACGCGGTGACCGACGGCGGCACGGTGCGCGACGCGCTGGTCGACGTCGGTGTGGTGCTGGACTCGGCCGACCGGCTGTCGGTGCCGTTGGGCGCGACGGCGGTGGACGGGCTGGTGGTCGTCGTGACCCGGGCCCAGTCGGCAGGGGACACGGCGACCGAGGCGGTGCCGTACGAGACCACCGAGGTCGAGGACCCCACCCTGGTCAAGGGTGACCGGAAGGTCGGCACCCGCGGCAAGGCCGGGGTCCGTACCATCACCTACCACGTCGAGACGGTCAACGGGGTCGTGGTCTCCCGGACGCCGATCGCCTCCACCGTCACCGTCGCGCCCGTGGCCGAGATCGTGCGCGTCGGCACCCAGACGGTGCCGCCGGTGACGAACGTCGACCCGGGGTCCGCGCAGGCCATCGCCCAGGAGATGGTGGCTGCCCGCGGCTGGGACGACCAGCAGTTCGCCTGCCTGGTCCAGCTGTGGAACCGGGAGAGCGGCTGGCGGATCAACGCCGAGAACAAGTCGTCGGGTGCCTACGGCATCCCGCAGGCCCTGCCCGGGTCGAAGATGGCGACCGTCGCCGACGACTGGCGGACCAACCCGGCCACGCAGATCACCTGGGGCCTGAACTACATCGCCGGGCGTTACTCGACTCCCTGCGGTGCCTGGTCGTCCTTCCAGGCCAAGGGCTGGTACTAAGGCACGGCTGGGCCTGCACCCCGGCGCCCAGGGACGATGTCGCTCGTGACGCGGCCTGTCGCGGTCGGCTGGTCGCCACCGTGACGGGACGGCAACCGGAAGGACACCATGACGCCCACCACCGTCGCCTCACGCATCACCCAGGTCGTCGTCCACCCGGACGGCGCGACGGTCACGCGCACCGCCACCCTGCCGGCGGGGACGGGACGGCGCACCGTGGAGATCGTCGTGCCCTGGCAGGTCGAGGGGGACTCGCTGACGGCGGCGCTGAGCAGCGGCACCCGGCTGGTCTCGCTGGACTTCGCGGTGGACCGGTCCCAGCCGGCCGGGCCGGGCTCGCGCCGCCAGGACCTGGTGGCGCGGCTGGACGAGGCCAAGGCCGAGGTGAGCAGGCTCGACGACGCCATCGCGGTCCTGGAGGCCCGCGGGCAGTTCGCCGTCGCCAACTGTCGGCTGGGAGAGCGGACCGACGCTTCCGTGGCGCTGCTCAGCCAGCTGGACGGGTATCTGGACGCCCAGCTGGGCGCGGTGCGGCAAGCGCTGTCCGAGCGTCGTCGCGACCTGGTCGAGGCTCAGCGTCACCGCGAGCGGCTCGAGCAGGCCCTGGCAGACCTGGGTCAGGAACTCCCCGACCCGGTGGGGCGTGTGGTCGTGGAGTGCGAGAGCCTCGCACCGGACGCCCCGGAGATCACCGTGGGCTACTTCACCCGCCGGGCGCGCTGGCGGCCGCAGCACGAGCTGCGGGTGGACGACCTGACCGGGCCGGTTCGCCTGGCTTTCACCGCCTGTGTCGCGCAAGACACGGGCGAGGACTGGTCGGACGTCCCGCTGGTGGTCTCCACCGCGCGCCCTGGGATGGGCGGCGCTGCACCCGAGCTCGACCCGTGGCGGTTGCGCGTCCCCCGCCCGACGGCGCCGCAGATGCGTCTGGGTTCCATGGAGTCGTTCGACGGGACGGCGGACGAGGTGCCTGCGGGACGAGCCCTCAAGGCCGCTGCTCCTACCGGGGTGGAGCCGATGATGGTGTACGGGGACGCAGGCGAGGCCACCGCCAACGCGTCCCAGTGGACGATCACCACCCCCTGCCGTCTGGAGTCGGGCCAGGGCGAGCGGGTGCTCGACGTGCTCGAGCTGGCCGTCCAGGCCCGGTACCGGCACGTGGCCGTCCCCAAGCTGGACCGGGACGCCTTCCTCCAGGCGCGCCTGGACGGCTGGGACCAGCTCGACCTGCCGCCCGGCCCGGCCAAGGTCTTCTTGGAGAACCGGTACGTGGGCATGACCTTCGTGGACACCGGCACCACCGAGGACGAGCTGGACGTCGCACTCGGCCGCGACGCGGCGATCTTCGTCACCCGCCAGAAGTCCGACGAGCTGGCACGGCACCGGCTGGGCCGCCGGTCGCGGGCCACCCGGGCGTGGACCATCGCGGTGCGCAACACCAAGCCCACCGAGGTCGAGCTGGTGCTGCACGACCAGATCCCGCTGTCGGCCGACAGCGACATCGCCGTCACGCCGCGCGAGCTGTCGGGCGGCGAGCTCGACGCCGACACCGGCGAGGTCACCTGGACCCTGCGCATCGCCCCCGGTGCGGTCGAAGAGCGCACCATCGCGTTCGATGTCGACCACCCCAAGGACGTCCATCTTTCCCTGGGCTGACCAGCCTCGCCGCCTCTGTCTCCCGCTGCGCCGTTTGCGGGGATGGTCACGATCTTGTTACGGTCTGATCTCGCTTTCGACTCGGACTGCTCTTAATGGGGGTTCAGCTGCCGACGAGAGGGTGACGGCCGAACGCAGGCGATCCGCCTCGTCCGGTCCGTAAGCCGGATCGGCAGGTCTGGGACCGGCGCCCCGCCCACGGGCGGTGCGTGTCGCCACGGTGGTCAACCACCAGGCACTCGGTCTCCAACCAGACCACCGTGACCGGATCCTGCAACGGCTGGAGCCAAGTGAGTACGACGACCCGAATCCCGCAGTCGAGCACCGACGCGAGCCAGCTTCCGACCTCGACTGCCCCGCTTCCGACAGTGCGTGCCAGGCGCCGCCGACCGGGTCGTCGGGCCCTCCTCGTCGCCGGCGCCGTGGTGGCGCTGGTCCTGACGGGTGGCGGGTTCGCCGTCGCCGCCGTGCACAAGACCGTCACCCTCGACGTTGACGGCAAGGTGCGCACCGTGTCGACCTTCGCCGGTTCGGTGTCCGGGCTGCTGGAGCAGCAGGACGTCAACGTCGGCGAGCGTGACCTGGTCTCCGGCCGCATGCGTGACGGCGCGACGATCGTGGTGCGGCACGCCAAGGAGCTGCCCATCGTCACCGCCGACGGCCCGACGACCGTGTGGAGCACCGCTCTCACGGCCGACGAAGCGCTGAAGACCCTGTCCGACGAGCACGGCGAGGTGGCGCTCGTCGCCCCCCGTGCCGCCGACGGCCAGCCCGAGCTCCCCCTGGACCTGACCGCCGACGGCCCGGCCGACATCGTCGTCGACGGTGGCACCATCGACGTGGCTGCCGGTGACGTGCAGGTGGCCGAGGCCCTGACCGACGCCGGGGTCGACCTGACACCGGCCGACGAGGTCACCGTCGTGCCCGACGGCGACAGCGTGAAGGTCGTCGTCGTCCGGGTGGTCACCGAAGACGTCACCACCACCAGCGAGATCCCGTTCTCCTCGAGCCAGACCGACGACCCGGAGCGCACCGTCGGCACCAGCGCGGTCGTGACCGCGGGGGTGCCCGGGGTGCGGACGGTCGTGGAGCGGGTGACCACCGCCGACGGTGCCGAGCGGGCCCGCGAGCTGCTGTCCGACGACGTGACCACCGCCCCGGTGGACGAGGTGGTCGCTGTCGGCAGCAAGCCGAAGCCCAAGCCCGCGCCGGCGCCCGCCCAGACGCAGGCGCCGTCCACCGGCGGCGGCAGCACCCCGACCCCGAGCGGTTCGGCCTCGGGTCTCAACTGGGCCGCCCTGGCGCAGTGCGAGTCCGGTGGCAACCCCGGCGCGGTGTCGAAGAGCGGCAAGTACCACGGGCTGTACCAGTTCTCGGTGTCGACGTGGCAGTCGGTCGGCGGCTCTGGCCTGCCGTCCCAGGCGTCCTCGTCCGAGCAGACCCAGCGCGCCCAGATGCTCTACGAGCGTTCCGGTGCCGGGCAGTGGCCGCAGTGCGGCCCCCGCCTGTTCAGCTGATCGCAGCCGTCGGCCCGGGATCCTGCGGGGTCCCGGGCCGCGCTGTCCCCGGCGCCGGCCACCGCAGGCCGACGGTGACGACCTCCGCGGCGGGCGGTCGCCCACAGCTCTGCTGTGGGTGCCGCGTCGTCTCGGGACCGATCCCAGCCGGTAGCGTGGGGGTGTGACGTCTGACGGGCCGGTGCTGCTCACCCCTGCGCGGGTGCGGGAGCTGGCCGCGACGGCCGGGATCCGGCCGCGAAAGTCGTGGGGGCAGAACTTCGTCATCGACGCGGGGACGGTGCGCAAGATCGTCCGGCAGGCGCAGGTCGCGCCGGGGGAGCGGGTGGTCGAGGTCGGTCCGGGTCTGGGTTCGCTGACCCTGGGGCTGCTCGCGGCGGGGGCTGACGTCGTCGCGGTCGAGATCGACCCGGTCCTGGCCCGTCGGCTGCCCCTGACGGTGGCCGAGCAGACGCCCGGCTGGCAGGTCGACGTGCCGGACGACGGTCCGGTCGCCGGTCAGGTGCGTGACGCCACCGGCCGGCTGCGCCTGACCGTGCTGGTCGCCGACGCGCTGGACGTCGTCGAGCTGCCTGACCCGGTGCCGACCTCGCTGGTCGCGAACCTGCCGTACAACGTGGCGGTGCCGGTGCTGCTGACGTTCCTGGAACGGTTCGACCCGGTGCGCCGCGGCCTGGTCATGGTGCAGGCGGAGGTGGCCGACCGGCTGGCTGCCGCTCCCGGCAGCCGGGTCTACGGGGTGCCCAGCGTGAAGACCGCCTGGTACGCCGAGGCCCGCCGGACCGCGACCGTGAGCCCGTCGGTGTTCTGGCCCGTGCCGAACGTCGACTCGGCGCTGGTCCGCCTGGAACGGCGCGACCCGCCGTCCACGACGGCCGACCGCGCGCAGGTGTTCACCGTGGTCGACGCCGCTTTCGCCGGGCGCCGCAAGATGCTCCGGGCGGCCCTGGCGCCGCTGGCCGGGTCGGGTGCCGCCGCCTCGGCGGCGTTGACGGCAGCCGGCCTGGACCCCACCGACCGTGGCGAGCGTCTGAGCGTGACGGACTTCGCCCGCCTCGCCGAGCACCTGGGCCCGGCCAGACCTGGCACAGTGACGCCGTGACCTCCGCGCTGTCCGAACCGACCGACTGGGTGCGCGCCCGCGCCCCCGGCAAGGTCAACCTGTCCCTGCGTGCCGGGCCGCCCGGGGCCGACGGGTACCACCCGCTGGTCACCGTGTTCCAGGCGGTGTCGCTGTACGAGGAGGTCGTGGCCACCTCTGCGGAGGACGTCACCGTCACCGTCAGCGGTGAGCACGCCGAGGCGGTCCCGACCGACGGGTCGAACCTGGCGGTGCGGGCCGCGCACCTGCTGGCCCGTCGGGCCGGGATCAGCGAGGGCGTGCACCTGCACCTCGACAAGCAGGTGCCGGTGGCCGGGGGCATGGCCGGCGGCTCGGCCGACGCGGCGGCCACCCTGGTCGCCCTGGACGAGCTGTGGGGCACCGCGGCCTCCCGCGACGACCTGCTCGACCTGGCCCGGCTGCTCGGCGCCGACGTGCCGTTCGCGCTGGTCGGGCACACCGCGGTCGGCACCGGCCGGGGCGACGTGCTCACCGCGGCGATGGTGGCCGGCGAGTTCCACTGGGTGTTCGCCCTGGCGGGTCGCGGACTGTCCACGCCGGAGGTGTTCCGCACCCTGGACGCTCTGCGTGGCAGCGACCACCCGGCACCGGCCGTCGAGCCTGACGTCGAGCTCATGCACGCGCTGCGCACCGGCGACCCGCACGCCCTGGGCGCCGCGCTGCACAACGACCTCGAGCCGGCGGCCCTGCACCTGGCCCCCGAGCTGGCCCGCACCATGAAGGCCGCCCGCGAGGCCGGGGCACTGGGTGTCGTCGTCTCGGGATCGGGCCCGACCGTCGCCGCGCTGGCCCGCAACCGGGCCCACGCCCAGGTCATCGCCGCCAGCCTGACCCTCTCCGGCCTGGCCGACCGCGTCCTGACCGCCACCGGCCCGGCCCCTGGCGCCCGGCTGCTGGTATGAGCCCGCCGCCGACGGTGCCGGCATGGACGTGCGTGAGGTGGGCCGGCCGGTCGTGACGTCCCGTCGACGGAGCGCCAGGACCGCGGAGCCAGTGCCGTGGCGGGAACCTGCCCGGCTGGTGGTCTGAGGTCGACACCAGCGTCGGCATTCGCGCGACGGGCCCGGTCGTCACGCCTCGTCGACGGGGTCGGGGAGGGTCGGCATCTCGAAGCCGGTGCCGTGGCGCAGGAGCGTGCCCCGGACGACGGCGTCCCGGCCGAAGCGGTCTGCGACGGCGTCGAGCGCCGCGTCCAGGTGGGTGGTGGCGTGCCCGTCCAGGTCGAGCGCCGGTTGCCAGTGGTCCGCGCGCTCCAGCCCAGTGAGCGCCACGCCGACGAGAGTCACCCCCCGTTCGGCGAGCATGCCCTGCGCCTGGGTGAGCAGACGGGTGGCCGCGGCGGCGAAGTCGGCACTCGAGGAGGTCGGCTGCGGCAGCGAGCGGGACCTGGTGGCGCGCGTGTAGTCGGCGAAGCGCAGGCGCAGCACCACGGTGCGGGCCAGCCGGTTGCCGGCGCGCAGGCGCCGGGACACCCGGTCCACCAGGCCGAGCAGGACGGCGCGCAGGTGCTCCGGGTCGTGCGGGCCGCGCCCCAGCGCCCGTTGGGCGCCGACCGAACCGCGACGTCGACCGGTCTCGACCCGTTCGGGCGTGTGCCCGCGGACGACCGCGTACAGGTGGCGGCCCTGGGCCGGGCCGAGCGCCCCGACCAGTGCCCGCAGCGGCAGCTCGGCCAGGTCACCGGCCGTCGTCACGCCGTAGGCGTGCAGCTTGGCGGCGGTCACCTCGCCGACACCCCACAGCATCTCGACCGGCAACGGGTGCAAGAACGCGTCCTCGCCCTGCGGTTCGACCACGAGCAGCCCGTCAGGTTTGGCCACCCGGCTGGCGACCTTCGCCAGGAACGGTGTGCGCGCCACCCCCACGGTGATCGGCAGCCCCACCTCGGTGCGGATCCGGGCGCGCAGCCGGGCCGCGATGTCGACGGGCGCCACGTCGATGCGGTGCAGGCCGCGCACGTCGAGGAACGCCTCGTCGATCGAGACGCCCTGGACCAGCGGGGTGGTGTCCGCGAAGACGGCGAACACCGCCCGGCTGGCCGCCGTGTAGGCCTCGAAGCGCGGGCGCACCACGATCAGCCCCGGGCACAGCGTGCGCGCCTGCCAGCCGTTCATGGCGGTGCGCACGCCCCGGCGCTTGGCCTCGTACGAGGCGGCGAGCACCACGCCACCCCCCACGGCGACCGGCCGCCCACGCAGGCGCGGGTCGTCACGCTGCTCCACCGAGGCGTAGAACGCGTCCAGGTCGGCGTGCAGGATCGCGGCCCGTGGGGCATCGGCGGCCATGTCAGGGCCTTGAGGAGCGCGCCGCGAGATCGGTGGACATGCTCCGATCCTCCATCCGACCACCGACACGCCTCCGCGCCGGTCGTGCGGTACTCGCGTCCGCGGGCTGGGTGGAGGTCGGCCTCGGGTTCGATACCTCTGTCGTGGGTGGGTGGGGGCAGCGCTGCCAACCCCCAC
>JAVBSR010000121.1:0-12332 GCA_031556715.1 Cellulomonas sp.
GGTCCACGTCATACGTCGTCGGATACAACCAACCCTCCACGATCCCGTTCGCCTCAGCCGGCAACCCGATCGACCCCGGATCCGCGATCGCCGCATTCAGATCCTCCACCGAGATGCTCGTCTTCCCAGCGATCTGCTCGATGGTCTGGCTCACCGTCGCCCCCTCCGGCACGGTCACCGCGCCGCCCGAACCCTGGTCCACGACCGAGGTCGTGGGGCTGGGGCCGGGCAGGTGCGCCGGAGCGGCAGGGGCGCCGGGCCGCAGCACCATGAATGCGACCGCACCCACGACCAGCACCACCGCGGTGACCGCAGCCGCGGCCGCCCGGGTGCGGCGTCGTCGGTGCCCTTGGCGCACGACGGCCCCGGTGTCCACGGGGATCGTCGGTCCTGGTGCGCTCGGTGCGCTGTCGCTCATCAGGTGCTCCTCCTCGAGGGTCGCGCGCAGCCGACCCAGGCCACGTGACGACGTCGACTTCACGGTCCCGACCGAGACGCCCAGCATCTCGGCCACCTCCTTCTCGCTGAACCCCTTCACGTGGCGCAGCACGACCACCCGGCGTTGCCGTGCGCCCAGCCGGGCCAGCGCCCGTCCCAGGCGGTCTCGCTCCGCCACCGCGTCGGTCCCGTCGCACTGCCCGCTCTCCGGCATCTCGTGCGGGACGGCCAGGACCTCCCGCCGACCGTTGCGGGTGCTGTTGAACCACTGGTTGGTCATGGCCCGCCGCACGTACGACATCGGATCGCGCACCCTGGGCCACGCCACATAGGTGGACACCAGAGCCTGCTGCACCAGGTCGGCTGCCCGGTGCTCGTCCCGCGCCAGGCACCACGCGGCACGGGTCAGCGTCGGCAGAGCCTCGGCCATGAACGAGGTGAACTCCTCGTCGCGTGCTCCCCAGCCCGGGTTCTCGGCCACGGCGTCCATTGTGCTCATGTCCCACAGACACCCCACCGGCCCGAGAGGTTGCCTGCCGGCCCGAGGCGGCACCCCCAACCCGCCGCCCCGTCCGTACAGGGCAGGGCGGCGACGGTCCGCCGTCTCCTCAGTGGGCGGCGTCGCGCCAGGACGGACCGGTGCCCACCGACACGTCCAGGGGAACGTCCAGCGGACCGTCGGGCAGGTGGTCACCGGCGGCACCCATCTGGGTGCGGACCAGCGCCTCGACCTCGTCGGCCTCCCCGGGGGCGACCTCCAGGACCAGCTCGTCGTGCACCTGGAGGACCATCCGCGAGCGCAGTCCCTGGCGGGTCAGCGCGGCGTCCACCCCGAGCATGGACAGCTTGATCAGGTCGGCGGCGGTGCCCTGGATGGGGGCGTTGAGGGCCATGCGCTCGGCAGCCTCGCGGCGGATCCGCTGGTCGCTGGTCAGGTCAGGCAGGTACCGGCGCCGACCCAGCAGCGTCTGGGTGAAGCCGGTCTTGCGGGCCTGCGCGACAACCCCGACCAGGTACGCCCTCACCCCGCCGAACCGTTCGAAGTAGTCCTCGCGCAGCGTGGACGCCTCGTGGACGTCGATACCCAGCTGCTGGGACAACCCGTACGACGACAACCCGTACGCCAGGCCGTAGCTCATGGCCTTGATCTTCGACCGTTGCGCCGCGGTGACCTGGTCGGTCGCCACCCCGAAAACGTGGGAGGCGACATAACTGTGCAGGTCCTCCCCCGACCGGAAGGCCTCGATGAGGCCCGCGTCGCCGGACAGGTGGGCCATGATCCGCATCTCGATCTGCGAGTAGTCGGCCGTCAGCAGCGTCTCGTAGCCGGCGCCCACGACGAACGCCGACCGGATCCGCCGGCCCTCCTCGGTCCGCACCGGGATGTTCTGCAGGTTCGGGTCCGCCGACGACAGGCGCCCGGTCGCGGCGATCGTCTGCTGGAAGGTGGTGTGGATACGCCCGTCGGGCAGCACCGACCGGCGCAGCCCTTCGACGGTCTGGCGCATCCTCATCGCGTCGCGGTGCGCCAGCAGGTGCGCCAGGAACGGGTGCTCCGTGCGGACGAACAGGTCGGCCAGGGCGGCGGCGTCCGTGGTCCAGCCGGTCTTGATCTTCTTGGTCTTCGGCATGCCCAGCTCGCCGAAGAGCACGTCCTGCAGCTGTTTCGGCGAGCCCAGGTTCACCTCCCGGCCGATCACCTGGTACGCCTGCTCGGCGGCCTGGCGCACCTGGGCGTCGAACCCGACCTCCAGCTCGGCCAGGCAGCCATCGTCGACGGCCACGCCAGCACCCTCCATCCGACCCAGCACCAGCTGCAGCGGCAGCTCGACCTCGCGCAGCAGCTGGCAGGCCTCACGGTCGGCCAGGGCCGCGTCGAGCACCTCCACGAGGTCCACCACAGCCTGAGCGCGGGTCGCCGCCTGCCGGTCCGCCCCGGTGCCGCCCAGCCCGAGGTCCAGCATCCCCTGGTCGCCGTCGTCGACCATCACCAGCTCGCGGCGCAACCAGGCCACCGCCAGGTCGCTCAGGTCGTAGACCCGCCGGTCAGGCTGGCACAGGTAGGCCGCCAGCTCGGTGTCGAAGGCCACCGAGGCCAGCTCCAGCCCCCGCCCGGCCAGGGCGTGACGGGCCGTCTTGGCGCCGTGCACCGCCTTCGGGGACGGACCGGCCAGCCACCCGGCCAGCGCCTGCTCGTCGTCCGGGCCCAGCGACCCCAGGTCGAGCACCACCGCCGACCCGGAACGGTCGGCCAGGGCCACCTCCCAGGCGTCGCCGGCCGCCGGGCGTCCGGTGCCGCGCACGTCCAGCCCGAGCAGCCCGCGCCCGTCCAACCAGGCCGCCAGGCCGCCCGGCGCCAGGTCCACCAGGTCGAGGTCTGCCGCGTCGGCGGGCGGCGGTGCGTCGTCGGGCATCATCTGGAACAGGCGGTCACGCAGGGTGCGGAACTCCAACGAGTCCATCACCTCGTGCAAGGTCTGCCTGTCCCAGGGCTGGACCGCCAGCCCGGCCGGGGACAACGGCAGCTCCAGGTCGGTGACCAGAGCGTTCAGCTCGCGGTTCAGCCGCACCTGGTCCACGTGCTCGCGCAGCGACGCGGCGACCTTCCCGCCGATCTGCCCAGCCTCGGCCGCCGCGAGGACCGCAGCCAGGTCGCCGTAGGCGGTGATCCACTTGGCCGCGGTCTTCGGCCCCACACCCGGTACCCCCGGCAGGTTGTCGCTGGACTCCCCGACCAGCGCCGCCAGGTCCGGGGAGCGCTCCGGGGGCACCCCGTACCGCTCGGTGATCTCCTCGGGCGTCATCCGGCGCAGCTCGGACACCCCACGCACCGGGTACAGCACGGTGACCTTCTCGTTCACCAGCTGGAACGTGTCCCGGTCGCCGGAGCAGACCAGCACCGTCATCCCCTCGGCCGCGGCCCGGGCGGCCATGGTGGCCATGATGTCGTCCGCCTCGAAGTCCGGCTTGGTCAGCGCCGGGATCGACATGGCGGCCAGCACCTCCTCGATCAGCTCGACCTGGCCGCGGAACGGCTCGGGGGTCTCGCTGCGGGTCGCCTTGTACTCGGGGTAGCGATCGTTGCGGAACGTGGTGCGGCCCACGTCGAAAGCCACCGCGACGTGCGTCGGCTGCTCGTCGCGCAGCAGGCTGGCGAGCATCGACACGAAGCCGTACACGGCGTTGGTCGGCACCCCGGACGACGTGGCGAAGTTCTCCACCGGCAGGGCGTAGAACGCGCGGTAGGCCATCGAGTGGCCGTCGATCAGCAGCAGCCGGTCGGACGACGGCAGCGGGCGCGACGACGGACGAGACGACGACGGAGATGACGGCTGCGGGCTCACGGTGCCAACCTATCCGTCATGGCTACCCCGACGCCCGGCGCGACCGGATCCTCGACCCCCGGAACCTCGGCCGTCGGGCCGCTGGCCCGGCAGATGGGCATCGAGGTGCAGGAGGTGTCAGCGCAGCGGGCCACCGGCACCATGCCCGTGGCCGGCAACACCCAGCCTGCAGGGCTGCTGCACGGCGGTGCCTCCGTGGTGCTGGCCGAGACCCTGGGGTCGATGGCCGCGGCCGCGCACGCCGGTCCGGACCGGGCTGCCGTCGGAATCGAGATCAGCGCCACCCACCACCGGGCGGTGCGCGAAGGGCACGTCGTCGGTACCGCCACCGCCCTGCACCTGGGGCAGACGGTGGCGTCCTACGAGGTCACCGTCGAGGACTCCACCGGTCGACGGGTCTGCACCGCGCGGTTGACCTGCTTGGTCGTGGCCACGGGCCCGTCGACACCGTCCTGAAGGCTCGGCAGCTCGCCGGTGGCCAGGGTCTGACGCCGCAGAGCGACGAGCCGGGTGATGGCACCCGACACCGGACGGACCGCCGACGACTGGTCCACGGCCAGCCGGCGTCTCAGCGCCGCGGTCGTCACGACCCGGTAGTTCGCCGCCGCCTGGAATCCGGCGCGGGCCAAGAACCGGCGCACCCCCCGCGCACCGGGCAACGGTGCGGCGAACACCTCGGTCGCCCCCGCCGCCTCGGCCACCGCGACCAGCTCGACCAGCAGGGCGTGGCCTACGCCCCGGCGCCGCGCCGAGGCCCGCACGTACAGCGCCTCCAGGTCGACGGTCACCTGGTCGGCGAACAGCGTGGGACCGACCGTGCGTCCCAGCAGCAGGCCGTCTGTCTGGTCGCCGTGCTGGGCGACCAGCACGAACGCTCCCGGCAGGGCCAAGGCCGTCGTCAGCTGGTCGTGCAACCGGGTCTCGTCGTCGGTGCACAGCGCCGACCCCGTGCCCGCCTCGGCCCGAGCCTGGAGGCACAGCCCGACCAGACCCGGCACGTCCCCACCGGTCGCTGCACGGACCGTCGTACGGAGAGGCACTCGTCGAACACCTCCTGAATGGCCAGACGACACGGTCTGGGCGCCGTGCCCCCACATCGCGGCACTCCTGTCAAGAGTGCCACGAGAACGACGACAGCGCGGCGAAACGCCGAGACGAGACCGGGTGAGCTCAGACCGCGGTCAGTCCTGGTGGCCGACCTGCTCGATCACCGCGTCGGCCACCTCTCGCATCGTCAGCCGACGGTCCATCGAGGTCTTCTGGATCCACCGGAACGCCTCCTGCTCGTCCATCCCCATCGTCGTCATGAGCAGGCCCTTGGCCCGGTCGACCCGTTTGCGCGTCTCGAACCGCTCCAGCTGGACCGCGACCTCCGCGGTCAGCAGGGTCATGTCCGCCCACCGGCCCAGCGCGATCTCGACAGCGGGCAGCAGGTCCCCCGGGCAGAACGGCTTCACCACGTACGCCATCACGCCTGCGTCTCGCGCCCGCGCCACCAGGTCGGACTGCGAGAAGGCCGTGAGCAGCACGACCGGCGCGATACGGTCCGTGCCGATCCGCTCGGCCGCCGCGATCCCGTCGAGCACCGGCATCTTGACGTCCATCACGACGATGTCAGGCCGCAGCGCGGTCGCCAGCCGTACCGCCTCTTCCCCGTCGGCAGCCTCGCCGACCACGTCGATGCCCGCGTCCCGCAGAGTCTCGACGACATCCATCCGGATGAGTGCCTCGTCCTCGGCGACCACAGCGCGGCGGACCATGGTCACAGGGCCGGCGGGTTCAGGTGGGTCATCGGTCACTGACACAGACTAACGGGGCCCCCTGACGACCAGGAACCCAGATCCCACTACACTGTGGCCGCAGCACTGCCGCCCCGATAGCCCAACTGGCAGAGGCGTTCGGCTCAAACCCGATCCAGTGCGGGTTCGAATCCCGCTCGGGGCACGCGCTCGGCACCGCCCTGCCCAGACAAGGCAGACCTGGTCGCAGGTCATTCCGCTGAGGGGCGTCAACCGGCCCCGTCGCCCGGCTCGCTCCCCTCTCGACGGTCGGCTCCGTCGCACCCTTCATGGCTGTACGGCAGCCTTGTGATATTTCTCACAGTTCGTCGCCGTTCACCCCATGGAGACCCGCGCCGGTCGAGCGGCACTGTCGGCCGCGCCGAGACGGTCGACCTCGTCGGTCGTAGTTCGCACCGCCGACCGGGCGACACTGCCTGACACACCGTGACCGGCGACGTCACTGGCCGATCTGAAGGACGACTGACGAGCGAGACGACGAAAGGTGAGCCAGATGCGCCAGCCGTGCAGTGCCGACTGCCCGTTGTCGGACACGCTCATCGCCGAGGTCGCGCGTCTCACCGGGGTCAACGAAGACGTGGTGCGGGTCGCGCACGGGCTGCCCGTGCACCACCACGAGGCACGGCCCCTGCGTCGGGTCCTCCTCGAGCTGCCGCACGGCGAGGACGCCGGGTACGAACGGGCCGCCTTCCTCGACTCGGTGGCCCGGGGCGAGGCACCCATCTCCGCCGCGGTGCTGCACAGCGCCGACGGGATGCTCGACGAGACCGACGCCGCCCGGATCCACGAGGTCTGGGGCGTGTTCGCCGAGATCACCGTCGTCTACGCCGACCTGGGAGTCACCCCCGACATGCAGAACAGCGTCGACCTGGCACGGCTCAGCGGCCGTGAGGTCGAGATCCGCGAGCTGGGCGTGCCGTGGACACCCGAACCGCGGCGCCACACCCACCCCAAGGCCTCGGTGCTGGGCCGTCGGCTGGGCTCGGCACCGCAGGACTGAACAGGTCCAGGACCAGCCACAGCGACCCTAGGACCGCCGCGGCCGGGGTCCGTCCTCCTCGCCGATCCGGTGGACCAGCAGCGTGTTCGTCGAGCCGATCTGGCCGACCGGGGTGCCCGCCACCACGACGACGAGGTCGCCGAACTCCGCGAGCCGGTTGGCACGCAGGGTCAGGTCCACCAGGCGCACCATGTCGTCGGTGTTGCCGACCTCCGGCACCATGTACGTCTGCGCCCCCCAGGACAGCGACAGCATGTTCCGGGTGTGCTCCACCGGCGTGAACGCCAGTATCGGGATCTCCGGGCGCAGCCGGGACAGCCGCCGAGCCGAACCGCCGGACTCGGTGAACGTGACCAGGTACTTCACGTCCATGTTGGTGCCGATCTGCACCGCGGCCCGGGTGATCGGCCCGTCGTCGTGCATCGGGTTGGGCACCAGCGGCGCGATCCGGTCCAGGCCTGAGGACTCGGTGGTCTCGATGATCCGGGACATGGTCCGCACCGCCTCGACCGGGTACTTCCCGATGCTGGTCTCGCCGGACAGCATCACGGCGTCCGCGCCGTCCAGCACCGCGTTGGCACAGTCCGACGCCTCCGCACGGGTGGGGCGCGGGGCGGTGATCATCGACTCCAGCACCTGCGTGGCGACGATCACCGGTTTGGCCTGCTGCCGGGCCATCGCCACGGCGTCCTTCTGCACCAGCGGCACCCGGTCCAGGGCCAGCTCCACACCCAGGTCGCCGCGGGCCACCATGATGCCGTCGAAGGCCCGCACGATCTCTGGCAGGTTGTCCACCGCCTGGGGCTTCTCGATCTTGGCGATGACCGGGACGATCCGGCCCTCGTCCTCCATCACCCGGCGCACCGCGTGATAGTCCGCGGCCGAACGGACGAACGACAGCGCCACGACGTCGGCGCCGACCTTGAGCGCCCAGCGCAGGTCCTGCTCGTCCTTGTCGCTCAGCGCCGGGACCGACACGGCCGCGCCCGGCAGGTTCAGACCCTTGTGGTCGGAGACGGTGCCCGGCACCTCCACCCGGGTCACCACCTCGGTGCCGTCCACGGCGGTCACCCGCAGCTGGACCTTGCCGTCGTCGACGAGGATCGGGTCGCCAGGGTGGACGTCGGCCGCCAGGCCTGGATGGGTGGTCGACACCCGGTCTCTCGTGCCGACGACGTCCTGCGTGGTGATGGTCAGCACGTCACCCACCGCCAGCTCGTGCGGACCGTCGCCGAACGCGCCGAGACGGATCTTCGGTCCCTGCAGGTCCACCAGCACCGCCACCGGACGGCCCGAGGCCAGCGCGGCGGCCCGGACGTTCCGGTAGACCTGTTCGTGCCAGGCGGTGTCACCGTGGCTGCGGTTCAGGCGCGCCACGTCCATCCCGGCGTCGACCAGCACCTGCACCTGCTCCGGGCTCTCGGTGGCCGGCCCGATGGTGCACACGATCCTCGCTCTACGCATACCGCGAGCCTAAGCCCCACGAGCCCTCGGGACGCGCCGTCCCGAGGGTCAGGGCCGCAGGGCCTGGGTGCCCGGCGCGACCGGTGCGGGCAGCTGCGTGGACCCCTCCAGGTAGGTGTCGACCGCGGCCGCGACGGCCCTACCTTCGGCGATGGCCCAGACCACCAGCGACTGGCCACGACCCGCGTCACCGGCCACGAACACCCCACCGACGCTCGTCGCGTAGGTCCCGTCCCGCCAGAAGGTCCCCCGATCGGTCGTCGTCAGGCCGAGCTGGTCGACGGGCGTCTCCGTCTCCGGGCCCGAGAACCCCAGGGCGACGAGCACCAGGTCTGCCGGGACCTCCTGCTCGGTGCCGGCTGTCGGCACCCGACGACCGTCGGCCCGGTACTCGGTGGCGGCCCAGCGCAACGACCGCACCTGCCCGGCGTCGTCACCGACCAGGGCCACCGTGGACGCCAGGTACACCCGTTCGCCGCCCTCGGCGTGCGAGGACGAGACCTCGAACAGCACCGGGTCGGTCGGCCACGGCTGGTCGGCGGGACGACGGTCGGGGGGGCGGCGGCCGATCGCCAGCGACGTCACCGACGCGGCACCCTCGCGCAGGGCCGTGCCGACGCAGTCCGACCCGGTGTCACCACCACCGACGACGACGACGTGCCGCCCCCGGGCGGACAGCGCCGTCGGGACGGACCCGCCGGTCCGCACCGCCCGGTTGGCCGGTCGCAGGAAGTCCATGGCCGGCATCACCCCGGCCAGGTCGGCACCGGGCACCCGCAGCGGCCGGGGCACGGTCGCCCCGGTGGCCACGACGATCGCGTCGTACCGGGCCCGCAGCTGGGTCCAGGTCACGTCCTGGCCGACCGTCACCCCGGGACGGAACCGGGTGCCTTCGGCGCGCATCTGGTCCAGGCGCAGGTCCAGGTGGTGCTTGCTCAGCTTGAAGTCCGGCACGCCGTAGCGCAGCAGCCCGCCGACGGCGTCGTCGCGCTCGTAGACGGCCACGGTGTGCCCGGCCCGGGTCAGCTGCTGTGCGGCGGCCAGACCTGCCGGACCTGACCCGACGACTGCGACGGTGCGCCCCGTGAGCCGGTGGGGCGCCCGGACGTCGAGCCCGGCCTCGAAGGCGGCGTCCGCGATCGAGACCTCGACGTTCTTGATGGTCACCGGCGGCTGGCTGATGCCCAGCACGCACGACGACTCGCACGGCGCCGGGCAGATCCGCCCGGTGATCTCAGGGAAGTTGTTGGTCTGGTGCAGCCGGTCGGCGGCCTCGGCGAGACGGCCCAGACGGACCAGGTCGTTCCACTCCGGGATGAGGTTGCCCAGCGGGCAGCCGACGTGGCAGAACGGGATCCCGCAGTCCATGCACCGGCCCGCCTGCTCGGCCAGGTACGGCTGGGGCAGCGGACGGCCGTCCGCCCCGTGGGCCGCCACGTCGTGAAAGTCACGCAGGCGCAGGTGCACCGGGCGGCTGGGGGGCAGCGCCCGGTCGCGGCTCGTCAGGAAACCCCGCGGATCAGCCATGTGCACCTGCCAGGACGTTGTTCCACACCCCGGGCGCCTCGAGGTCCAGGCCGTCGGCGGCCGCCCGGGCCAGGGCGGCACGCACCCGTGCGTACTCGGCCGGCAGCACCCGGGTGAAGCGGTCGCGGGTGCCGTCGGGATCCTCCAGCAGGGCTGCGGCGCCCGGCGAGCCGGTGTGCTCGACGTGCGCCACGACCAGCGCGTGGACCGTCGCCCAGTCGTCGTCGTCGAGCGGGGCCAGGGTCAGCTCACCGGCCGCCAGGGCGGCCGGGCTGACCAGGTGCCGGTCCAGGTCCACGACGTAGGCCACCCCACCGGACATGCCGGCTCCGAGGTTGCGGCCCGTGGGGCCCAGCACCACGACGGTGCCCCCGGTCATGTACTCGCAGGCATGGTCGCCGACGCCGTCCACGACGAGCGTCGCACCGGAGCCGCGCACCCCGAACCGCTCCCCGGCCAGCCCGCACAAGAACATCTCGCCGGAGGTCGCACCGTAGCCCACGACGTTGCCCGCGATGACGCTGTGCCGCGGGTCCAGCACCGCGGTCCGTTCGGGCCGCACGACGATCCGCCCGCCGGACAGGCCCTTGCCGACGTAGTCGTTGACGTCGCCGAACAGGCGCAGCGTCACCCCCGGGGGCAGGAAGGCCCCGAACGACTGCCCCGCCGACCCGGTCAGCTCGATGTCGATCGTGCCGTCCGGCAGGCCCCGTGCCCCGTACCGCTTGGTCACCTCGTGGCCGAGCATGGTGCCGACCGTCCGGTTGACGTTGCGCACCGGCATGACGACACGGACCGGCTCCCCGCGTTCCAGCGCTGGTTCCGCGGCGGCGATCAGCTGGTTGTCCAGGGCGTGCTCCAGCCCGTGCTCCTGGGCGCGGGTGTGGTGCAGCGCCGACCCGGCGGCGACCTGCGGCACGGCCAGCACCGGAGCCAGGTCCAGCCCCTGGGCCTTCCAGTGGTCGACCGCGGCGCGGGTGTCCAGCATCTCGACGTGCCCGACAGCCTCGGCCAGGGTGCGGAACCCCAGCCCGGCGAGGTGCTCGCGCACCTGCTGGGCGACGAACTCGAAGAACCTCACCACGTACTCCGGCCGGCCGGTGAAGCGGGCGCGCAGCTCCGGGTCCTGGGTGGCCACCCCGACCGGGCAGGTGTCCAGGTGGCACACCCGCATCATGACGCAGCCGGAGACCACGAGCGGGGCGGTGGCGAACCCGAACTCCTCCGCGCCGAGCAGCGCCCCGACCACCACGTCGCGACCGGTCTTCAGCTGCCCGTCGACCTGGACCACCACCCGGTCGCGCAGGTCGTTGAGCACCAGGGTCTGCTGGGTCTCGGCCAGACCGATCTCCCAGGGCGTGCCGGCGTGCTTGATCGACGTCAGCGGGCTGGCGCCGGTGCCGCCGTCGTGACCGGAGATGAGCACCACGTCAGCGTGAGCCTTGGCGCACCCGGCCGCGACCGTGCCGACGCCGAACTCGCTGACCAGCTTGGTGTGGATCCGTGCTGCCGGGTTGGCGTTCTTCAGGTCGTGGATCAGCTGCTTGAGGTCCTCGATGGAGTAGATGTCGTGGTGCGGCGGCGGTGAGACCAGCCCGACGCCCGGGGTGGAGTGCCGGGTCCGGGCCACCCACGGGTACACCTTGTGACCGGGCAGCTGCCCGCCCTCCCCAGGTTTGGCGCCCTGGGCCAGCTTGATCTGGATGTCGTCGGCGTTGGTCAGGTACTCGGCGGTCACCCCGAACCGGGCCGAGGCGACCTGCTTGACCGCCGAGCGGCGCTCCGGGTCGTGCAGCCGCTCGGAGTCCTCGCCGCCCTCCCCGGTGTTCGACCGGCCGCCCAGCCGGTTCATCGCCACCGCCAGGGTCTCGTGCGCCTCGGCCGAGATCGACCCGTAGGACATCGCCCCGGTGGAGAACCGCCGGACGATCTCGCTGACCGGCTCGACCTCGTCCAGCGGCACCGGTTCGCGCACGCCGTCGGCGAACCGCAGCAGCCCGCGCAGCGTCATCAGGCGGGTCGACTGGTCGTCGACCCGCTCGGCGTAGCGCTGGAAGACGTCGTAGCGGTCGGCCCGGGTGGAGTGCTGGAGGCGGAACACCGTCTCGGGGTCGAACAGGTGCTCCTCCCCGGAGCGCCGCCACTGGTACTCCCCCCCGACGACGAGCCGCTGGTGCGCCTGCCGATTGCCGGACACCGGGTAGGCGTCGGCGTGCCGGGCGGCCACCTCGGCGGCGACGACGTCCAGGCCGATCCCGCCCAGCCGGGACGTGGTGCCGGTGAAGTACCAGTCCACCATGGCCTGGGACAGCCCGACCGCCTCGAACACCTGGGCGCCCCGGTAGGAGGCGATCGTGGAGATGCCCATCTTCGACATCACCTTGAGCACGCCCTTGCCGAGGGCCTTGATGAGGTTCGCGACGGCCTGCTCCGGGCTGACCCCGGGCAGCGTCCCGACCCCGGCCAGCTCCTCGACGCTCTCCATCGCCAGGTAGGGGTTGACCGCCGCCGCGCCGTAGCCGATGAGCAGCGCGACGTGGTGGACCTCGCGGACGTCGCCGGCCTCGACGATGAGGCCGACCTGCGTGCGAGTCTTCTCCCGGACCAGGTGGTGGTGCACGGCACCGGTCATCAACAGCGAGGGGATCGGCGCGAGCTCGCCGGTGGAGTGCCGGTCGGAGAGCACGATGATCCTGGCCCCGTCGGCGATCGCGGCAGAGACCTCGGCACAGATCTCGTCCAAACGCTCGGCCAGCGCCT
>JAVBSR010000153.1:0-4566 GCA_031556715.1 Cellulomonas sp.
GGTCCACGTCATACGTCGTCGGATACAACCAACCCTCCACGATCCCGTTCGCCTCAGCCGGCAACCCGATCGACCCCGGATCCGCGATCGCCGCATTCAGATCCTCCACCGAGATGCTCGTCTTCCCAGCGATCTGCTCGACAGTCTGCGCGGTCGTCAGGCCCTCGGGGATCGTCACCCGACCGGACTTGCGGTTGTCGACGTTGAGCAGCGCGGCCAGGGCGGCGGCGGCACTCATGTGCTTCTTCAGGGTGTACGTCCCTGGCTGGATGGTCTGGCAGTCGGAGCTGGCCCGGCACTCGTCGACGAACGCTTTCGTGGTGGCGATGACCTCCGCGTCATGCAGCGTCGTGGCGATCGCCGCACCGCTGTCGCCCCGGCGCACCGTGACGTCGACCGCTCCCTCACCCTCACCGCTGTAGTCCGAGACGCCTGAGCCCCCGCCGAAGAAGTGGAACGAGGTGGCCACGACGTAGCCGACCCCGACGACCATCGCCAGCACCACGGTCATCACGACGAACGTCCGCGCCCGGTGCTGACGTGCCGGGCGCCTCGGCTTGACGACGGGGTCGGCGGGCTCGTCGGAGAACAGCGCCGCGCTGTCAGGCTTCTTGGCGGCCGGATCGGCTTCCGGAGCCGGCTCCGGCGGTGCGCTGGTGGCGCTCGGGGGCGAGGAAGGGCCGGCCGGTGGACGGCGGTCGGCGAGGTGCTCGTCGGGGCTCGGTGCCGGCTCGACGACGCGGGCGGCCGCGGCCTGCCTCGGCCGGGCGGGTTCCACCACGGTCGGAGCGTCCGACAGCACCGGGAGCCGGAGCGGCGGCGGGCTCGGATCGGGTCTCGGTGCCACGACCGCCGGTTCCTCGGTGTCGAGATGCCCCGTCGAGACGTCGGTCGACTGCCGGGCAGCCTTCCGACCCTGGCCGGGACTGGTCGGCGGCCAGGTCAGCCGTGCACCGGTCGGCGGCCAGGCGGTGTCGGGCTCCTGCGTCGCAGGCGGGCGCGCAGCACCGGGACGCTTCGGCCGCTCAGCCTCGGCCGGGGGCCGGGCCGACGTGGGGGCTGGTGCCGGCTCCGGCACGACAGGCTGTCGTGTGCCACCCGGTCGCTTCGGACGCTCCGGCTCTGCCGGGCGCCGGGCCGGGGTGGCACGAGCCGCCGCCGGGTCGTCGAGGTCCCGGGTCTGCCGGGACGCCTCCAGCCGACGACGGTCGGCTTCGGCCAGCGTGCGGGCGACGACCTCCGTCGGCTCGCGGGGCGGCCCGACCGGCCGCCGGGCCGGCCTGCTGTCGGCCTGGACCGGTCGCGCTGGTACCGGCGTCGGTGCGGCCTCCTGCGGCCGGCGGGTCGGAGGCGGTCCTGACCGTCGGGTCGGCGCCGCCGGTGCTGACCGTCGCGTCGGTGCTGCCGGTTCCGACCGTCGGGACGGGGTCTGCTCCAGCAGCGAGGCCGACGGCTCCGGCGACCTCGGTGCGGGGCCCGGCCGCTCGTCGCGTCCGGGTCGCAGCAGACCGGTGGGCGCTCCGGGGTCCGGCTCCGCGTGCCGGGACGGGCGCTCTGGTCTGGTCCGCGCGGCCGGCGCGCCGCGACGCGGCGGGGACGGGTCGACCGAGGGCGTCGCGCTGTGGCCCCGGGGTGGCGTGGGGATGTCGGCGTCGCTGAGCGGCCCGGTCGTACCGGGGCCTCCGACACCGTAGGGCAGCCCGGAGGCCGAGGTGCGCGGCCTCTGCCTCCTGGTCGCGGGCGCGGCCTCCGGCCGTGCCGTGGCAGGGACGGGACGGGCGGAGACGGGGATCGACGTCGACGCCGGGTCGCCCTCGCGTCGAGCCTCGCGCAGCTCACGACGCGACCGGCGCGGCGGATCACCGGGCTGGTCGTCCTGCCCGGCGCTCGCCGACCGACCAGCGTCCAGCAGGCCGGGGGCCCACTGCTGCGTTCGTCGTTCGCTCACCCGATGTCTCCCGAGTCCGCCATACCGTCCTGTGGCTCGATGTCCTGCGACGCTGCTCCCTCAGACGTCGTCGATGCCGTACCTACCGGAACAACGTCTGCTGGGTCCACGACCGTTCCCGGTCGTCTGCCCGTCGTCCGCTCCGCCTCCAATGCATCTTGCAGGATGACCACCGCCGCCGCCTGGTCGACGACCTCACGATGGTCGCGAGACGACCGCCCGGCCGCCCGCAGCGCCCGCTGGGCCGCCGTCGTCGACAACCGCTCGTCGAACAACCGCACCGGGACCGGAGCGACGGCTCGCGCCAGAGACCCAGCGTACGCGCGCGCGGCCCGCGCCGAGGCTCCTTCAGCACCCGAAAGATGTCGAGGCAGGCCGACGTACACACAACCTGCACCCCGTTCGTGGACCTCGACCACCACCTGGTCCAGCGACGTCGCTCTCGGCAGCGTCGCCACGGGCGTGGCCAGGATCCCGTCCGGGTCGCTGGCAGCCAGCCCGACCCGCACCGAACCGACGTCCACCCCCAACCGGGGTGCACGTCCGACCGGGACGGCGGTGTCTGTGCTGGTCAGGGTGCCACGTCCTGTGCGATGGCGGTCAGGGCGTCGGGCAGCAGCGCCGTGTCGGTGCCACCGCCCTGGGCGACGTCGTCGCGGCCGCCGCCGCCGCCGCCGAGCACCGCCGAGGCGACCTTGACCAGGGCACCTGCCCGCAGGCCGGCCGTCCGAGCGGCCTGGTTCGTCGCCACGACGACAGCGGCGCGATCTTTCACCACGCCGCCGACCGCGACCACCGCCGGGGCGGATTCACCCAGCCGGTCGCGGATGTCCACGGCCAGGGTGCGCAGGTCGTCGTTCGTCACGACGTCTCCGGCGTCGTGGACGACCAGACGCCGGTCCCCCACCGTCGTGGCCCCGGCGACCAGGTCGGGCACCGCGGCGCGCAACTGGGCCGCCCGCATCACGCCGAGCTGCCGTTCGGCGTCCTTGAGCTTGGTGAGCAGCCCCGAGACCCGGTCGGCCAGGTCGTCGGGCCGGGCCCCGAGCAGCCCCGACAGCTGGTCGACCAGCACCCGCTCCCGGGCGTGGGCCGCGTAGGCACCTGCGCCGACCAGCGCGTCGATGCGGCGCACCCCGGACCCGATGGACGCTTCCCCCAGCACCGTGACCAGCCCGAGCTCTCCGGACCGTCGGACGTGGGTGCCCGCGCACAGCTCGAGCGACCAGCCGTCGCCGATGTCGACGACCCGCACCTCGTTGCCGTACTTCTCGCCGAACAGTGCCATGGCGCCGAGCTCTCGGGCCTTGACCAGCGGCATGACCGAGTCGGTGACCTCCAGGTCGTCCTGGAGCCGCAAGTTCACCCGCTCCTCGATCTCGCCCATGGCCGAGACGGGCACTGCCGTGCCGCGCTGGAAGTCGAACCGCAACCGGCTGGGTGCGTTCTCCGACCCGGCCTGGGTGGCGTCGCGACCCAGCGCTTCCTGGAGGGCTTTGTGCAGCAGGTGGGTGGCGGTGTGCGACCGGGCGATCCTGCCCCGTCGGGCCACGTCGATCGCGGCCAGGCCCGGTTCGCCGACCGTGAGGGTGCCGTCGACCAGGCGACCGCGGTGCACGTTCATGCCTCTGATCGGGGCCTGCACGTCGTCCACCTCGACCCGAGCACCCCCGTCGGTGAGGATCGTGCCCTGGTCGGCCAGCTGACCGCCCGCCTCGGCGTAGAACGGGGTGACGTCGAGGATCACCTCGACGTCCGCCGGGGCGGTCGCCACCGGCGTCGGGACACCGTCCACGAGCAGGGCGACGACCCGCGCCGGCGCGCTGGACTGCGTGTAGCCGAGGAACCGCACGGGTGCGGCCAGGTCGGCGCGCACCGCTTCGTAGGCACCTAGGTCGGCGTGCCCGGTCTTCTTCGCCAGGGCGTCGGCCCGGGCCCGGTCCTTCTGCTCGGCCATCAGGCGACGGAACTCACCCTCGTCCACCGAGACACCCTGCTCGGCGGCCATCTCCAGGGTCAGGTCGATCGGGAAGCCGTAGGTGTCGTGCAGGGCGAACGCCTGGTCGCCGGGCAGCACGGCGCTGTCGCCCGCTCCCGCCCTGGCCTGGGCGTCACGCACCGCGACGTCGAGGATCGTCGTCCCGGCGGCCAGCGTCCGCAGGAAGGCCTCTTCCTCTCCGTAGGCCACCTGGGAGATCCGGGAGAAGTCTTCCGCGACGTTCGGGTACGACGCGCTCATCGCGTCCCGGCTGACCGGCAGCAGGTGCGGCAGCACCGGTTCGGCCACACCGAGCAGCCGCATCGCCCGCACGGTGCGGCGCAGCAGCCGACGCAGCACGTAGCCGCGGCCCTCGTTGCCGGGCCTCGCCCCGTCGCCGATGAGCATCAGCGACGACCGCACGTGGTCGGCCACGACACGGAACCGCACGTCGTCGTCGGTGCCTGTCCCGTAGGTGCGGCCGGTGATCTCCTCGGCGGTGGCGATCACCGGGAAGACCTCGTCGATCTCGTAGATGTTCTGCTTGCCCTGCAGCAGGAAGGCGATGCGCTCCAGCCCGGCGCCGGTGTCGATCGCCTTGGAGTCCAGCTCGCGCAGCAGCGGGTAGTCCTTGCCGGTG
>JAVBSR010000003.1:0-13034 GCA_031556715.1 Cellulomonas sp.
CGCCGTCCCCGGTCATCGCCACGACCTCCCCGCGCCGCTTGAGGATGTCCACGAGGCGGACCTTGTCCTCGGGGGCGACGCGCGCCACCACGCCGATGCCGTCCACCTGGGCGGTCAGCTCGTCGTCGGACAGCGCGGCGAGCTGGGCGCCGGTGATGGCCCGGCCCTCGATGCCGAGCTGGGCGGCGATGGCGGCCGCGGTCGTGACATGGTCGCCGGTGATCATCCGCACGCGGATCCCCGCCGCCCGGCACTCGGCGATGGCGTCCTTCGCCTCGCGCCGCGGCGGGTCGACGATCCCCACGAGGGCGAGCAGCTCCAGGCCGACGACCGCGGCGAGCAGGTCGCCGTCAGGCAGGCTCGACCCGAGCGTGCGCCGGGCGACCGCGAGCACCCGCATGCCCTCGGAGGCCAGCCGGTCGTTCTCGGCCAGGACCTTGGCGCGGGCCTCGTCGTCGAGCACGGCCGACGACCCGTCGGCGTCGAGGTAGGCCTCCGCCCGGGCGAGCAGCACGTCGGGCGCACCCTTGACGAAGCAGACCACCTGGCCGCCGAGCTCGTGGAAGGTCGCCATGAGCTTGTACTCGGCGTCGAACGGCACCTCGCCGACCCGCGGGTGCTCCCGCCGGGTCTCGGCCACGTCGAGGCCCGCCTTGGCGGCCAGGACCACCAGCGCCCCCTCGGTCGGGTCGCCGACGCACTGGCCGTCGCGGACCACGGCGTCGCTGGCCAGCGCCATGGGCAGCGCGACGGGTTCGAGGTCGACGTCCATGGCGCCGGCGGCGGCGAGGATGCGTCCGGTCGTCGCGTAGCCCTCACCGTCGACGGTGAACCGGCGCCCCGCCAGGACCAGCTGGCGCGCGGTCATCTGGTTGAGGGTGAGCGTGCCGGTCTTGTCCGAGCAGATCGCCGACGTCGACCCGAGCGTCTCGACCGACTTCAGCCGCTTGACGATGGCCCCGTCGTCGGCCAGCTGGCGGGTGCCGAGCGACAGCAGCATCGTCACGACCGCCGGCAGCCCGGTGGGGATCGCGGCGATAGCCAGGGAGATACCGACGACGAACAGCGAGTCGAAGCTCTCGCCGCGCGCCAGGCCGAGCACGACCACGAGGACCAGGGCGACGGCGGCCATCGAGGTGATGATGACGGTGATGCGGTCCAGCTGGCGGGTCAGCGGGGTCTTGTCCTGCTCGACGGCTCCGAGCATCCGCGAGATGCGCCCCACCTCGGTGCTCATGCCGGTCGCGGTGACGACCATCTCGCCGCGCCCCCGGGTGACCTGGGAGTTCATGTAGGCCATGTCGGAGCGGTCGCCGAGCGGTGCCTCGGGCGCGCTGACGGGCTCGGTGCCCTTGGGGACGGGGGTGGACTCGCCGGTCAGGCCGGCTTCTTCGATCTCCAGGGACGCAGCCACGAGGATGCGCCCGTCGGCCGGCACCTTGTCGCCGGCCTCGAAGCCCACGATGTCGCCGGGCACGAGCTCTTCGGCGGGGATCTGCTGCTGCGCGCCGTCGCGGCGGACCCGCGCGGTCATCACCAGCATCTGCCGCAGGGCCGCGACCGACGCGGCGGCCTTGCCCTCCTGGTGGAGCCCCATCAGCGCGTTGAGCACGGTGAGCCCGAGGACCACGGCGCCGGTCTTGACGTCGCCGAGCGCGATGATCGACACGACCGCGGCGCCCACGAGCACCAGCTGCATGAGGTCGCGGTACTGACGCAGGAAGGCCCGCCAGGCCGGCTCGGGCCGCTCCTCGGCGAGGGCGTTGGGCCCGTGCTGCTCGCGCCTGCGGGCGACCTGCACCGCGCTGAGCCCTCCGGCCGGGTCGACGTCGAGCTCCAGGCAGGCGGCACCGGCGGAGGCGGTGTGCCAGACCGTCGCTCTGGGTGCAGCCTGAGCGGGCAGCTGTGTCGTCGTCATCGCTGGACACCGTCCGGCGCCTGGCTCGCCTCTGCCCCGAAGGTGTGGCGCAGGAGGGTGCGCTCGGCGGGGGTCAGGTTCGTGGCGATCAGCTCGCCGGTGAGCCCGTGGAAGCGTTCACCCAGACGGTCTAGATCTGCGGCGTCGGTCACGGCGAAGAGCGCGGACGTGCCGGGCCTGACCTCGGCCTGGATCTTCTCCATATCTGCTTTGTCTATTCCGACCGCCTCGGTCGCCTTGCTCATCTTGCCGAGCGCCGCACCGGCGGCGACACCGAGGACCGGGACCAGGAAGAGCGAGCCCATGAGCAGGCCCCAGAAGGCACCCCAACCGGTGCTGTGATCGCCAGCGTGGGAGTGTTTGACCTGGGGTTTCGTCGCGTCGAGAGCCCAGGAGACGACGGCGTGGTCGTCGAGGCGGACCAGGCCTTCCTCCGCCGCCTGCTTGAGGACCTTCGCGGCACGGGCCGCAGTATCCGGGTCGTCGTACTTCCACACGATGAATGTCGTCATCTTGTACCTCCAGATGTGCGGTGGACGGGGAGCCGCTCTTCTCGGGGAGAATCTGTGGACAGCTGCGAGAGTCGCATGAAACACCTCTGCTGGCGCGCCGGGCGAAGTTCGGTCCTAATGGGCGTCATGGCCGGTTCTGAACCCACCGCCGGTGTCCGGCGCCACCTGGCGCTGTCGCACGTGCCCGAGATGCTCTACGGAGCGGTCGTCGCCGCGTCGGTGCTCGCCGTGGCGAGCGTCCATGCGCCGACCGGGGACCGGGTCGTGCTGGTGACGGGCGCCGTCGCCCTCGTGTACTGGCTCGCCCACGTCTATGTCGACGCCGTCGGCGGGAGGTTCACCGACCCGCACCACTCGACCGGGGCCCGGCTGCTGAGTGCCCTCGACGACAACTGGTCTGTGCTGTTCGGCGCCGTGCCGCCGATCGCGGTGCTCGTCGTCCTGCGGGTCTTCGGTGTGGGCGCCGAGGCGGCCGCCTGGGCCGCGCTCTGGTTCACGGTCGCGCTGCTGGTCGGCGTCGGTGCGGTGGCCGCCTGGCGCGCCGGGGCGCGCGGTTGGGCACTGGCCGGCGAGGTGCTCCTCGCCGGCGGGTTCGGCATCCTCGTCGTCCTGCTGAAGTACGCCCTGCACTGACCGCGATCACCCGGACGGACCACTCCTGCGCGGGCCCGCACCACCACGAGGGCACGACCGGGTCGACGCCCCGACCGGCCGACGGCGCCGGGGGACGCGCCGCGCACGCCGCTGCACCGGCGGCCGGGGGCGGCCGGCGGCCCGGGCTACGGCACCGCGGCCTGGATGACCTTCCCCGTGCCGCTGACCGTCACCGACCCGTCCCTGTCAGGGACGAACGCCGCCTGCCCCCGGTCCAGCGTCAGGCTCTGCTCGTCGTCGGACAGGACGACCGAACCGTCCAGGCAGAGCACGACCCGCGGCCCCTGGGAGGGCAGCCGGTGAGCCACGTCGTCGGCGGGGACGTCGGTCACGGACAGCTCGAAGTCGTCGACGGGTGCGTAGTACACCCGGGTCGCGTGGTGGAACGTCTCCGGGGCGATCCGGATCGGGGGCGCAGCGACGTAGTCGACGTTGCGCAGCATCTCCGCCACGTCGACGTGCTTGCTGGTCAGGCCCGCCCGCAGGACGTTGTCCGAGCTGGCCATCACCTCCACGGCCAGCCCGCGCAGGTAGGAGTGCACCCCCCCGGCCGGGACGAACAGCGCGTCGCCGGGGTACAGCGTCACCGGGTTGAGCAGCAACGACGTCACCACCCCCGGGTCGCCGGGGAACTGCCCGGCGAGCAGCACGACCGTGCGGTCGGCCCGCGGCGACGGCGAGCCCGACTCCAGGCGTCGGCGGCAGGCCTCGACGACCTGCGCCACCTCGTCGCACGACGGTGCCTGGTCGGGGTCGACCAGCCGGGTGAAGACCTCACGCACCCCCGCCGCGGACGGCTGGTCGTCCAGGATGCGGGCCAACGTGTCGGTCAGGGGCGTGCCCAGGCCTGAGAGCACCTCCGCGGCGCGGCGCGGCGTGCGGAAGCCGCACATCGCCTCGAACCTGGTCAGCGCGTACACCAGCTCGGGCTTGTGGTTGGGGTCCCGGTAGTTGCGGTGCGGCGCGTCCCGCGGGATACCCGCCTGCTCCTCGGCGGCGAACCCGGCACGCGCCCGTTCCAGGTTCGGGTGGACCTGCAACGACAGCGCCCCGCCGGCGGCGATGAGCTTGAGCAGGTACGGCAGCACAGCCCCGAAACGACGCAGAGTGCCTTCGCCCAGGGTGCCGTGCGGATCGGCAGCGACAACCTGGTCGAGCGGCTGACCGTCGGTGCCGGTCGACGGCGCCAGCGGGTGCGCCCCGAACCATGCCTCGGCGATGCGTGGCTCGTCCCGCCCGATGATCTCCTGGATGGCTGTGCCTGATCCCCAGTCGTAGTCCCAGATCGCTGGTCGGATGATGTGCACCTAGACGGCTCCTCGCTCTTCGCGGCCTCCCACTGTACCCAGGGCGGTCCGTCGTGCGGCCAGAGCCAGACGCGACCACCGTGGATGGTCCAAGATGGGTCCATGCGCGGCATCATCCTGGCTGGCGGCTCCGGCACCCGGCTCCACCCCATCACGCTCGGCACCTCCAAGCAGCTCGTCCCGGTCTACGACAAACCGATGATCTACTACCCGCTGTCCACCCTGCTGCTGGCCGGGATCCGCGACGTGCTGGTCATCACCACCCCGCACGACGCCGAGCAGTTCCGGCGGCTGCTCGGCGACGGGTCGCAGTTCGGCATCGCGATCTCCTACACGGTGCAGGAGGTCCCCAACGGCCTGGCCCAGGCGTTCGTCCTCGGGGCCGACTTCATCGGCGACGACGCCGCCGCCCTGGTGCTCGGCGACAACATCTTCTACGGCCCGGGCCTGGGCTCCCAGCTGGCCCGGTTCGAACGGATCGACGGCGGTGCGGTCTTCGCCTACCAGGTGGCCAACCCCAGCGAGTACGGCGTCGTGGAGTTCGACGCCGACGGGCGCGCGCTGTCGCTGGAGGAGAAGCCGGCCCGGCCCAAGAGCAGCTACGCCGTGCCGGGTCTGTACTTCTACGACAACGACGTGGTGGCCATCGCCCGTGACCTGGCGCCGTCGGCCCGTGGCGAGTACGAGATCACCGACGTCAACCGCGAGTACCTGCGCCAGGGCCGGCTCCAGGTCGAGGTGCTGCCCCGCGGCACCGCCTGGCTGGACACCGGCACCTTCGACTCCCTGCTCGACGCCTCGGACTTCGTCCGGACCATCGAGTCCCGCCAAGGCCTGAAGATCGGCGCTCCCGAGGAGGTCGCCTGGCGGCGCGGCTTCCTGTCCGACGACGACCTGCGCGTCCGGGCCGAGCAGCTGACCAAGTCCGGGTACGGGCAGTACCTGCTCGGCCTGCTGGACCGCTGAGCGGGCGGCTCGGCACCGTAGACTGGCCGAGCCTCGCAGAAGGAGACCGACCCATCGCCACCGCCACCGCCAGAGACCCTGGGACTTCCCGCAAGGTCATCTGGAACACGCTCGGCTCCATGATGTTCGCCGTCACCACGCTGCTGATGCTGCTCACGGTCTCCAATCTGGACGACAAGGCCGTACGGAGCAGCTTTGTCTTCGCGTCGGGGGCCGCCCAGCTGCTCTACTACATCGGGCTCTTCGGCGCTTCCGACTACCAGATCACCGACTACCGACGCGTCTTCGGATTTCGGGTCTACGGGCGGCTCAAGCTCTACAGCTCGGTGGCGATGGTCGCAGTGTGCCCGCTGCTCCTGCCGTGGACCGGCTCGACGGCCGAGGCTGCCGTCGTGGGTCTGCTGACCCTGTACTACATGGTCTGCTCGGTCGGCGAGCTCTACCAGAACGTGTTCTTCCAGAACCGTCGCCTGGACCTGTACGGTAAAGCATTGTTCTACCGGTCGCTGCTGGCGACTCTCGCCTTCATCGTCACGATGGCGCTGACCCGCCAGCTCGTGCTGTCGCTGGTGGCGTGCCTGGTCGGAACCGTGCTCGGCGTGTGGTGGTGGGCGTTCCGGCCAGCCAGGCGTGATTTCTTGACCCATGAACCAGGCACTGGCGACGACGCGCCGCCCGACGACCGGTCCGATGCGCAGGTGCGACGGCTGGCCCGC
Organism: Cellulomonas sp.; assembly: GCA_031556715.1. Taxonomy (GTDB): domain Bacteria; phylum Actinomycetota; class Actinomycetes; order Actinomycetales; family Cellulomonadaceae; genus Cellulomonas. Next base: position 6,074 of record JAVBSR010000003.1, read on the forward strand.
CAGTGCCTGCCGCTGTTCTTGATCGCTTTCGTCTCCTACGCCATCCAGGTTCTTCCACGTTTTGTCATACCACTGGTGATGGACGACAAAGACGCTGTCGGCGTTTTTGGCCTTCTCACCCAGCCGGCTTTCGTGATCATCCTGGTGAACCAGTTCATCTTCCGCCCGGTCCTCGACCGGTACAACCACCTGATCACCAGCGGCGACGCCCCTGCCTTCTGGCGGCTCAAGCGCCAGCACCTGGCTGCCATCGTGGCGCTGACCGCCGCGCTGATGGTCTTCGTCTACTTCCTGGGCGTCCCCATCATGCATATCGCCGCTGGCGACGACGACCTGCACCCGTACCGGGCCGAGATGACCCTGCTCGTGGCCTACGGAGGAGCGCTGGTGATGTGCGGTCTGAACTACTGGATGACCACCTTGCTCCGCAAGCAGAAAGAAGCGCTGTACGTCCACCTGGCCGTGGCGGGGCTGTCTCTGGTCGTCACTCCCCTGGCCGTTCACTACGCTGGCCTGATGGGTGCCAGCCTCTCCCTGGTGGGCATCCTGCTGGTCCTGCAGACGGCCCTGGCCGTCCTGGTCCGGCGCACCCTCGACCACGGACCGTTCAGGAGCCCTTCGCATGCCGACCGGTGACCCACGCACAGTGCTGGTGACGTTCGGAACCCGGCCCGAGGCGATCAAGATGTGCCCCCTGGTCACCGAGCTGCGCAGCCGGGCGGCCTTCCGGACGGTGGTCTGCGTCACCGGCCAGCACCGCTCCATGCTGGACCAGGTCCTGCGGGCCTTCGACGTCGTGCCCGACTACGACCTGTCGATCATGCGCCCCGGCCAGGACCTGTTCGACATCACCACCAACGTCCTGGACGGGTTCAGGGCGGTGGTCGACGAGGTCCAGCCCGACGTCTGCCTGGTCCACGGCGACACCACCACGGCCTTCGCCGCGGCGCTGGCCTGCTTCTACCTCCAGGTCCCGGTCGGCCACGTCGAGGCCGGGCTGCGGACCTACGACCTGGCCAACCCGTATCCCGAGGAGTTCAACCGGCAGGCGGTCGACTCGGTCTCCAGCCTGTGCTTCGCCCCGACCGGCCTGGCGCGCGAGCACCTGGTGCGGGAGGGCAAGCCCGACGACAGCGTCTTCGTCACCGGCAACACGGTGATCGACGCCCTGAAGACCACCGTGCGGGCGGAGTACTCCCACCCCGAGCTCGACTGGGCTGCCGGTTCTCGGCTGCTGCTCATCACCGCTCACCGGCGGGAGAACCTGGGCGACCCGATGCGGGCCATGTTCCGGGCCATCCGACGTGTCGTCGAGGAGACGCCCGACGTCAAGGCGATCTACCCGGTCCACCTCAACCCGGCGGTCCAGGCCGCGGCCGCGGCCGAGCTGGGCGACTGCTCGCGGGTGCGCCTGATCGAACCGCTCGACGCTCTCGACTTCCACAACTTCATGGCCCGGTCGCACCTCATCCTCACCGACTCCGGCGGGATCCAGGAGGAAGCTCCCTCCCTGGCGAAACCGGTGCTGGTGATGCGCAGCACGACCGAGCGCCCCGAAGGCCTGGAGGCCGGCACCCTCAAGCTGGTCGGGACCGACGAGCAGACCATCTACACCAACCTGCGCCTGCTGCTGGACGACGAGACGGCCTACCAGCAGATGGCCCGGGCAGCCAACCCCTACGGGGACGGACAGGCCAGCCAGCGCATCGCCGACGTCCTCGAGACCGCGACCTTGCGAGGCCAGTGACCCGTGCGCGTGCTGATCGTCGGTTTTCAGTCGAAGAACTACACGCCGTTCCTGGCCCACTACGAAGCGATCCTGACAGCCGAGGACGTCGCGTTCGACACCGTCTTCTGGGAGCGCGACGAGGGCGACAGGTTCAGCTCGGCCCCGGGCCCTGCGGGCACGGAGTACTCGTACCGTGACGCTACCGGGAAGAACGTGTCCGACAAGACCTGGCGGGCCGTGCGCTACATGCGCCGGGTCCGGCAGCTGATGGACCGGAAGCGGTATGACCGGCTGGTGGTCCTGACCACCGAACCGGCGTTCTTCCTGTCGAGGCGCCTGCTGGGCGAGTACGCCGGCCGTTACCTGTTCGACTACCGCGACGTCACCTTCGAGCGTCTGGCGCCGTTCCGCCACCGCATCGACCGGGTCATCGCCCGCTCCTACGCCACGTTCTTCTCCTCGGAGGGTTTTGCCCGACAGTTCTCCCCGCACGACACCGTGCACCTGGTGCACAACGTGGCGCACGACGTCCCGGTCAGCCCCGAGGCCGCCGACCTGCGGCAGCGGCACCCGGTCGGCATCGGCTTCATCGGGTTCGTCCGCTACCCCCGCGAGAACGAGAGCCTCATCACCGCGCTGGCCGACAACCCTGCCTACACCTTGAGCTACGCCGGGACCGCGTTCCGCGGGGCCGATCTCGGCGACTACGCCCGGCGGGTCGGCGCCCGCAACGTCACCGCGACCGGGCACTATCTCAACACCGACAAACCGCGGCTGTACGCGTCGGTCGACATCATCAACGCCATCTACAGCCTCGACGCACCCGAGGTCCGCCTGGCCCTGCCCAACAAGCTGTACGACGCCGCCCTGTACAAGAAACCCATCCTCGCCACCCGGGGCACCTATCTGGCCGAGGTGGTCGAAGAACGCGGCCTGGGGCTGGCCGTCGACCCGCTGGGCGGCGACGTCGCACACGACCTCGACGCCTATGTGGCCGCCTTCGAGCCGGCGGCGTTCGCACAGCGGTGCGAGGCATTCCTGGCCGATGTCGCACAAGACATGGCCGTCTTCGAGCAGACCGTCGCCGCGTTCGTGCGGACCGCCTGATGGACCGTCCCGAGGTCTCGGTCGTGCTGCCGGTGCACGACGCCGGCAGCACGCTGCGCGCCACGCTGGCCGCGCTGGCCGCCCAGACCTGCACCTCGTTGGAGATCGTCGTCGTGGACGACGGTTCGACGGACGGCACCGCCGACATCCTCCAAGAGATGGTGCGAGACAACCCCCGTGTCGTCGTGGTCCACCAGCGCAACGCCGGCGTGTGGCGGGCCCGCCAGCAGGGCGTGGCCCGCACCACCGGCCGGTACGTCGGGTTCTGCGACGCCGACGACCTGCCCCACCCGCGGCTGTACGAGACCCTGGCCGCCCGGGCGGAGGCGACCGGCGCCGAGATGGTCGTCGGGGCCTACCGCCGCATCGACCTCACCGACCATCACGTCATGGGTGTGGAGATGCAGCGCCCGGAGGGCACCGTGCTGCGGCCCGACGACGACCCCCAAGGGTTCGCCTCGGTCAACACCGCCCTGTGGAACAAGCTGCTCGACGGAGACCTGGCACGGCGGGTGGCACGGGAGATCGGCGACGAGGGTTCCGAGCTGTACTTCGACCCCCCGCCCCGCGTCATGGAGGACATGCTCGTCATGGCCCTGTGCCTGCCGTGGCTGCGCACGGTGGCCTTCGTCCACGAGCCCCTGTACGACTACCTGGTCCGGCCCGGTGCCACGATGACGAGCCTGCACCCCGCCGAGGCCCGCGCGGTGGCCGACCGGCTGGCGACGGTCCGGTCGTGGGTGCGGGCGCAGGCCGACGACCGGTGCCCGACCGTCGACGCCATGGCGTTCGTCCACCTCGGGCTGTCGGCCCTGGCCAGCCTCAGCGCCTCGGCACCGTGGTCCACGACCCGCACCTACTGGCACCTGATGCGCGCCCGGCTGCGCCGGGAGTTCCCCGGCTACCGCCACCTGACGCGCGGGTCGCAGGCCACGGGCCTGCTCCGGCTGGCCCTGCGGCTCGACCGGCTCAACGCCCTGGTCCCGGCCCTGTACGCCTACACCCGCCTGGCCAGGCTCACCGGCCGAGACGCCCGGTGGTGACGGCCCGCGCGGCTGCGCGGCGCCGCTCACACCCTAGGGTGGTGCCATGGCTGTGTTGGTGACCGGCGGCGCCGGGTACATCGGGGCGCACGTGGTCCGGCTGCTGGTCGCCAGCGGACGGCAGGTGGTGGTGATCGACGACCTGTCTGCCGGTGCGGCCGACCGGGTCGGCGACGTCCCGCTGGTGCGCCTCGACCTGGCCGACCCGACGACCGTGCCGAGCGTCGCCGCGACCCTGCGCGAGCACCAGGTGGACGAGGTCTTCCACTTCGCGGCCCGCAAGAAGGTGCCCGAGTCGGTCGAGCGGCCCACCTGGTACGCGCAGCAGAACGTCGGCGGGCTGGTCAACCTGCTGGACGCCATGCACGACGTCGGTGTCGACCGGATCGTCTTCTCCTCCACGGCCGCCGTCTACGGCTCGCCGCACGGCCCGCGGGTGGCCGAGACCGACCCGACCGTACCGGTCAACCCGTACGGCTGGACCAAGCTGGCCGGTGAGTGGCTCGTCCGGGACGCCGCCACCGCCTGGGGCCTGCGGGGTGTCGCGCTGCGCTACTTCAACGTCGCCGGCGCGGGCTGGCCCGACCTCGGCGACCTGGCGGTGGCCAACCTCGTGACCATGGTGCTCGAACGTCTCAGCCGCGGGGAACCGCCGATGGTGTTCGGCACCGACTACCCGACGCCGGACGGCACCTGCGTCCGGGACTTCGTCCACGTCATGGACCTGGCCGAGTCCCACATCGCCGCGCTCGACGCGCTCGACGCCCGCCCGTGGACGGTGCTCAACGTGGGAACCGGCACCGGAGCGTCGGTGCTGGAGGTGGTCCGCGGTCTGCAGCGGGTCGTGGGCGCCCCGGACGACATCACCTGGGCCGGGCGTCGACCGGGTGACCCGGCGACGGTCGTCGCCGATCCTTCAGAGCTCGACCGGTCGCTCGGCTGGCGCGCCCGACGCACGCTCGACGACATCCTGGCCGACGCGTGGACGGCCTGGCAGCAGACCCGTCAGCCGACGTCAGGCTCCGTCTCGGGCTGAGCCTGCGGCGCACCGCCGGAGGGCGCGACCCGTCGGCCGCCCTGTGCGGCCGGTTCCGCCTCGGCCAGCGCGATCCGCCGCGCCAGGGTCGTGATCTGCACCTCCACCCCCCGGAAGTGCAGGTACGTCGCGGCGATGAAGGCCAGCGTCACGATGATGAACAGGTACAGCAGCAGGTCGGTGCCGCGGCCGACACCCACCGCCTCGGCGGCCCAGGCCCACACACCGGGGAAGATCACCGACAGGACGGCGAGCACCGCGAACGCCACCATGGCCAGGCGTCGGATCGCCAGCATCCGCGAACCGCGCGGCCGCAGCATCGCCGCAGCCAGGAAGATGCCGCCGATGATGATGACCTTGATCCACACAGTCCAGGACCCTACAGGCAATCCGGACGAGCGCTAAGCGGGCTGGTTGCGCCGAACGAGCGACAGCCCGCACCTGCACGGCCCGACTACCGGTAGAGGAGCTCGGTGAGGATGTTGACGGAGTTCCAGATCGACTGGCCCTTGGACCGCGAGTAGTCCGTGTAGAGCACGTGCACCGGGCTCTCGGTGTAGCGCAGGCCCGCGGAGGAGACCCGGGAGACGATCTCGGAGGCGTGCGCCATCCGGTTCTGCCGGATCTGCACGACCTCCAGAGCCGCCCGGTTGAAGGCCCGCAGACCGTTGTGCGCATCGGTCAGCCGCGCCCCTGTCGTGAGGTTCGACACCGCGGTGGCCACGCGCAGCACGATCTTCTTGAGCCGACCCGGCTGGGTGCGGGCGTCGAGGAACCGCGAGCCGAACACCACGTCGACCTCACCGGCCCGCAACGTCTCGACCATGGCGACCGCGTCGCTGACCTGGTGCTGGCCGTCGGAGTCGAAAGTCACCGCATAGCGCATCGCCGGGTCGCCGAGCACGTACTCGAACCCGGTCTGCAGCGCCGCACCCTGACCCAGGTTGATCGGATGACGCACCACGGCGGCGCCGGCGGCACGCGCCAGATCGGCCGAACCGTCCGTGCTGCCGTCGTCGACGCACACCATCTTGGGAAAGGTCTGGCGGGCCTGCGTCACGACGTCGGCGATCACCGTCGCCTCGTTGAACAGCGGCACGACCAACCATGCGTCGTCGAACGTGTCCTGGGGCACGACCCGTCCTCTCTCTCGTCCTGGTCGTCAGGATACGGCTCGCACGCCGACCAGATGGTGTCGAGTCTCGGGTGGATCCGTACCGAGGTACCTCGCTGGTCAGATGAGCCGGCGTTCCGACACCGCCCGACCGCACACCGCGCGCGACTGAGCTGCAACCACCTGAAGCGCGGTATTTCGCCCGATCGGATGCGGGCTGACGGGAGACTGGCCGACACGCGCTGGCCACAGCGGTAGGGTGATCGCCGGTCGAACGAGCCAGGAGGAACCGATGCAGTACCGAGAACTGAGTGTGCCGGGCGCCTGGGAGATCACTCCCCGGAAGTTCGGCGACGACCGCGGCGTGTTTCTCGAATGGTTCAAGGACGGACCGTTCACCACCGCCGCCGGGCACCGGCTCGACCTGCACCAGGCCAACATGTCCGTCTCGGCGGCCGGGGTGGTGCGGGGGATCCACTTCTCCAGCCTGCCTGTCGGCCAAGCCAAGTATGTGACCTGCCCGAAGGGCGCGGTGCTGGACATCGCGGTGGACATCCGAGTCGGTTCGCCGACGTTCGGCCGCTGGGACTCGGTGCTGCTCGACGACACCGACCGTCGTGCCATCTACCTTGCCGAGGGCCTGGGGCACGCCTTCATGGCCCTGGAGGACGGTTCGACGGTGGTCTACCTGTGCTCGTCCGGGTACGCCCCAGAGCGCGAGCACGGCGTCAACCCGCTCGACCCCGCACTGGGCCTGGACTGGCCGACCACCGACCGGCACGGCACCCCGCTCACGCCCGCGCTCTCTCCCAAGGACACCGAAGCACCCACGCTGGCGCAGGCCAGCGCTGACGGGCTGCTGCCCACCTGGGAGCAGGCTCTGGCCTACCTGCCCACGCGGGACTGAGACATGAGCGACACCCCGCCGAGGC
>JAVBSR010000129.1:0-20666 GCA_031556715.1 Cellulomonas sp.
AACATGTAGAGCATGCTCGTCACGCTGGAGGTGTCCCAGGCGCCGATCGGCTGGTCGAACGTCGTCGCGCCGGCGAACATGGAGGTCATGTCCGTCACGCGGGAGGTGTCCCAGCCGCCGACCGACTCGTCGAACGCCAGCGCCCCGGAGAACATGTAGGACATGTCCGTCACCTTGGAGGTGTCCCAGCCGCCGAGCGGCCGGTCGAACGACGACGCCGAGCGGAACATCGAGCTCATGTCCGTCACGCTGGAGGTGTCCCAGCTCCCGATCAGCTGGTCGAACGACAGCGCGCGGTCGAACATGAAGCTCATGTTCGTCACCCTGGAGGTGTTCCAGCCGCCGAGCGGCTGGTTGAACGACTGCGCGATGTCGAACATGTGAGACATGTCCGTCACCCTGGAGGTGTTCCAGTCGCCGATCGGCTGGTTGAACGACTGTGCCCGGTAGAACATGGCGGACATGTTCGTCACGGTGGGCGGCGGTTCGACGACGTGGGTCACGTTGATCCCGTACGCACAGGCATAGCTGGCGTCGACGGTCCCGGTGGCGTCGTCCCACCGGTCGATCGACGTCACCATCTTCATGAAGGTCTGCTGCTCGGCCTCCGGGTAGCTGGTCGGCCCGAAGACGGTGAAGGTGCCGTCGACGACGATCTGATAGGTCCCGGGCGTCGCATAGGTGTGGCTGTTCCACCCGGCGGCGGGAGTGGCGGTGTACGTTCCGTCGCCCCAGTCCAGGACGGTGCCGGCTCCCAGCCCGTCGAGGTATATCCCGGCCGGGTTGCCGGGCGCCAGGGACGTGTCGACCGTCATCCGCAGCTGGGTGCAGGACGGGGCAGTGCCCCATGCCGGAATCTTCGAGGTCCCGGCGATGGGCGAGCCGGTGGCAAAGCTGGCGCGGCTGTCCACCTTGGTGGTGTTCCAGCAGCGCACGTCCTGGTTGAACCGGGAGGTGCCCGCGGTGAGGGCGAACATGTGGTCCATGTCGGTCACGGCGGAGGTGTCCCAGCCGTCGAGCGGCTGGTTGAACACCGGGGCGTCGGCGAACATCCTCGCCATGGTCGTCACGGCGGAGGTGTCCCAGCCACCGACCGGCTGGTCGAACGACGACGCGCCGGAGAACAGGGCGGCCATGTCCGTGACACGGGCGGTGTCCCAGCTGCCGACCGGCTGGTCGAACGACGCCGCACCGGAGAACATGCTGTTCATGGTCGTCACCCGGGAGGTGTCCCAGGCGCCGACCGGCTGGTCGAACGACGAGGCCCCGGAGAACATGGCTCTCATGTCGGTGACGGCGGAGGTGTCCCAGCCGCCGACCGGCTGGTCGAACGACGACGCACCGGAGAACATGCGGGCCATGCTGGTCACACCGGAGGTGTCCCAGCAGCTGATGTCCTGGTCGAACGCGGCGGCACCGTCGAACATGCCGGCCATGCTCGTCACCGTGGACGGCGGTGCGACGACGCTGACCAGGTTGGTCGCCTGGGAGAAGGCGTCGTCGGCGGTGACGGTCCCGGTGCCCTCGTCCCAGCGGTCGACCGACCGCAGGAGCGCCGCCGAGCTGGGGTCCACCAGCGTGCTGCCGAAGGTCGAGAAGGTGCCGGAGACGACGACCCGGTACACCCCGCCTGTCGCGTAGTCGTGCGTGCTCCACCCGGCGACGGCCGGGACCACGGTGCCGTCGCCCCAGTCGATGCTGGTGCCGGCGCCCAGGCCGTCCAGGTACACGCCGCCAGGACCGCTGGCCCCCGGGCGTGTGGTGTCCAGGGTCAGCCACATCTGCGGGCCGGTCGACGCCGCGGGGCACCCGGTGAGGTACTGGGCGCCGCAGCGGACCTGGTGCAGGTCGACGGTCAGCTGGCCCAGCAGGTCGGAGACGGCCACCTGGCCGCACTCGTCGGAGCGGGCGTAGACCACGACGGTGACCTCCTGCTCCGTGCTGGACATCGGCCAGACGGTGCTGTCGTCGGCGTCCTCCAGCCCGTCGGCCTGCCCCTGGGGCGGGGCCGACAGGTAGAGCAGCTGCCCGGAGACGTCCAGCGGAGCCTCCGGGGCCAGGAGGGTGCCGTCGAGGTAGACCTCGTAGGTGTAGTACGCCCGGGCGCCTCCCCCGGGCCACCCGTCCAGCACCAGCCGGCCGACCATGTTGTCGCCCTCGAGGGAGACCGTGGTGGAGGTGACGGCCGCGACCCGGTCGTGGGGTGCCACCAGCTCGGTCGGCGCGACAGCGCCGCCCGGCTGGGATCCGTCCGTGCCCGGCAGCGTCTTGGTGCTGCCGTGCGACACGTCCCAGAAGGTGGTGCTGCCCGCCTGGGCGTCCTGGCTACCGGCGGTGAGGGTGGCGCCAGGCGAGGCGACAGAGACGGCCCACAGGGCGACGCCAGCCCCGACCGCGACCAGGGCCAGCACCACGGCCAGGGCACCGGAGAGCCCCAGAGCGGCCAGGCGACGTCGGACGGCGCTCATCTGGTCCCTCCAGGGGCAGCGGCATCGTCTCGGTCACGCCGACGCCGGGCGACGAGCGCGATCACGGTCCCGGAGAGCACCAGACACCCGGCGGCGGCCGCGACCACCGCGATCTCCGCGCCGGTGCGTGGCAGGCGCGAGCCGAAGGCCTGGACGTGGCTGCCGTGGCCACGACGGACCTGCCCGGCACCCCCCGGACCTGACTGTACGGACGGGTCCGGTCCGGTCGAAGGCCCGGTCGAGGTGGGAGGGCTGGTCGCGGCGCTGGACCCGGGCGACTGGCTCAGCCGCACCGTGACGTCGAACGACACCTGCGTCGAGCTCAGCCCCTCACGCGCCTGGTCGGTCACCTGCGCGGGCATGGCGATCCCGACCTCGACCGGCACGACCTGGCCGCGGGCGACCTCGACCTCGGCGACGACACCGTCGCCGCGAGCCACGGTCGTGACCCGCTCGCTGCCACGCACACCGGCAGCGCTCCAGAAGAAGTACAGATCGTCGGCCAGATCGGGGTTGGCCTGGCCGACGCGCACCTCCGGCAGGAAGGAGATGGTCATGACGGCGGCCGACGGCCCGGTGTTGGCGACGTCGACGGTGCACCCGACCCGGTCGCCGGGGGTGGCGACCCGGTCGCCGACGACGGTCAGCTCGACGGTGCTGTACGCGGTGGCGTCCCAGGCCAGATGGGAGGTCGGCCCGTGGCAGGCCAGAGGCAGCGGCGCAGCCGGGTCGGCGGCGAGCACCGGCGCCCCCGCGGTGATGACCACCGGCATCCCGGCCCAGGTCGACCCCAGGCCGGCCAGGGCCAGCGCCGCGAGCGCCACGACGGCGGCGGCCAGCCGTCCGCGGCGCGACAGGCGCCCGTCGGCCAGCACCACACGGACCGCCTGGTGGTCGGCGGTCGGCGTGGCGCTCATCGGAGCCCCCCGGCCGCGGGATCCTGACCGTCGGGACCGGGCACCGACACGGTGATCACCCGGCGGCGCGGAGGCACCAGCCACCACGCTGCCGTCACGACAGCCACGACGACGAGCGCCGCGGTCGGGTGGTCGAGCACCTGCTGCTTGACGCTGCCCAGCTTCGGCAGGCCGTACCAGAACACCCCGCGCACCTGCGTCGGGCTGACCGGTCGGTCGGCGCTGGTGTTGGCGTCGCCCTGGGTGACGAGGCGGCAGGCTGTCCCGTCGTCGAAGGTGCCGACGGTCTTGGCGACGACCCGGTGGGTGATGAGGCTCGGGTCGTCCGGTTCGGGCAGGTAGGTGACGATGTCGCCGACCTCGACCTTGTCGCAGACGTCACCGATACCGACACCCCGCACCACGGCGACGTCGCCGGGCCGTAGCGTGGGCTGCATCGAACCGCTCAGCACCGTCAGCGCCGCGCCGCCGGTGGCCTTGGGCAGGACGGCCAGGAGCACGACCAGACCCACGGCGACCACGACGACCAGGCCCGACAGTGCCGCTCCGACCACCCGCAGCGGCGAGTCCTTCACCCGACCGACGACGACACGGGCCGGGCGCTCGTCAGTACCCGGGGCAGGCTCGGCCGGACGAGCGCACTCGTCGACCGCTCCTGTGCCTGGCTGGCGTGACATCGGACTCCTCGTGGTCGCGCCGGTCCTGCGACCGGGCTGCCCCGAGAGCACCAGGCAGGACGCCCGGCCCTCGAGGCGTCGGGCTGCTACGGGTTGAACACGGCGCCGGTGTCGCGGACCTGCGTCAGCGTGACGGTGAGGTCAGAGAGCGCGTCGTAGGCCTTGGCGCTGTCCAGCGTGTCCACCTGGGCGGCGTCGAACGTGCCGTACACCACGACGACCAGGGTCTCCTTGGCGCCGCTCAGCGCGTACACCGGAGTGACCGCCTCGGCGTCGACCCCGGGCCCCACAGCACCGGCCGCCTCAGGGGCCGCCAGGTACAGCGACTGGGCCGTGCCCAGCGCGGTCTCGCTGACAAGCTTGGTGCCGCTGGACCTGTAGACCTCGTAGGAGTAGGACATGCCGTCGATGTTCAGGTCGGCGCCGGGCTTCTCCGTGACCGACAGCGCGGCCACCATGTTGTCGCCCTCCAGGGTGACGTCCACGGTGTGCACCATGGCGACCTTGTCACCCGGGACGATGCGCCACTTCGCCAGGTCGACCGTGTGGCCCGTGATCTTGACCCCGCTGGTGATCGGGTTCTGGACCACGTCAGCACGGTCGGCGGACACGTCGAAGAAGGCGGAGCTCTTCAACGACAGGTCCAGGTCGCCGGCGACGACGGTGCCGCCGGTGAGGTCGCCGGAGGCCGACCACAGGGCGAAGGTCGACCCTCCCAGCAGGGCGGCGGTCGCGACCGCTGCCACCAGAGGCACCGGGAACCGTCGACGGCGCTCGTCGACGACGACAACGGTGTCGGGCGTGGTGCTCATCGTGGCCCCCAAGGAGTCGATTCCAGAGGAGCCGGTGCGAGCGTCGGTCCGCCCGAGGGACCGCCGACGGCGGTGTCAGGCACGGTAGGCATCCGATGCACTCTCATGGTCCTCTGCTGTCTGGTTGCAGCGGTCCTCGCGACGTCCTGTCGCGATCGTCGACTCGGAGGACGACCTCCGCGTCAACCCGCCCATCGACCGACCGCAAGGCAGGCTGACCTCGGTACCCCGCATGGCGTACCCCCACGTCAGCGTGACAATCGGTCACGACGGGCGACGACGCGGCGGTCGATCTGGTGGATTTGTTCCCTCACGAGGGACGATGGTCGGACGACCGCTCCCCGGAGCCCCTGCGAGGACCGACGATCTTTCACCTGCCAGGCCGACGCTCCCCGCAGCGTCCCTGAGCCCGTCCGGCGACCACGTCGCCGCCGCGCGTCGACGACGTGGGAGTCCGTCTCACCCGCCGAAGACGCCGCGACGGGCACCGGGGTCGCCGGTGCCCGTCGGGCTTGGCGGCCATGCCGCCGTGGACGCAGGATGAGCGTCGCTGGGCCCAGAGGCTAGCCGCCCGCGCACCGGGGACAGCACGGACCTTGGTCCTGAAGGTGAGCGCGTCAGGTACTTCTCGGCGACCGCCTCTAGGCTGGGCAGCGTGAGCGGGGCTGACCGGCGGTGCGGACCATGAGCGGCTACCTGACCAGCGCACACCGTGTGCTGGCCCTGGCGCACCGGGGGTTCGACCTGGCCGGGCGCGAGAACTCGATGGCCGCCTTCGCCGCGGCCCGCGACCTGGGGGTCGAGCACGTCGAGACCGACGCGCACACCACCTCCGACGGCGTGGCCGTGGCTCTGCACGACGCCGACCTGGAGCGCACCACCGACACCACCGGGGCGGTGGCAGCCCTGCCGTGGTCCCAGGTGCGGCGGGCCCGGATCGGCGGCACCGATCCGGTGCCCCGGCTCGACGAGCTGCTCGGGGAGTGGCCCGACCTGCGGGTCAACATCGACGTCAAGGCCGACGGTGCCGAGAGGGCCGTGGCCGAGGCGGTCGAACGTACCGGGGCCCACGACCGGGTGCTCCTCACCTCGTTCTCCTCCGCCCGGCGACGCCGCACCCTGGCGGCCCTGTCCCGCCCCGTCGCCACGTCGGCCGGGCGGACGGAGATCACCGCGTTCCTCGCCGCGGCAGCCCTGCCCGACGTCGCGGCGCTGCCCGCGGCCCGGGCGGCGCTGCGGGCCGTCGACTGCCTGCAGGTACCCGAACGTTCCGGGCTGCGCGTGGTCTCGGCGCGGACCGTGGCCCTGGCGCACCTGGTCGGACGCCCCGTGCACGTGTGGACCGTGGACGACGCGGCGGACATGCGCCGCCTGCTCGACCTGGGTGTCGACGGCCTGGTCACCAACCGGTCGGACGTGCTGCGTGACGTGCTGGTCGCCCGCGGCGCCTGGTAGACCCCGCCACGAACCGTCCGGCGGCGAACACCGCGCCGGGAAACCCGTGACAGTGACGAGCCACGCCGCCCACAGCCGCGCCGCCCACAGCCGAGGCCAGAAACAGCCGTCGCGGCCGGGCACCGCTGGTCCAGGACGGTCCATGGGATACGTTGGCCCGACAGGTCGGACGACCTGTCCACCATGCCCCGGAGATGCCTGTGTCCTCCCTGCTCTACCGCCTGGGCCGGTGGGCCTACGCCCACCGGAGGCGGGTGGTGGTGTCGTGGCTGCTCGTCCTGCTGGTCACCGGGGGCGCAGCGGCGGCGCTGTCCGAAGGCACCGACAACACCTTCTCCATCCCGGGGACCGAGTCGACCCGGGCCTGGGACCAGCTCCAGCACACCTTCCCGCAGGTCGCGGGCACCACCGCGCAGCTCGTCGTCGTCGCCCCCGCAGGCTCGCAGATCACCGACCCGGCATTCTCCGGGCCCGTCGAGCAGTTCGTCACCACGGCCACGACGCTGGACCTGGTCGAAGGGGTCATGGACCCGTTCGCCGCACCGAAGGTCGGGCAGAAGAGCGAGTCGCTGTCGGACGACGGCCGGGCCGCCATCGTCACCGTCCAGATGTCCGGTCAGGGCACCGCCGTCCCCGAGGCGGTCAAGGACCAGCTGGTCGCCGCCCGCGACGCCCTGGCCGCCCAGCTGCCCGACGGCAGCCAGGTCGCCCTGGGCGGTGACCTGTTCTCCATCAACGTGCCCGCGGTCAGCGCCACCGAGGCGGTCGGGGTGGTGGTCGCGCTGGCGGTGCTCATCCTCACCTTCGGGTCGCTGGTCGCCGCGGGGATGCCGCTGCTCAACGCGGTGCTCGGGGTGGCGGTCACCACGGCGGGCATCTACGCGGCCACCCGGTTCACCACCATCGTCTCCACCACCCCCATGCTGGCGCTGATGCTGGGCCTGGCGGTGGGCATCGACTACACCCTGTTCATCGTGTCCCGGCACCAGGGGCAGCTGCGCGCCGGGATGGACCCGCACGAGTCGACCGCGCGGGCGCTGGCCACCGCCGGGTCGGCCGTGGTGTTCGCCGGGCTGACGGTGATGATCGCGCTGCTCGGGCTGGGGCTGGCCCGGATGCCGTTCCTCACGGTCATGGGCGCGGCCGGGGCGATCGGGGTGGGCATGGCCGTGCTGGTCGCGCTCACCCTGACCCCGGCGCTGCTCGGCTTCGCCGGGGAACGCCTGCGACCACGCCGCACCAAGGGAGCGGCAGGCGCCCACCGGCGTCCGGCCGACGGCGCCGACCAGGAGGCCACCGGCGAGCGCCACGACGAGCACGACGAGGTCCACCCCAACCGGTTCTTCGCCGGGTGGGTCCGTGCCTCGACCAAGGTCCCGGTGCTGACCGTCGTCGTGGTCGTCGTGGCGCTGGGGGCGCTCGCCCTGCCCGCGCAGTCGCTGCGCCTGGCCCTGCCGGACGCGGGCACCCAGCCTGCCGGGACCGGCGCCCGGGAGGCCTACGACCTGGTCGCCGAGCACTTCGGCCCAGGGTTCAACGGCCCGCTGCTGCTCACCGGCGTGATCGTCGGATCCACCGACCCGCTGGGCCTGATGAGCTCGCTCCAGGCGGACATCGAGTCGCTCCCCGGGGTGGCGGCGGTGCCGCTGGCCACCCCGAACGCCGACGCCACCATGGGCGTGGTCCAGGTGATCCCGCAGGGGGCGCCCGACTCGGCCGCCACCCAGGACCTGGTCCACGAGCTGCGGGCCCACCACGACGAGTACCAGGCCAGGTACGGGATCGACCTGTCGGTGACGGGCATCACCGCGGTGCAGATCGACATCTCCGCCAAGCTGGCCGGGGCCCTGCTGCCGTTCGGGCTGTTCGTCGTCGGGCTGTCGCTCCTGCTGCTCATGATGGTGTTCCGGTCGTTGTGGGTCCCGGTCACCGCCGCGGTCGGGTACGCCCTGAGCGTCGGCGCGGCCTTCGGCACGGTGGCGCTGGTGTTCTCGCACGGGGTGGGCGCCGGGCTGCTCAACCTCGACCCGGTGCCGCAGGCGGTGCTGTCGTTCATGCCGATCGTCACCATGGGGGTGCTGTTCGGCCTGGCGATGGACTACGAGGTGTTCCTCGTCGCCCGGATGCGCGAGGAGTACGTCCACCACGGCGACGCACGCCAGGCGGTGCGGGTCGGTTTCCTGGCCTCGGCCAAGGTGGTCACGGCCGCCGCTCTCATCATGTTCTCCGTGTTCATCGCGTTCGTGCCCGGGCACGAGACGATGATCAAGCCGATCGCGCTGGGCCTGGCCACCGGCGTGGCTGTCGACGCCTTCGTCGTGCGGATGACGCTCATCCCCGCGGTGCTGCACCTGCTGGGCGACCGGGCGTGGCACATGCCGCGCTGGCTGGACCGGCGCCTGCCGCACTTCGACGTCGAAGGTTCCGACCTGGCCGAGGAGCTGCGGCTGGCCGACTGGCCGGCGGTCGGCGCCGACGACGTCATCGCCGCGCACGGGCTGCGCCTCGACGCCCCGGACGGCACCCCGATCTTCGCCGACGTGTCAGCCCGGGTGAAGCCCGGCGGCACGCTGCTGGTCGCCGGGCCCCACCGGTCGGGCCGCACCGCCCTGCTGCTGGCCCTGGCCGGACGAGCCCACCTGGACGCCGGCACCCTCAAGGTGACCGGGCTGGTGGCGTCGGTCCGGGCCCGTGACATCCGGCACCAGGTGGCCTTCGCCCGCCTGGCCCGGGCCGTCGACCCGGTGGCCCAGCTGGACGAGGCCTTCGCCACCGGCGCGCCCGTGGTCGTGGTCGACGACCTGGACGCGGTCGGCGACCCGGTGCTGCGCGACGCGGTCCGCGACCGGCTGGCTGCCGCCCGGGCGGCAGACCCGACGATGGTCCTCGTAGTCTCCGCCCAGGAGCCGTCCACCGTCACCGACCTGCTGGCGCACGCCGAGACTCTCACCCTGCCCCCACGCTCCCCCCAGCCGGCCGTCCAGGAGGCGCCACGATGACCACGTCGAGCTTCCGGTCTGCGCTGTTCCGGCCCGAGCGTCTGCGCGGCGGAGGTCGGGGCACCTGGTTCACCGTGCTCGGGCTGGTGCTGGTCCCGCTGACGGTCGGCGGGCTGCTCACCTGGGCGCTGTGGCAGCCCGCCGAACGGCTGGACCGGATGACCGCCGCCGTCGTCAACCAGGACGCCGGGGTCCAGATCGACGGGCAGACGGTGCCCCTGGGACGTCAGCTGGCTGCGGGGCTGGTCACCTCCTCCGGCCCGACCGCGGGGAGCCCGTCGCCCGGCGGCTCCGGCGCGGCCGACGTCTCGGGACACACCTCGACGACCAACCTGACCTGGGAGATCACCAGCTCGGCCGACGCCGACGCGGGGCTGGCGTCAGGCCGGTACGTCGCCGCGGTGGTCATCCCCGAGAACTTCTCCGCGGCCGCGACGTCCTGGTCGGACCCGGCGGCGACCAGCGCCCAGCAGGCCCAGATCACCCTGCGGACCTCCGACCGGGCCCGGCCGCTGGACGCGGTCATCGCCGGGACGGTCACCCAGACCGCCAGCCAGGTGCTCGGTGTCACGCTGACCCAGGCCTACGTCGACGGCACGCTCACCGGCCTGACGACCCTGAGCACCGAGCTGGGCACCGCGGCCAGCGGTGCCGAGCAGGTCGCGTCCGGGACCGACGCCCTGGTCGGCGGTGCCACCGACCTGGCCACCGGGAGCGACCAGCTCGCCGCCGGGGCCCACCAGCTGACGGTCGGCGCCGGGTCGTTGGTCACCGGGACCGGGGCGCTGTCGGCCGGGACCGGCACCCTGGCCACAGGGGTCAAGGGCCTGTCGGGCGGCACGTCGTCGCTGGCCTCCGCCCTGTCACAGCTCACCACCCAGACCTCGGCCGCCGCCACCGCCGCCCAGGCCGGCGCGCCGGCGGCAGCCCAGCTGGCCACCGGCCTGGCCCAGCTGGCCACCGGGGTCAACGGGACGTCGCCCGGTGACCCGGCCAGCCTGTCCTCGGGCGCGTCGGCGCTGGCCGCCGGCACCTCCGGGGTGGCCGGCGGCGTGCACGCCAGCGCCACCGGCGCCGCAGGCCTGTCCGGCGGGCTGCTCACCGCCAGCCAGGGCTACGACACCTTCCTCGCCACGGCCCAGGCCCTGGCCCTGGCGTGCCAGACCGACCCGTCCGACCCAGCCGACCCTTGCCAGCAGCTGGCCGCCGTCGTGACCAGTCCGCAGGCCACCGCCCTGTCCGGCGCGCTCGCCACCCTGAGCACCGAGTCCGGCACCCTGTCGACCGGTCTGGCGACCCTGGACACCAACGCCAGCCAGGTGGCCACCGGTGCGGCCGGCGTGGACGCCGCGGTCAGCACCGGCTCCACCCTGCCGGACGGCACGGTCGTCCCGCCGCTGACCACGGCCACCGCCCAGCTGGCGGCCGGCGGGCAGGCCCTGGCCGACGGGGCCGCCCAGTCGGCCGACGGGCTGTCGACGCTCGCGGGGTACCTGCAGCAGCTGACCACCGGAGCCACGACGCTGGCGGCCGGGGCGTCGAGCGCCGCCGCCGGGGCCGGGCAGCTGGCCGTCGGGGCCGACGCCACAGCCAGCGGCACCCGACAGCTGTTCAACGCCACCAGCCAGCTGTCGACCGGGGCGGGCAGCCTGGCCGGGGGCGCCTCGGCGCTGGCCGACGGAGCGTCCCGGCTGGCGCCGGGCACCCAGGACCTGGCCGCCGGTCTGCGCACCGCGACCGACGCCGTCCCGTCGTACACCACCGACCAGGCCGGGCAGCTGGCCTCGGTGATCGCCGACCCGGTGGTGGCCAGCGGCACCGACGCCGACCTGTTCGGCTCGTCGGTGGTGCCCTACTTCATGGTGCTGGCACTGTGGCTGGGCGGCCTGGCCGCCTACCTGGTGCTCAGCCCCATGACGCCGCAGGCGCTGGGGTCGACCCTGCCGTCGTGGCAGCTGGCCCTGCGGTCGTTCGCCCCGGCGGCGCTGGGCGGCGTGGTCCAGGGGGTCGCCCTGACCGCCATCCTCGGCCCGCCGCTGGACCTGGGACCGACCGCCTGGCTCAAGGTCGCCGCCGTGGCGGCGGGCGCCGGTGTGGCGTTCGCCGCGGTCAACCAGGGGCTGGCGGCGGCCTTCCGCGGGATCGGCCGGTTCGTCGCGGCGCTGGTCGCGACGGTCGCCCTGGCCGCCGCGGTGGTCTCGACCGTCCCGCAGGCGGTGGTGACCCTGTACGCCGGTTCGCCGCTCGGCCCGGCGCTGGACGCCCTGCAGGACGCCCTGGGCGGTGGCGGGCTGACCGGTCCGCTCCTGCTGCTCGTCGCCTGGACGCTGGGCGGGCTGGCGCTGACCACGGCCGCCCTGGCTCGTCACCGTGTCGTGCCGGCCAGGGTCCTGGCCCGCTGGGCCCGGGCGGCCTGAGCCGGACTGGCCTGGCCGTGACGACCGACCTGCGGTGATGCCGTCAGGAGCCTGCGGTGATGCCGTCGGGAGCTCCTGCCGCCGTCGCCCGACCGGCCTAGAGGCGCCTCACGATCCCCCGGGGCCGGACGATCAGCTCAGGCATGACCACACCACTGGACACGACGGACACGATCTACTCCCGGATCGTCGGCGCCATGCTGGACACCGACGACCTGCCCCAGTTCTGGGACTGAGCTTCCGCACACCCCCGCGGGACTGCCGCAGCACCGCTGCGAACCTCCGAGGCGTCGTCACCGCTACCGCGGTGGCGGCGCCTCGTGTTGTCTGGCCTGCGACAACGGCCATGCCGAACGCGGCGGCCAAAGTCCCCCCTCCAGGGGGACGGTGGTGGCAGAATCCTCGTCATGGCCCTGTCAACTGATCTGCTGCTCGACGGCGAGCACCTCGTCATCTCGGTGCGCACCCACATCAAGATCCTCTTTGCCCGTTTCGGCCTGGCGCTGCTCATCGCTGTGGCCGGCGGCGCGATCGCCCTGCTCCTCGGCAGCGACAGGGGCGGCTGGTGGGTGGCGCTGGCCACGTTCGTCGTCATCGTCGTCGTCGTGCTGCCGCCGCTGCTGCGCTGGCTGTTCTCGACCTACAGCCTGACCGACGTGCGGCTCATCGAGCAGGAGGGCATCTTCTCCCGCTCCGGCCGGATCATCCCGCTGAGCCGGGTCAACGACGTGGCGTTCGAGAAGTCGCTGACCGACCGGATGCTCGGCTGCGGCACGCTCATCGTGCACGACGCCAGCGAGCAGCAGGGCCTGCGGCTGATCGACATCCCTCACATCGAGTCGTTCCACCGGACCATCTCGACGCTGGTCCTCAAGGCGCACGGCGAGGACGTCGGTCCTGGCATCAGGGGTGGCGCCTCGGCACGCAAGACGCCCGACGGCGACGTCTGACGCTCAGCCGCGCGTCTCGTAGGCGGTGACCTGGTCGATCCGGCGCTGGTGCCGCTGGTCGCCGGAGAACGGCGTCGCCACGAACTGGAGCACCAGGTCGACCGCGTCGTCGACGGTGTGCTGACGGGCGCCGACGGCCACGACGTTGGCGTCGTTGTGCTCCCGGGCCAGCACGGCGGTCGCCGGGTTCCAGACCAGCGCCGCCCGCACCCCCGGCACCTTGTTGGCGGCGATCTGCTCGCCGTTGCCCGACCCGCCGACGACCACACCCAGCGAACCGGGGTCGGCCACGACCGCCCGTCCCGCCGCGACGCAGAACGACGGGTAGTCGTCGACCGGGTCGTAGGCGGCAGCGCCGTGGTCGACGACCTCGTACCCGGCGGCCGTCAGCCGGGCCTCCAGGACGGCCTTGAGCTCGAAACCCGCATGGTCCGCGGCGACGTGGATGCGCACCCGTCTATTGTGCCCGAGCCACCAGCGGCGCCGCGCCCCGAGCGGCGCGAGAGCTGCGGTGGGAGCCGGATGCACAAAAAGTCGCTGACCCTCCCTAAGGTAGGCACCATGCCTTCCTCCGGACTCGACCTCACCCACCTCGACGCCGGTGTGCGTCCCCAGGACGACCTGTACCTGCACGTCAACGGGCACTGGATCGCCGACCACGTCATCCCGCCGGACCGGGCCTTCGACGGCGCCCTGCGCACCCTGCGTGACCAGGCCGAAGAGCAGGTGAAGGCGATCATCGACGACGCTCGCGACCAGGTGGCGAGCGGGCAGGCCGCCGCTGACTCGGAGACCGCGAAGGTCGGCGCGCTGTACGCCAGCTTCATGGACACGCAGGCCGTCGAGGCGGCCCAGCTCGAGCCGCTGGCGGCCGACCTGGCTGTCATCGACAACGCCACCGACAAGGCCGGCCTGGTCGCAGCGCTGGGCACGCTCCAGCGCACCGGCTGCGCCGCGGCGGTGGAGTTCTTCGTCGACAACGACGCCCGGCACCCGGAGCAGTACGTCGTCTACCTGGTCCAGTCCGGGCTGGGGCTGCCTGACGAGTCGTACTACCGCGAGGACCAGTACGCCCCGTTCCGCGACGCGTACACCCCGCACGTCGCCCGGATGCTGCGCCTGGCCGGGCTCGCCTCCGACGACGAGCAGGCCGCCGAGAAGGCGGGCCGGATCGTCGCCCTGGAGAGGGCGCTGGCCGCCCACCACTGGGACGTCGTCAAGGACCGCGACGCCGACCTGACCTACAACCCGACGACCCTGGCCGAGCTGTGCGAGCGCGCCCCCCAGTTCGACTGGCAGGCCTGGGTGGCCGCCCTGGGCGCACCGGAGGGGTCGCTGGAGCGGATCGTCGTGCGCGAGCCCAGCTACGCCGAGGGTTTCGCGCAGCTGTGGGACACGCTGCCGGCAGCCGACTGGCAGGACTGGATGCGCTTCCACACCGTGTCGTCGCGGGCCGCCTACCTGCACGAGGAGATGGTCGAGGCCAGCTTCGACTTCTACGGTCGTACCCTCACCGGCGCCCAGGAGGTGCGGGCGCGCTGGAAGCGCGGGGTGGGCCTGGTCGAGGGCGCGATGGGCGAGGCGGTCGGCCGGATCTACGTCGAGCGGCACTTCCCGCCGGACCACAAGGCGGCGATGGACGTGCTGGTCGGCAACCTGGTCGAGGCCTACCGACGGTCGATCACCGCGCTGACCTGGCTGGGCGAGGAGACCAAGGCCAAGGCCCTGGACAAGCTCGGGACGTTCACCCCGAAGATCGGCTACCCGGTGCGCTGGAAGGACTACTCGGCGCTGGTCGCGGACCCGTCAGACCTGGTCGGCAACGTGCGCCGGGCCAACGTCTGGGCGCAGGACTACGAGCTGGCGAAGATCGGCCGCCCGGTCGACCGCGACGAGTGGTTCATGACTCCTCAGACGGTCAACGCCTACTCCAACCCGGGCCTGAACGAGATCGTCTTCCCCGCCGCCATCCTGCAGCCGCCGTTCTTCGACGCCGACCGCGACGACGCCGCCAACTACGGCGGGATCGGTGCGGTCATCGGCCACGAGATCGGCCACGGCTTCGACGACCAGGGCAGCAAGTACGACAGCACCGGGGCCCTGGTCGACTGGTGGACCGCGGACGACCGGGCCGAGTTCGAGACCCGCACCGGCGCGCTCATCGCCCAGTACGCCCAGATGACCCCTCGGCAGCTCAACGGGTCGCACCAGGTCAACGGTGCGCTGACCATCGGCGAGAACATCGGCGACCTGGGCGGCCTGACCATCGCCCTGCGGGCCTACGAGATCGCTCTGGGCCGGCCCGTCGCCGACGGTCCGGTGGTCGACGGGCTGACCGCCGCCCAGCGGGTGTTCTGCTCGTGGGCGCAGGCCTGGCGGTCCAAGGGCCGCGACGAAGAGGTCATCCGGCGGCTGGCCACCGACCCGCACTCCCCCGAGGAGTTCCGCTGCAACGGGGTGGTGCGCAACATCGACGAGTTCGCCGACGCCTTCGGCCTGGAGCCCGGCGACGGGCTGTGGCTGGCTCCCGAGGAGCGGGTGCGGATCTGGTGACCGGTGCTCAGGAGGGCGGGTCGTCGTCTGGCCCGCCCTCGGTGAGCCCGTCCTGCAGACGCAGGTTGAACCACCGGCCGTCGGCGCTGGTGCACAGGACACCGGCCTGACGCGACTCGCACGTGTTGCCGGCGACCATGACGGAGGCGCCGTACTGCAGCTCTGACGTCTCGGTCGGGAAGTAGGCACCGCCGAAGGCGGACCGTCGTGAGCCGTCAGGGAGCGGGACGTCCACCGTGGAGGCACAGACCGGCCGTGCTCCCGCCTGGTCCAGCACCACGACGTGGTCGGCCGGGCACCCCTCGACCTTCGGCCAGGCCTTGACGTCGTTCATGCCGCAGACGACACCAGCGTCGTCCATGTGGCAGGCCACCCGGCCCGACGGCATGCGGAAGTCGAGCTCGTCGTCCGTCGTGACGGACGACGACGGCGACGGCGGCGCGGCCCCGCCCGTGCCGCTCTGGAAGTGACCCACGGCCAGCACCGCGAAGACGACGAGGAGCGCGACGTCCACCACCATCAGCGCGACGGCCCACCGTCGGCCCCGGGTCCCGGCCACCAGATCCCACCTCTCTCGCGTGCGAAGTCTCGCACGCTGCGGCCCTGTCGATCCAGCCGCGCGCACCGCCGCCCGTCGCCCGCCGCCTGTCGCCCCCCAGCGTGCTCTGCGGGTCGGCCCACCCTATCCCGCCGGGACGGTCGCCCGATCAGGTGGACCGGGCGTCGCCTGGCCGGGGCCAGGGCCTTCGTCCTGGGAGCCGTCCCAGCCCGGGACGTCCAGCCACTCTTCTGGGTGACCCGCCCCTGTCTGGCTGACCTGGACGCCCAACCGTGTGATGATCAGGAGGCAACTGCGGCTCGACGGGTCTTGGCGCCGGTCGGACGCTCCTTGTCGGAGAGGAACGGCAGCCCGTGCCAGGACGCAATCTCACGCGTGAGCAGGCCATGCGCCGCTCGCGCCTGCTCCAGGTCCAGTCGTACGAGATCACGCTGGACCTGGTCCGCAACGGTCGGACCTTCATGTCGACCAGCCGGATCACCTTCACCGCCGAGCCCGGCGAGTCCACGCACCTGGACCTGGTGGCCTGGCGGGTGCGCGACGTCGAGCTCAACGGGCGGGCGCTGGACGTGGCCGACGTCGTCACCGACGGCCAGGTGGCGCTCGGTCCGCTGGCCGCGGACAACGTCGTCACCGTCGTGGCCGAGTGCGAGTACTCACGGACCGGCGAGGGCCTGCACCGCTTCGTCGACCCGGTGGACGACGAGACGTACCTGTACTCGCAGTTCGAGATCGCCGACGCCTGCCGGGTGTTCGCCTGCTTCGACCAGCCCGACCTCAAGGCCCGGTTCGCCTTCACCGTCGTCGCTCCGGCCGGCTGGCTGGTGGTGTCCAACGAACGACCGCTGACACCCCCGGAGGTCACCGGCGACGTCGCGACCTGGCAGTTCGCCCCCACCCCGCCGCTGCCCACCTATGTCACCGCTATCGTCGCCGGGGCCTATGAGGGCACCACGGCCGCGGTCACGACCCGGGACGGGCGCGAGGTGGAGCTCGGTGTGTACTGCCGGGCGTCGCTGGTGCAGCACCTGGACGCCGACGAGATCGTCCAGACCACCCGTGCCGGGCTGGACTTCTACGAAGAGATGTTCGACCGCGACTTCCCCTTCTCCAAGTACGACCAGGTCTTCGTCCCCGAGTTCAACGCCGGGGCGATGGAGAACGCCGGGGCGGTGACCCTGTCCGAGTCGTACGTGTTCCGCTCCGTGGTGCCGGACGCGGTGCGCGAGCGGCGTGCCATCACCGTGCTGCACGAGCTGGCGCACATGTGGTTCGGCGACCTGGTGACCATGCGCTGGTGGGACGACCTGTGGCTCAACGAGTCGTTCGCCGAGTACGTCTCCCACCTGGCGGCGGTGCGCACCACGCGCTGGACCTCCGCATGGGCGACCTTCACCGGGCGGGAGAAGTCCTGGGCCTACCGGCAGGACCAGCTGCCCACGACCCACCCGGTCGTCGCGGACATGCGCGACCTGGAGGACGTCGAGGTCAACTTCGACGGCATCACCTACGCCAAGGGCGCCAGCGTGCTGCGCCAGCTCGTCGCCTGGGTCGGCGAGGAGGAGTTCTTCGCCGGGGTGCGCGCCTACTTCGCCCGCCACGCCTGGGGTTCCACGACCCTGGACGACCTGCTGTCCGAGCTGGAGCGCACCTCCGGCCGGGACCTGTCGGCCTGGTCGCGCCTGTGGCTGCGGCAGTCGGGTGTCACCTGCCTGGCGCCGGAGCTGGTGGCCTCGGGCCGGAACGTCGAACAGCTGGCGCTGCTGCAGACCTGGTCGAGGCGGGACGACGACGAGCCGGCCGGTCCTGCCGCGGCTGCCGGCACCGGGGCAGGCGCGGCGCCGCAGGGTGACAGCAGCGAGGACCCGCCGCCCGACGACGCCGACCTGCCGCCCCACCGGCTGGCTGTGGCCGGCTACGACCTGGTCGACGGCGCGCTGCGCCGCTCCTGGCGCACCGAGCTGGACGTCGTCGGCCCGCGCACCCTGGTGCCCGAGGCGGCCGGGCGACCGCGCCCCACGGTGCTGCTGCTCAACGACGACGACCTGGCCTACGCCAAGGTCCGGCTGGACCTGACGTCGATGCGCGCGGCCATGACCTACCGGCACACCTTCGACGACCCGTTGACCCGGGCGCTGGTCTGGGGTGTGTGGTGGGACGCCACCCGTGACGGGGAGGTGCCGTCGACGACCTTCGTCTCCTCGGTGGCCGACCAGGTGGCCCACGAACGCGACTCCAGCCAGGTGCTGCTGATGTTCCGGCAGGTCACCACGGCGCTCACCCAGTGGGTGCCGCCCGAACGTCGCCCGGCCGCCGCCGGGGCGCTGGTCGCCCGGCTGCGAGAGCTGGTCGACGACACCCAGATCGACCCGGACGTGCGTCACCAGTGCCTGCGCACGGTCTGCCGTCACGCCCGCCGGGACAACGTGCTGGACTGGCTGGCCGCGCTGCTGGCGGGCGAGGCGAGCCTGCCTGGCATCACCGTGGACGCCGACCTGCGCTGGGAGGTGCTCGCCGCCCTGGTCACCACGGGACGGGCCGGCGAGGACGCCATCGCCGCCGAGCAGCGACGCGACCCGTCCGCCACCGGGGTGCGGGCCGCCGCGCTGGCTCGCGCCGCCATGCCGACGGTCGGTGCCAAGTCTCGCGCCTGGCGGTCGGTCGTCGACACCGGTGTGCTGACCAACGCCCAGCAGGCCGCCACCATCGAGGGTTTCACCCGCACCTGGGACACCGAGCTGCTGGTCGCCTACGTCCCGCGCTACTTCGACGCCCTCGAGGACGTCTGGGACAACCGCAGCTCCGAACCGGCCCAGGCCATCGTCGAAGGCCTGTTCCCCCTCGGCCTGGTCGGCAGCCCCCTGGTCGACGTGCTGGCCGCGACCGACACCTGGCTGGCCGAGCACCGCGACGCTCCCCCGGCCCTGCGCCGCATCGTCCTCGAGGGCCGCGACACCGCCCGTCGCGCCGCCCTCGCCCAGGAGGTCGACCTGCGCTCCTAGCCGCCGTTCATCACGCGGACCAGGGACAGCAGCCGCGGGTTGTGCGCCAGGTCCTCGACGGACACCAGGGCTCCGGCGGGGTCGGCCAGCGGGACCTTCCAGTTGGGGTACTCGGTGTTGGTGCCGGGCTGGTTCTGGGCCCGGCGCTCGCCGACCGCGTCGGCCAGGGAGACACCGACCAGCGCCGCCGGGGTGGCCAGCACGTAGCGGTGCATGGCCTCGACGATGGTGCGCTCGGACGCGTCGTCGTCGACCAGCCCGCGCTCGCGCAGCGCCGCGATCATGGCCTCGCGCTCGGCGGCCGCCCGGGCCCGCACCGTCTCGACCGGTTCGGCCAGCAGGCCCAGGCGCTCGCGCAGGGTCACGTGCTCCCCGGCCAGGTAGCCGGCGGTGGGCGGCAGGTCGTGGGTGGTCACCGTCGCCAGCTGCATGCGCCGCCAGTGCTCGGGCGGGCGCGGCCGGCCGTCCTCGTGCTCGAACCACAGCACCGCGGTGCCGAGGATGCCGCGCTCGGCCAGGTAGTCACGCACCCACGGCTCGACGGTGCCGAGGTCTTCGCCGATGACGACCACCCCGGCCCGCGCGGCCTCCAGCATGAGGATGCCGATCATGGCGTCGTGGTCGTACCGCACGTAGGCCCCGTCGGCGGCGCCGTGCCCCTGCGGGATCCACCACAGCCGGAACAGGCCCAGCACGTGGTCGATGCGCACCGCCCCGGCGTGCCGCAGCACGGTGCGCAGCATGTCCCGGTACGGGCGGTAGGCGGCGCGGGCCAGCTCGGCGGGGTGCCACGGCGGCTGCGACCAGTTCTGGCCCTGCTGGTTGTACATGTCGGGGGGCGCGCCGACGCTGGCGCCCCGGGCCAGCACCGGGCCGAGCGACCACACGTCGGCCCCTTCCCGGTGCACCCCGACCGCCAGGTCGTGCATGATGCCCAGCGCCATCCCGGCGTCCCGGGCGGTCTTCTGGGCGGCGGCCAGCTGGTCGTCGGCCACCCACTGCAGCCAGGTGTAGAAGGTCACGCGGTCGGCCAGGGCGTCGCGCAGCGCGGCCACGGTCGGGCTGCTCGGGTCGCGGGCCTCCTCGGGCCAGCCGTCCTCGGCGAAGTGCTCGGCCAGGGCGCACCACAGGGCGAAGGTCGCCAGGCCCGGGCTTTCCTCGGCGACGTACCGGTCGAAGGCGGCCTGCCGGGCCGGCGACCGCGGCACCGCGAACACCACCTCCAGGGCCGAGCGCTTGGCGGTCCAGGCGGCGTCCCGGTCGATCGGCCCGGTGTCGGTGTTCAGCGCCCGCGCCGGTTCGCCGGCCCACTCCACCAGGGCCAGGTCGGCCGACGACAGGTAGGCCGTCTCCCGCACGTCCTCCACCCGGATGTACATCGGGTTGACGAACCGACGGGTGACCGGCAGGTACGGGCTGGGGGTCATCGGCGCGAGCGGTTCAGCGGCGTGCACCGGGTTGATCAGCACGAAGTCAGCGCCCTGCCGACCGGTGATGTCGGCGATCTCGGCCAGGTCGGCGAAGTCGCCGGTGCCCCAGGAACGTTCCGAGCGCACCGAGTACAGCTGGGCCATCATGCCCCAGCCGCGGGTGTCGGCCAGCAGGTCGGGCAGGTCCAGCCGGTGCGGCACGACGACGAGCACCGACCGCGCCTGGGCGCTGGGCCCCTGGGCGCGGATCTCGTGCCAGCCCAGCGGCAGGTCGGCCGGCAGGTCGAACGACGCCCGTCCGACGAGCTGCCCGTCGACCTGCTTGGGGTCGGTGGCGACGTCGGCCTGCGCCAGGTCGACCCGCCCGCCCCCGGCGTCCTCGTCCAGGTCGACCCAGCAGATCACCGGGTCGCCGTGGGCCACGTGC
>JAVBSR010000172.1:0-3130 GCA_031556715.1 Cellulomonas sp.
GCCTCGATGTAGTCCTGGATCTCCTTGCCCGCGTGAGCCTGGAAGCTGTCTGGCGGGTCACCGGCGGCCAGCCGGTCCTGGAGCAGGTTCTTGGCCGAGCCGCCACCGCCGGCCACAGCACCGTTGACGAACTTGATGTCGGGGTACTTCTCGTCGAAGACCTTCACCATGGCGTCAAGGCCGAGGGCCTCGGAGCCCGTCGACCACCAGGTGAAGACCTCGACCTCGTTGTCCTTGGAGTCGTCGCTGCTGCTGGAACAGCCAGCAAGGACGAGCGCGGTGGCGGCGGCAAAGACCAGCGCCTTCGTCGGGAGCCTCATGGAGTGTCCTTCCCTGTGCGCGAGGTGTGCCGGTCGGAGTCGCCGTCCTGGATGGCGACAGGCGCGAGCGCACATCGATGTATCACGTGCCCCGACTCTGGCCCAGCCCCGTCGATGCTGCAAGAGATGGAACAAAAAGTGACCGAATCGAGACCGAGGCTTCAGATACTGAACCCAGCGCGTCGTCGGACAGCCGTCAGCGCCAGGTGGGTCGCGCCCAGGACCTCGGCGTAGTCGCCGTGCCGGGTGCGCTCCACCCGGACGTTGCGCGACGCCGCGGGGATGGCGCGACGGCGGATCTCGGACCGGATCGGGCCGAGCAGGATCTCCTCGGTGGCGCTGATCGGCCCGCCGACCACGATCCGGTGCGGGTTGACCAGGTTGGTGAGGTTGGCCAGGGCGGCGCCGACGTGCTGGCCGAGGTCCTGGACCAGGCGCACCGCGATGGTGTCGCCGCTCTTGGCCAGGTCGACCCAGCCGGCGACGTCGACGTCCCGGTCCAGCGCCGAGCTCAGCGCGCCCAGGAAGTGCGGGATCGAGGCGATCGCCTCCAGGCAGCCCCGGTTGCCGCAGCGGCACAGCGGCCCGTTCTCCGCGATGGTCTGGTGGCCGACCTCGCCGGCGGTGCCGTTGGCACCGCGGAACAGCTGACCGTCGAGCACCAGCCCGCCACCGATCCCCGTGGCCAGACGCACGTAGACCAGCGACTGCTGCCACCCGGAGGACGGGGCGGGCGCGGTCGTCGGGTCGTCGGGCACCGGCCAGGCGTACTCGCCGAGAGCGCCCAGGTTGGCGTCGTTGTCGACGGTCACCTCCACGCCCAGCGCCTCGGTGAACGCGGCGCTCAGGTCCTGCCCGGTCCACTCGGGCAGCAGGGTGCCGGCGCCGATCTGGTGGGTCTCGACGTCCAGCGGCCCGGGCAGCCCCACCCCGGCGTGCAGCACCTCGGAGCGCACGGCCCCGGCCTGGCTGAGCAGCTCGTCGTACAGGCGGGCGACCAGCACCAGGCCGTCAGCGCTGGACAGCGCCGGGTCGATCAGGTGAAAACCCTCGGCCATGACCCGATGGCCCTGGTCGGCGAGCATCATCCGGACGTGGCTGCGGCCCAGGTCCACCCCGAGCACGTAGCCCGGGCTGACTGCCGGGCTGACCATCCGGGCCCGGCGACCGTTCACGGTGCAGTCGCTCACCGTGACGGCGCCCTCGGCCACCAGGTCGCGCACCAGG
The DNA here is from genome assembly GCA_031556715.1 of Cellulomonas sp. Lineage (GTDB taxonomy): Bacteria > Actinomycetota > Actinomycetes > Actinomycetales > Cellulomonadaceae > Cellulomonas. The sequence goes on from JAVBSR010000172.1 coordinate 1,548, forward strand.
TTGGTCACGGTGGCCGGCGACAGGCCGGACCGGCGGGCGATCTCGGCCTGGACCAGTCCGTCGCACTCGCGCACCAGGCTCAGCACCCGGGCGGTGTTGGCTCGACGCAGCGCAGAGGTCGAACCGGGGTGGTCAGTCACTCGTTCAGTTCACCGTGTTCCGTGCTTGGCGTCAAGCCTTGAATGCATACTGTCCGTTTTCATCGGTTCAGGGATGCAAACTCCGGCGTCACTCGAAGAGTCCGTCCCTCACGGCACTGTGAGGGACAGACGTGCAGGACCGTGCCGTCTCAGCGCAGGCTCATGCGCCAGGCGTCAGCGCTGGGCGGCAGGCTGGTGCGCAGCGCGCGCGACCGGTCGACCCAGCCGGACCGACGGTTCCAGCCGGGCCGGGGTACCTCGGCGGAGACGACCATCAGCCCGGCGACCAGCGCGGCGACCTCGGCATCGGTCGGCTCGCCGCGGACGATCTGGAACCGTGGGCTGGTCTCGCGCTGGTCTGGTGCAAGCTCTGCGGTCACCAGGCACCGTCCTTTCCACCGGGGGCGGTCACAGGGGGATGTTGCCGTGCTTCTTGGGCGGCAGGCTGGCCCGCTTGGTGCGCAGCAGGCGCAGCGCCTTGACGATCTCCACCCGGGTCTGCGACGGGCGGATCACCGCATCGACGTAACCGCGGTCGGCGGCGTCCCAGGGGTTGACGATGGCGTCGTCGTACTCGGAGACCAGTCGGGCCCGCTCGGCTTCGACGTCGCCGCCGTCCGCCTCGACCTTGGCCAGGGCGCCGCGCTGCAGGATGTTCACCGCACCGGACGCTCCCATCACCGCGATCTGCGCCGTCGGCCAGGCCAGGTTGACGTCGGCGCCGAGCTGCTTGGACCCCATGACGATGTAGGCGCCGCCGTAGGCCTTGCGGGTGATGACCGTGACCAGCGGCACGGTGGCCTCGGCGTAGGCGTAGATCAGCTTGGCGCCGCGCCGGATGATCCCGTTCCACTCCTGGTCGGTGCCGGGCAGGAAGCCAGGCACGTCCACGAAGGTCAGGACGGGCACGTTGAACGCGTCGCAGGTGCGCACGAACCGGGCGGCCTTCTCGGCCGCGTCGATGTCCAGCGTGCCGGCCATCGACTGCGGCTGGTTGGCGACCACCCCGACGACCTGGCCCTCGACGTGCCCGAACCCGACGACGACGTTCGGCGCGAACAGCGCCTGGACCTCGAACAGCACCCCGCCGTCGAGCACGTGCTCGATCACGGCCCGCATGTCGTACGGCTGGGCGTCGGAGTCTGGCACCAGGGTGTCCAGCTCGGCGTCGGACGCGGTGACCTCGAGGTCGGCCGGTTCGGGGTACGACGGCGGGTCGGACAGGTTGTTCGACGGCAGGAAGCCCAGCAGGGTCCGCACGTAGTCGATGGCGTCGTCCTCGTCGGACCCCATGTAGTGCGCCACCCCGGAGCGCACGCAGTGCGTCGTCGCCCCGCCGAGCTCTTCGAAGCCGACATCTTCACCCGTGACGGCCCGGATGACGTCCGGCCCGGTGATGAACATGTGCGAGGTGCCGTCGGCCATGACGATGAAGTCCGTCAG
>JAVBSR010000020.1:0-33567 GCA_031556715.1 Cellulomonas sp.
GCACGGGTGGCCCGCGCCGATCGGCCAGCTGGTGTGCATGTTCCACTGGATGACCGGGCAGGCGCTGAACGTGCTCGGGCCCTTGCAGCCGACCTCGTACAGGCACCAGCCGTTGCGGGCGCCCTCGTCGTCGAAGATCCGAACGAACTGACCGGCGTCGTAGTGCGCCCGGCGCGGGCACGAGTCGTGGATGCGCTGGTCGTAGGCGAAGCGAGGCCGCCCTTCGGCGTCCAGCTCGGGCAGGTTGAGCGAACCGTCAGCGTTGGCGTGGGTCAGCAGGTAGGCGACGGTCGCGGTGATGACCTCGCCGATCGGCGGGCAGCCCGCCACGTTGACGACCGGCTTGTCCTTGATGACGTGGTCGACGCCCACGGCGTAGGTCGGGCCGTGCTTGGTGGCGCCCGGGGCGCTCGACGCCTGGACGCCGCCCCAGACCGCGCAGGCCCCGACGGCGAGGATCGCGACGGCGTTCTCTGCCGACTTCTTCAGCACCTCCTCGGCGGACTCCCCGCCGATGGTGCAGTAGGCGCCGCCGGCGTCGAGCGGGACCGAGCCGTTGACGACGAGGATGTGGCCCCGCTTGTTCGCGTCGGCCAGCGCCTGGTTGGCGGCACCGCCGGAGGGCGCCATGATCGCTTCCATGTAGTCCACCGAGAGCAGGTCGAGGACGATCTCCTCCACCGTGGTCCCACCCGAGCGCAGCGCCGACTCGACACAGCCGGTGCACTCCTGGAGCTGGAGCCACACCACGGTCGGCCTGGTCTGTGCCTCCAGGAGCGCTGCGATCTGCTCGGCGGTGACCGGAGCGGCGTGCGCCCCACCCCCGTCGAGCTGGGTCCCGGCGGCGAACACGCCTGCCAGCCCACCGCAGAACTTCAAGAAGTCCCGGCGCTTGACGCCGGCTCGAGCAAGGTTCTCGCCCAGGGTCGGCTCATGCCAACCACTCACCTCGTACGACATTCGAAGAGATCCTCCTTTGGCTCTCTCTCACACGGATGTCCGACCCGAACCGGGGGTGAGACGTGCTGACGTCGCACTGACGACCCAGACCGCTCAGGGGACTATAGCGAGGATGACGGGGCCCGGGGCCCGATATGGGCCAGATCACCTAGGACCTTCGTCGCAAGACGACCGCATCACCATGATCCGGTCAGGCCGCGCCCTGGTCAGGACCTCGCTACCGCCAAGACGGCCAAAAAGAAAGTCAAGTGTTCCGTAATTACGGGCATCACGAGCTTACTGCGACATGACGCAACAGCCCTGTCCGTCGGGCGTCTGCCGTCCGCCCACCAGGTGATCGCACCCCGAGCCTGCCCCGGCACCACCGGCCCTGTGGAACACTGGCGACGGAACACGCGGGGGCGCAGGAACAGCAGCGCGCAGGCACGGAAGGACGACGCGAGTGCACGAGGTCTCCCTGTGCCGCCAGCTGGCGGGTGCGGTGACGCGCGCGACCGCCGGACGGCACGTCGAGACGGTCTACGTCACCGTGGGCGAGCTGCGCCAGGTCGTGCCCGAGGCCCTGGAGCACGCCTGGACCTTCGTCGTGCGAGGCACCCCGTTGTCCGGGGCACGGCTGGCGATGCAGCAGGTGCCCGCGGTCGTCGCCTGCGACGACTGCGGCCACCGCGCCCGGCTGGGCCGCCAGCTGGGGTTCGACTGCCCCGCCTGCGGCTCCGCCCGCACCCACCTGACCAGCGGCGAGGAGTTCGTCCTCACCGCCGTGGACGTCCACGACCCGCCAGAACAGGAAGGAACGCTCGATGGGGCGCTTTCACCGTCATGACGACGGCACGGTCCACTCCCACTCCCACTCGCACGACCACCACGAGCACGAGCCGCACGAGCACGAGCCGCACGAGCACCAGCACGGGCGGCACGCGCACCAGCAGCCCGCCAGCGACGCCCAGGCGCTGGCCGAGCTCATCGGCGACCACTCCGGCTACCAGACCGGACGGGAGCGGATCGAGATCCTCGAAGACATCTACGCGGAGAACGACCGGCTCGCCGCCGCCAACCGGGCAGCGCTGGACGCCGCCGGGGTGCATGCCGTCAACCTCATGAGCTCACCCGGGTCCGGCAAGACCACGCTGCTCGCCCGGACCCTGGCAGCCCTGGCCGGCACGGTCCGGGTCGGGGTGATCGAGGGCGACATCGAGACCCCGCTGGACGCCGAGAGGCTCGGCGGCCTGGGCGCGCAGATCTCCCTGCTCAACACCGGAGACGGCTTCGGCGGAGAGTGCCACCTGGACGCCCCGATGATCGCCAAGGCGCTGCGCGGGCTGGACCTGGACGGTCTGGACCTGGTGATCGTCGAGAACGTCGGGAACCTGGTCTGCCCGGCCGAGTTCGACGTCGGCGAGCACCGCAAGGCGATGGTCTACGCCATCACCGAGGGCGAGGACAAGCCGCTGAAGTACCCGGTGATGTTCCGCTCGGTCGGCGTCGTCGTGGTGAACAAGATGGACCTGGCGCCCTACCTGGACTTCGACATGGACCTGTTCCGGCGCAACCTCACCGCGGTCAACCCGCAGGCCGAGGTCGTCGAGCTCTCGGCACGCACCGGTGAGGGCGTCGAGGCCTGGCTGGCCTGGCTGACGCCGACGTCCTGATCGTCGGTCGTCCGCCGCGGTGGCGCCTCAGCCGCGGTGGACGACGACGACGGTTCCGATCGGCGCCCAGCGGTAGATCTGCTTGGCCGTGGACACCGGCAGGTTGATGCACCCGTGCGAGGCCGAGTACCCGAAGGTCGAGCGCCAGTAGGCCCCGTGCAGCGCGTAGCCGCCGTGGAAGAACATCGCCCACGGCACGTTGTCCGTCACGTACGGGGTCACCCCGTCGGCCTCGAAGCCACGCATGGTCTTCGACTCGTACTTCGCGTAGATGGTGAACGTGCCGGTGACCGTCGGCATCTCCGGCTTGCCGTCGACCATCGAGTACGGGCCCATGACCACCGTCGTGCCCTCGTACACCGTGACCGAGTGGTTGGCCAGGTTGACGTCGATCCACTTCTCCCCCTCGGAGGGGAAGTACGCCAGCACGTCAGCGGCTGAGCTGACCTGCTTGGACTCCCAGGCCGCCGGGACCGCCGTGAACTCGAACGCCCCGGTGTACCCCTGCCCGGCCGCCACCTGGTCGGTGATGGCCTGGGCCACCTGCTCGACGTTGGTCACCTCCTGGCCGTCCTTGGCCTGCTTGGTGATCGACAGCACCGCACCCTGCGGGTCGACGTAGCGCCTGCCTTCCACCGGGTCGAGACGGGCCCCGTCGGCCAGCCCCTGCACCCACCCGGTGACCTGGTCCAGGCTGAGCGTCGGAGCGCCCAGACCCTTGTCCGTGGTCGGGACCGTCACCCAGGTGGCCTGGACGGCCGGCCCCGGCGAGTGGTCCGCTTTCCCGTCAGAGACCACGACCGGCACGGCGACCAGCGCATTGGCGGCATCCACCACCTGCTGGGCCGCCTCGTCGGTGACCACCGGAGCGGCCGGGACGAACGCGACCGTCGTCGACCGGTCGGACAGGTCGGCAGCGGCGCCGCGGGCCACCTTCTGGAAGGTCGACGGGTCGACAGCCTTGCCTGCGACCACGGGGGTGACCTGGAAGGCCGTCCCGTCCGCGGTCAGCGCGACGCTGGCGTCCGACCCGGCCACACCCGCGTCGGTGGCGATCTGCGCGGCGACGGCCTCCAGGGTCTTGCCGTCGCTGGTGACCACCGCCTCGACCTTGTTCCCGCCGAACAGCGCGCCCATCTGGCCGCTCCACGACGAGTTGCGCTCGAATGCCCGGTCCACCGTGGCGTCGACGTCGACCGTCAGGCCCAGGTCGCGCAGCGTCGCTGTGCTCTTGGCGCCGTCGGCCGTCCAGGTCACCGTGACGTCGGCGGCACGCTCCCGCACCGACGCGGCGACCTGGTCACGGGTCTGGCCGGTGATCGACTGCCCCGCCACCGTCGTACGCGGCAGCCCCCGGTCGTGGAAGTGCGCGTAGAACACCGCCGCCCCCACGGTGACGACGACCAGCAGCACCAACCCGGCACCGCCAGCCACGACCAGCGCCAGTGTGCGCTTCCTCATCGAGCTGTTCCTCTCATACCCTGCGGGCGCGCACCTGGGTGTGCGCCTGGGCCACACGATAGGCACCCATCCGGTCGGCGATCTACCTTCCTGGGGCGTACAGGACCGATCGAACGATCAATCACCCGCACGGACCGACCACGGTGCACCCGCACGGACCGCCGACTATGACGACGCACGAGCCGGTCGCTGTGTGACACCGTCGTCGATTCAGGCGGCGGTGGCGACCGCGTACCCGGAACGGTCCGGCTCCAGGTCACCGGTGCTGCCCGTACGAAAACCCACCCGGCCGAGGGTGAGGACATAGGTCCAGAACCCGGTGAGCGCCACGACGCCGATCGCGATCTTCACCCACCACGGCAGCGACGACCCGGTGACGAACCCCTCGATCAGACCGGACAGGCCCAGGACCACGACGAGACCGAGGACCGTCGTGAACAGGGAACGCCCGGCCGCGGCCAGCGCCTGGCCGCGGGGTCGAGGGCCGGGGGCGAGCCAGGCCCAGAAGATGCGCAGCCCGGCCGCCCCGGCGACGAACACCGCCGTCAGCTCGAGCATCCCGTGCGGGAGGATCAGCTGGAGGAACAGCGCCAGCTCCCCGTGGGACGTCATGACCGCACCGACCATCCCGACGCTGAGCGCGTTGGAGAACAGCACCGCCACCACCCCGATGCCGGTGATGCCCAGCGCGACGCACTGGGCCGCGACCCAGGCGTTGTTGGTCCACACCTGGGCGGCGAAACCCGCACCCGGGTCGTAGTACTGGGCGAACGCCTCGTCGACGTACTTCTGCTGGTCCACGGGCGAGATCACCGACGCCAGCAGGTCCTGGTGCTCCACCAGGTACCAGCCTGTCGCCACCGCGATGCCGACGAAGGCCACCATCACCGAGACGATCCACCACCGGATGGAGTACAGCGCCGCCGGGAACGACACCACGAAGAACCGGGTGACCTCCGACCAGACCGGTGCGTGGGCCCCCGTCATCCGGGTGCGGGCCCGGCTGAGCACCTGCGACAGCCGCATCACGGTCCGGGCGTCCGGCGCCCCGGAACGGACCATCGACAGGTCGGTCGCGGTGGCCTGGTAGAGCCGGACCAGCTCGTCGACCTGCGCGCCGGTCAGCCGCGACTGCCTCGACAGCGTCTCCAGGCGCACCCAGTCGCTCTCGTGCACGAGGGTGTAGGCATCGAGGTCCACGAGGACAAGCCTGCCACGTCTGCGGCGGCGTCTCCCGCTCCTCGCCGTCCCGGGTTGCACGCACCCACGCCTGCGGGTCCGGCTACCCTGGCCCGATGAGCACTGGCATCGTCACCGGCGAAGGCGTCCTGCTGGAGTCTGAGGCTGCGTCGGTGTTCAGCCGGATGCTCTCCGGGGTGATCGACTACACGGCCTACGCCGTCGGGCTGGTCCTGGCCAGCATGGCGGTCGGTGCGGTCGACGGCATCCTCGGCACCGATGCGGGAGCCAGCGCGGCTGTCGGCCTGGTCCTCGTCGTGACGATGCTGGTCATCGTCCCGATCGTCGTGGAGACGCTGACCCGGGGCCGGTCGCTGGGCCGGCTCGCCGCCGGTCTGCGCATCGTCCGCGACGACGGTGGCGTCGTCAGCCTGCGGCACGCCATGATCCGCAGCCTCGTCGCCGTGGTCGAGATCTGGATGCTCCTGGCCATCCCGGCCCTGATCGCCTCGATGCTGTCGTCGAAGGGCAAACGGCTGGGCGACATGGTGGCCGGCACCTACGCGGCGCGGGTGCGCGGCGGTCCGCGGGACCGTCTCGTGGTCGTCATGCCGCCCCGGCTGGCGTCGTGGGCCTCCCGGGCCGACGTGGCCCGGCTGCCGGACCCGCTGGCCTTGTCTGTCCGGCAGTTCCTCGGCCGCGCCACCACGATGCACCCGACCTCGCGCATCCGGCTCGGCACCGAGCTGACCGGGCAGGTCCAGCAGTACGTGCGGCCCCTGCCACCGACGGGCGCTCACCCTGAGGAGTTCCTGACGGCGGTGCTCGCCGAACGTCGGCTCCGTGAGGGCCGCACCGAGTGGACCCGGGTGGGTCGCACCCGCACCGAGTCCGTCGGGCTGGCCCGCCTGCCTTTCGGCGTGCCCGACGCCGAGGTCTGAGGCTCGGCAAGACCGCCCGAAAATCCGCCCATACCGGACACCCGTTTTGCGTCCGTGCTGGCCCGCGGGGGTCTACGGTAGGAGGACCGCGTCGCACCGCCGGATGTGCGACGGCCGTTGACGGCTGCCCTCGATGCCGAGCGAGCGCAGCCCACGGCCGGCAGCGGGCGGACGGAAGGAGCAGTCGTGGGCTGGCTGAGCGGCATCTTCGGCACCAGGCCAGGTGGGTCGACCGACGTCGGCGTCGGCCAGCTCCTCGTCGCCGGCGGCGACCGCGTCGAGGCTGACCTCCTGCACGAGATGCTCGTCGACAGCACCGTCCCGGCGACCGACCCCGCAGACGAGTTCGCCGTCGCGGCGGCGCTGGACGCCATGGCCGACGAGACCATGACGGACCACCTGCGGCTCAGTCTCACACCTGGAGAGCTGCGACCCTGGTCGAGCAAGGTCGGCGGCCGACCCTACATCCAGGGCGGCGGCCACTTCCCGCGCGGCAAGGGCTTCTTCGAGGGCGAGCACCTGCACCTGCTGGCCCAGCTGAACTTCGCCGAGCTGCCCGCGCTGCCTGGCATGCCCAGCAGCGGCCTGCTCCAGTTCTTCGTCGCTGCCGACGAACGGCGACGTCACGTCTACGGCGCCGACTCGACCAACCCGACAGCTCCCGACGGCTTCCGGGTCGTCTACCACCCGCGGATCATCGAGGACGAGTCGCTGCTGGCCAAGGTCCTGCCCGACCCGCAGGCCGAGCCGTTCCTCCCGGTGGCCGGCGAGTGCGGTCTGACCGGGCAGGTCGCGAGCCAGCCGATGTCCTCGTCCGACCACCGGTTCGACGAGCGGCTGACCGCCGTGGTCCGCACCGCCCTCGGCAGCGACGAGATCCCCGACTGGGTCTGGTCGGCGGCCGCACGACGGTTCGGCAACCCCACCGGCCACCAGGTCGGGGGCTACCCCGGGCTGTCCAGCGCTCCCGACCCGCGGGACCAGTTCCCGCGGCACACCACGCTGCTGTTCCAGCTGGCGTCCGACTCGATGGACGACGTCGAGATCGTCTGGGGCAACATCGGCGTCGGCGCGTTCTTCATCGACCCCGCCCGGCTCGCGGCCCGCGACTTCTCCGACGTCCTGTACGTCTGGGGCTGACCGCACCGCTGGTCGGCGGCGCACCAACCGGACCCGGTCGGTGACCAGACTCAGTCGGTGACCAGACGTCCGGCGAGCCGTGCCCGACCCGTCTCGACCTGGGCGAGCACCTTGCCCAGGTCGATCTCCAGGTCGGCGAGGCTGCGGTCGCAGTACTCGTCGGCGTCCTGCCGCAGCGCCGCGGCCTCGGCCTGGGCGCTGTGCAGCACCTGGGCGGCCCGTTCCTTCGCCTCGACGACGACGTGCTCGGCATCCACCAGCCGGTCGGCCTGCGCGCGAGCGTCGGCCACGATCCGTTCCGCGTCCGACCTGGCCGCCGCCAGGGCGCGCTCGGCGTCGGCCCGGGCCGAGGCGCGCTGCACGTCGGCAGAGGCGACGATGGCGTCGGCCTCTCGCAGCTGGTCGGGCAGGGCCTGGCGCACCTGCTCCACGAGGCTCATCAGCTCGGCGCGGTTCACCAGGACTGATGCCGACATGGGCATCGCCCGCGCGCTGGACAGCGCATCCTCGATCGCGACCAGCACACCGTCGACACTCCGGGTGCGCTTGGCTAGGTCCTCGACCATGCTGCTCCTTCCTTCGTCACGTCAGCTCCTTCGCCAGAGCGTCCCGCACGGCCAGGGAGACGGCCGGGGGCACGAGGTCGTCGATCGTGCCGCCGTGCCGGGCCACGTCCTTGACCATGGACGACGCGATGTGCGCCAACGACTGGTCTCCGGCGACGAACACCGTGTCCACCCCTGACAGGTGCCGGTTCATCAGGGCCATCGGCACCTCGGCGTCCACGTCCGAAGCACCCCGGATCCCCTTGACCACGGCGCAGGCCCCCACCTGGCGCAGGAAGTCCGCCAGCAGTCCTGGGACCAGCGTCACCCGGGCACCGGTCAGGTTCCCCACGGCGGCAGCGGCCAGCTCGACCCGCAGCTCGGCACTCAGCAGCGGGGTCTTCGCCGCGTTCGTCGCGACCGCCACCACCACCTCGTCGAACATGGCCAGGGCACGGCGCACCACGTCGACGTGACCGTAGGTGATCGGGTCGAACGTCCCGGGGCAGACCGCGATACGCATCCCCCCAAACTAGGGCATGCCGCTGGGTTGCGTGCACCGACGCGGCACGCGCCGCGCCGCGGACCCTACCGGACCGGGTCGTCCACCAGCCGGTTGACGCGGTCTGCCAGCATGTTGACGAACAGTGCCCCCTGCTCGACGGCGTCGTCGAGGGCGACATGGGTGTGAGGCGCCGGGTCGAACCACGCCGGTGGCATGGCGCGCTTGGTCGAATCGCGGTAGTCCCGGCCCAGGAGCGCCATGGCATAGGTCTTGACGTCCAGGGCGGAGTGGGAGAAGGGCGAACGTCCCACGAACCTCACGAGGTACCAGTAGACGAACATGAAGTCGAAACCAGCCGGATAGGCGGTGAAGACCGGTCGGCCGGGCAGGGCCTCGAGCCAGGTGACGTACTCGACCATCACCTGCGCTGGCGGCCGGGTCTCGGCCCGCGCCGCAACCCAGGCCTCTGGCTGGGTGGCCCACCATGACATGGTGTCCGGGTGCCCGGTCGCGTCCGGCAGGGTGTCGAGGTTCGCGGCGAACGTCGAGACGAGCGTCTTGTCGGCCAGGTAGGCCGCCGACCCGATCGACAGCAGCGAATGGGGCCCGGGGATCGGCCCGTCCGTCTCGACGTCGGTCGACACGTACACCTCGGGTCGGGCCATGGCAGCACAGTACTGGCCACGACGGCGGGAACCTACGACCGTCGGGCTGTCCAGACGTGGGTCTCGCCGTAGCGGCGGTCGTCGTCGGGTTCCAGGCCGTCGGGCCAGTGCAACGGTGCGGCGCGGGCGGCGCGCTCGACGACGACGGTGCCGGCCGGGGCGAGCACCGCGACCAGGGCGGCGAGCACCTCGTCGACGTCCAGCGCGTACGGGGGGTCGGCGAGCACCAGGTCGACCGGGGCGGCGTGGGCCAGGTAGCGCTCGACGGTGCTGTGGACGACGTCGGCCCGGTCGGCCAGGCCGAGGGTGCGCACGTTGGCCCGGCACACCCGGGCGGCACCGGCGTCGGACTCGACCAGCACCGCCGACGCCGCACCTCGGCTGAGCGCCTCCAGGCCCAGCGCACCGGACCCGGCGTACAGGTCGAGCACCCGGGCGTCAGTGACGGCACCGAGGTGATCCAGCCGGGAGAACACCGCTTCGCGGACCCGTTCGCTGGTCGGTCGGGTACCGGCCGGCGGGACGGCCAGCGTCCGGCCGCCGTGCGTCCCGGCGACGATCCGTGTCACCGGTAGGCCTCGGCTGCCTTGCGCTGCTTCTCGGCCTCCTTCTGGGCGTCGAGCATCCGGTCGGCGAACGACTTGGTCGAGGTCGACGAGGCCACCAGCACGGCGATGAACGACGTCACGACCTGCACGATGGTCAGCGTCTGGGTGGCGTGGCCCAGCACCAGAGCGATCCAGGTCGGCACCAGCCCGAGCACCACGATGTCGGGTCCACGGGCCAGGACCGAACCGACACCGGACGGGATCGCGCCGAACGGGGTGGACACCAGCGTGGCGCCCCAGTCCGGAGCCGGCCGGTAGGCGGCGCGCACCGCGGCGGCGGCCCAGGCGGGCACCCCCGCCACCCCGATCACGAACCACCCGGGCACGTCGCCCAGCCAGGCCCCGATCGCACCGAACACCACCACGGCCCACATCGTCATGACGACCCCCGGCACGACCATCCGGGCGCGCCGGGCCATGGTCGGGTCCAGCGGCAGCAGCCGGTCCAGGATGGGGGCCATCTCGGCCCGCCTGCACCCTTCGGCGGAGGCGCTGGCGGCGACGTACCCGCCGATCAGCGTGGCGATCAGCACGGCGACCTGCCCGGACAGCTGCGGCACCACGGTGGCCAGCACCGGCACCGCGGCCGCGAGCAGCACCTGCACCACGTGGCGGACCGACCGACGCATCAGCACCAGGTCTGCGGTGACCAGCGCGCTGACCGGACCGCGCACCGTGCGCAGCCGCGACACCCAGTGCCGGGCCGCCGGTGCGGCCCCGTCCGACAGCGCGCGGCCCAGCTCGCGGGAGTCCATCGAGACCACGGCGCCGACCGCCTGGGTGGCGACCGACCCGCTCTCGCGCAACGACGACGCCCGGATCCGGCCCAGCCGGGTATCGGTCAGCCAGGCCAGCGCCGCCACGGCCAGCGCCAGCCCGACCAGCACCGGCCACGACGGGACCGGCAGCTGTTCTGGGGTCACCCCCGCCCAGGCCGCCAGCGCCAGCGCGACGGGCACTGCAACCAGCATCAGGTCGCCCACCAGGGCGCCGACCCGCCGTGAGGCGCCCAACGTCTGGGCCAACGACATGATCAGGACCACCGCTGAGGCCGCCAGTCCCCCGGTCACCCCGGCCCGGGCGACCCGCTCCGCCGAGTCGCCCAGCATCCCGCCGTCCAGCAGCGCCAGGACGACGAGACCGACGGCGGCGGCGACCAGCGGCAGCCTGCGCGCCGCGGAGCGCAGCAGGCTCCGACGGCCCACCGGCAGGGACAGCCACCAGGCCGCCTCGGCACCACCCGCGCCGACCGGACCCAGCCGACCGGCCAACGACACCACGGTGGCGAGCAGGGCACCGACGAGCACCCCGACGAGGGTGGGCATGAGGTCGGTGCCCTCACCGCGCGACACCTCGGGCATCGACCCGCGCAGCCGGCTCGCGACCCCGACAGCCACCGCGATACCGATGGCCAGCACCGTCACGGCGTAGTACACGTCCGACAGCAGCGAACCGATGCTCGCCCCCGCCCGCTGCTTCGTCGCGTCCCGGGTGTACCGGCGGATCGCCGACGACCGGGGAACGTCCCCGAGCTCGGCCTCGGCGACCGCGGGGTAGCCGTCCAGGCCCACCGTGTCGCTGGCGTCGTCGCGCCACTCGTCGCTCACGACGGTTCCGCCTCGATACGCCTGGCCGCCTCGTCGGGCTCCAGCAGCGGGGAGGCGTCGTCGGCGACGAACACCGCCCGGTCGGCCACGGCCCGCACCAGGGAGGCGTCGTGGGTGGCGAACAGCACGGTCCCGCCGGCTTCTTTCTCTGCGTTCAGCCGGTCGGCGAGGTCTTCGCGCATCCGCAGGTCCAGGCGCTGCTCGGGCTCGTCCAGCACCAGCAGGCTGCGCGGGCGGACGAACCCCGCGGCCAGCAGCAGCCGTCGTCGCTGACCGGACGACAGCGCCGTCGGCAACGACGCGGCGTGCTCGGTCAGCCCGAACTCGGCCAGCAGCTCGGCGACCAGCTCGCGCGAGCCGAGCATCCCGTGGCCCCGGGCGGTGAGGTACAGGTGCTCGGCGACGGTCAGCCCCGGGAAGTAGGCGTCGTCGTCGAGCACGCTGGAGACCTTCGCCCGGAACTCCACGGCCCGCTCGTCCACGGGCGACCCGAGCACGGTCAGCGTCCCCCCGGCTGGTTCGACCAGCCCGATGACGGCGCGCAGCACCGTGGACTTGCCCGCACCGTTCGCCCCGACCAGGGCCAGCGCCCTGCCTTCGGGAAGGTTGAACGACACCGGCGCGCACACCGCCGGCCCGCCGTACCCGACCAGGAGCTTCTTCGCCTGCACCACAGACCGCGACTTCGCCACGCCCCCAGCCTATCCGTGCCGCCCGCATGCCACCGTCGACGGCCACCGTCGACATCCGACCGTCGGTGTCGGCACCGAGCCTCCGAGCCCACCTCGCGACCCCTGACAGGTCGCCGCCGGGGGGTAAACCTGGAGGTCTCGGATGTTACGCTGCAAACCATGACAGCCGGTCCACCGATTCCGAGCATGAGACCCGGACCGCTGGCTGACGACAGCGAGAACGAGGCGGCCTTCGTCGACCTCACGGTGCAAGGCAGCCGGCTGTCGGCCGGGCTCCACCCTCCCCAGGTCTGCGTGAACGGTCACTTCCTGCCCCGGGCCTACGGCGCGCGCACAGTACCGGTCGCCCCAGGTCCGATCCAGGTCGCCGTCGTCGACGGGCGGAGCAGGTCGGTGTCGCTCGACTTCTCGGCCGAGGCGGGGCAGCACGTCGCCGTCTTCTACGCCCCGCCGGTCCACCGCTTGGCGAAGGGTGCCATCGGGCACGAGAGACAACGGCGCCCCGGGAAGAAGTTCCTGTTCTCGATCCCGCTCGTCATGGCTCTGGCCTACCTGGTCCTGCTCTCGGTCGCGGTCTTCGTCATCTCCCGCATGGCTTCCGACGCGGGGCTGTGACAGCTCACGACGGAACGACGGCCGCGGCCAGCTCGTCGACCTGGCTGGCCAGGTAGGGGCCGAACCAGAGCGGGTCGTTGTGCCCGGCGCCGTCGACGATCACGTGCCGGTACAGCGACGGCGCCCGGTCAGCCACGGTGACGGACTGGTCCGGCGGGACGATCGTGTCGGCGGTTCCGCTGAGCACCATGACAGGGACGGACACCTGCGGCAGGCGGGCCAGCGTGTCGAACCGGTCGTGCAAGATCTCCCCGACCGGCAGCCACGGGTACCACCTCGCGACGACGTCCACCAGGCTGGTGAACGGCGAGCGGAGCACGATTCCTGCCGGCGGGTCGGTCGTGGCCAGCCGGACGGCCACGCCTGTCCCGATCGACTCCCCGACATAGATGGTCCGGCTGGCCGGGAAACCTCGGTCGCGCAGAAATCTGGCAGCGGCGCGCGCATCCCGAGCCAGACCCTCTTCGTCGGGGTCTGCCGGATTGCCGCCGTAGCCCCGGTACTCCAGCAGGAGCACCAGGTACCCCCGATCGGCCAGCGCCTCGGCCACCTCCAGCCGACCCGCCCGGTTGCCACCGTTGCCGGGCAGGTAGAGCACCGCGACGTCACGCCCGGCGCCTGACGGGCTGACGAGCCACGTGGTCAGGGTCAGGCCGTCCTCGGTGGCCAGCTCGACGTCCTCGCCGCGGCGGCTGCGACCGACGACCGAGCCTGGGTCGTCCCGGTCGGGGACGTAGATCAGGCTGCGCTGCCACGAGACGTCGGGACCAGGTGCCGCCATGAGCACGAGGGTAGTCGACGGCGCCGGGCCCAAGGCCGGTGCCTGCAGGTGCCGACCCCGCTGTCAGTGCGGCGCCCCCGCAGGTCACAGCCCGGGCGGTTCCCAGCTGAGGATGTCGCCCGGCTGGCAGTCGAGGACGTGGCAGATGGCGGTGAGGGTCGAGAAGCGGACCGCCCTGGCGTGACCGTTCTTGAGGATCGACATGTTGGCCAGGGTGATGTCGACCCGCTCGGCCAGCTCGGTCATCGTCATCTGCCGGGCTTCGAGCAGCTCGTCCAGGCGGACGCCGATGCGACCGTGCGGCCAGTCGTCGGTCGGCTCGGGTTGGCGCCTGCGAGAGGTCACACCAGTCCCTCCGTGTCGCGGCGGAGCGTGATGCCCTGACGGAAGACCTCGGCGACCAGGACCACGACCAGACCGAGGACCAGCTGGGTGAAGCCTAGCTCGACCGACCAGTCGGCATAGTCGGACAGGTCGGCCAGCGCCCCGAAGGTGAAGAGCGAGCTCACCCAGGAGAAGGCGGCCCCGGCCAGGAAGAGGCAGCCGACGGTGTAGAGCCGCGCGACGTTGGCCGGGTCGAAGGGGTCACCCCGGCGGACCGTGCGGACCACCCGCCACAGGAAGAAGACGGCCGCCACGACGATGAGGCCGCCGATCACGGTCGACCCGGTGGTGGCCATGACGTCCGCCCACCCTGGGTGGTCGAACGTGGCCACGGCGGTGGTCTGCGTGTCGGTCAGGGAGGCACCAGGGATCAGCGTCTGCCCGTCGGCCGGTGTCCGACCCGGCTGGTAGACCGCAGCGACCCCGGCGTCGCTGAGCGTGACCGGCAGGCCGTCGACCTGCCAGGTGAGCCGGCCTGCCTGGTGCGACGCGACGGAGGTGCGGTCGACCAGCCGGACGATCGGCGCCACGACCGACGCCACGAACACTCCCGCCATGCTGACCAGGGCTGTGACCTCGAGCACGATGCCGGTCGCCTCTCGGTTGCCACGGGCCCGGAGCCGCAGGGCACCGACGATGCAGGCGCCGACCACCAGCAGCGGGACGACGATCCAGACGAGCGCCATGACAACCTCCCGAGTTATCGTTCTTCGGCAATATCGTTTCTCGATACTATCGATGATCGATAAGCCAGTCAACCCTTCATGGCGTCAGAGCGTGGTCACGACGCCTCCACCGCCAGACCCGACCCGGAGCAGCGCCAGCCACGTGCTGGTCGGCTCACAGCGCCGTGGACCACAGGGCGTACTGGCGCCGGTCGGCCACCATGTCCGGTGCGAACAGCTGGCTGGGCGTGCCCTCGGCGATGAGCGAGCCGACGACCTGCCACCGGTGACGCCGGGCCTGGTCGATCAGCCGCACCGCCATGGCCGAGCCCAGGCCTGGCTCGGTCGCTCCCATGTACGCCGCCACGACCCTGCGGTGGTGGCGCCGCGTCCACAGGACCCGACCCAGGGTGACCGGTGTCAGGCGGCGGTTCGGGAGGTCGCCGTAGTCGGGCAGCACGATCGAGAACCCCGCCAGGTCCGTGTCGCGCCAGACCAGCGTCGTCAGCCCCGCCGGGGCGATCTGCCGCAGGCCGGAGAACATGGTCGTGAACTGGGCCACGGTCAGCGGGTGGAAGTACGGCATGTCGGCGTACAGCCGCATGACCAGGGCGTGGACCTGACCCAGCACCTCGTCCCACTGTCGCGGGTCCAGCGGCTCGACCCGGTAGCCGCCCGCGGTGGCGCTGGCCAGCCGCTCCTCGTAGCGCGGCACCGTGTAGTCCGCGGGCGGCACCCGGTAGAAGGTCGAGGAGTAGCGCTGGGCCACCTGCCAGCCGGCGTCGGCCCACAGCCGGGGCTGGTACGACGGGTTGAACGGTTCGCCGAGGTAGGGCCGGGACTCGAAGCGGTCCAGCTTCATGCGGTAACCCAGCCAGAAGCTGGCGTCGACCGGCCCGACCAGCTCCCGGTGGCCGGCCTGCCGGGCCGTGTCTGCCGCCCAGGCGAACAGGTCGTCGGCCACCGCCTGGTCGTCGACGCACTCGAAGAACCCGACAAACGCCGGACCGCTCTGCTGCGGGCCTGTCGGCGCCGCGGGCAGGATCAGCGCGCAGCGGCCGACCGGTCGCCCGGCCTGGTAGGCCACGTGGGGCAGCATCGTCAGACCGGGGCTGAGGGCGTGGGTGCCGCGCAGCAGGGCCCGTTCGGTCGCCAGGCTGGTCGTGCGCCACCGGCCCTGCCGTCCCGGCGCCGCCAGGAACGCCCCTTCGAGCGTCGCGTTCATGTGAGCACCTCGCCCGGCGGGTACCGTCCTCCACCGTGCGGGGCACGACGACCAGCACGGCACCAGCGTGCGGACCGGTCACCCACGGGCCAGCACCTCGATCCGGCCGGCGGTCGCGTCCAGCCGCACCCGGTCACCGGTGCGCAGCAGCGACGTGGCCCCGGCCACGCCGACGACCGCCGGCAGGCCCAGCTCGCGCGCCACGATGGCGGTGTGGGAGAGCATCGAGCCGCGCTCGGTGACGACCCCGGCGGCGTCGGCCAGCACGAAGACCCAGCCCGGGTCGGTCGCCACCGCCACGACGATCTTCCCGGTGGCGTCGACCGACGGATCGGTCACCACGACTACCTCCGCCTCGACCGCACCGGCGGAGACCACAGTGCCGACCAGGTCGGCGGTGACCGTCGTGGACGTCCGCCCGTTGGTGCGCCTGGTCGACCCGGCGCTCGTCGGCGCGGGGTCGTCGAGCATGATCCGTGACCGGGTCGGCCGCTGCTCGTACCCGGCCCACCGCGCCCGGCGGGCGGTCACGGTCGGGCGCAGGTCGCCGTCGGCGGTCATCACCTCTTCCAGCGTCAGGAAGAAGACGTCCGACGCCTCGTCGATCTGGCCGGCCTGGGCCAGGTTGTGCCCGAGGGCCCGGGCGATGGCCCTGACCATGCCGTACAGCCGCGCCCGGTTCAGCCGCGACGACTCCCGGAAGGCGACAGCCTCCAGCGCCCGAGCCGACACACCCCGGGCCGGTGACCCCCGGCGCTGACCGGGCGGCTCGTCCTGTGACGGCTCGGCGGCGCGCTGCCGGTGCTGGTCGTCGGGCCGGCGTCGCAGGCTGACGCTCGACCGGCTGCCGTCGACAGCCTCCTGGGGCGCATCGTCCCGGCCTGGGGACCGCTCCCGGTCAGCCTCGACCTCGGTCCCGGCCGTGACCAGCCGGGCCAGACGCAGCGGGTGGGTGCGGAACGTCTCAGACTCCAGCTTCAGCTCGCCCGGCCCGCGGTCGCCGTAAGCGTCGAGGTACTCCCCCAGCGCGCGGCCCAGGGGCGAACCGCCCGCCACCAGCTGCTCCACGCCGTCGTCGGTCGTCAGCCCCGCCAGCTGGTCGCTGTCCGGCCGGGCCCGCAACGCTGCCAAGGCCCGCAGAGGTTCCAGGCTCGTCAGGTCGACGCCCGCGACGGGTCTGCCCAGGCGGACCGCCAGGGCGGTGTAGCCGAAGGCCCGCAGGTCGTTGACCAGGGTGATGTCCCAGCTGCGCAGGGCACCGGTCTTGATCTGGTCGAACAGGCGCCGCAGCGCCGCCGTGTCGGCGGGGTCGAAGTCGGCGTCGAACACCCGCTGGATCTCGGCGAACTCGGCTTCCAGCCGGGCCATGAGGCGGGGGGTGGCGCGCCAGGCGACGACCAGGCGCCGCAGCACCCGGGCGCGCACCCTCCACCCCACGTCCCACGGTTCGGGCAGGTCGCCCGGGCTGACACCGAGGCTGCGCTGCCACACGGCGATGAGCCGACCGCTGAACGGCAGGATCTGCAGCAGGTGGTACCAGCTGTCGAGCCGGTAGTACATCCGCCCGTCGAAGGCCACCGCCATCTCGTCGAGGGCGGAGTCGAGGCTGCCCGGCAGACGGCCGAGCAGCCGGTCGGCCAGCCGCCGGAAGATCAGGCGGTAGGTCTCCTCGGCGAACGTGCAGGTCAGCGGGGAGCACACCCCCGGGTAGTTCTCGGCGATGTTCGAGTCGTCCAGCATCCTCATGCCCGGCTCCCTACCGACTCCCCCAGGCGGACCTTGGTCTCCAGCCCCGACCGTGAGGCGTCCACGATGTCCTCGTCGATCCGCACCCCGTCGACCACCAGGACGATGGTCGACCCGCCGTAGGCGAACCACCCTTTCTCCTGCCCGCGCCGGGCGTGACGCACCGGGTGGTTGCAGATCCGGCCCACCACCATGGCCCCGACCTCGACCACCGTGACGGTCCCGAAGTGGGCTGTGTCCAGCCGGGTCACCACCCGGTGGTTGCGGGCCAGGACCCGGACCTTGCCGTCCGAACGCGGTCCGACGGTGTGCAGCGTGCCAGGAATCTCATAGGTGTCCACGACCTCGCCGTCGTCGACGAAGCAGTAGCGGTGACCGTCGTCCACGCTCAGGCGGAAGACCAGGCACCACCGGTGCCGGGTCGCGTCCGGCACCCCCGCCACGACCGCCGGCCGCCCGCGGCCCAGCAGCTCCGGCAGGGTGTAGTCCAAGCCCTTTGCCTGGAACGTCAGGTCGTCGCTCACCGGGTAGGCCAGCAGCTTCGAGTCGGCAGGGGCGACCAGGCGGTCAGGCGCCGCGTCGACGGGTCGGGCACCGGGTCGGAACGGACGGGTGAAGAAGTCCGCGACGCTGGTGTAGTCCTGCTCGACGTAGTCCGACAGGTCGATACCGAAGCGCTGCACGAAGGCCGGGATCGTCGCCGCCGACCGGGGTCGGGTCGAAGGCCAGGCGAGCACCCGCGAGAACCACCGCCGGGCGAGCAGCCGGTCGACCAGGGGCAGCAGCGGCCGTGCACCGTAGAGCACGCGCAGCCCGGCGTCGGCGAACTGCGGTTCTACCCGCTGCTGACCGGTCTGCCGGTCGACCACCACCGTCACCGCACCTGCACCCCGACGATGCCTCCGACGACCAGCACCGCAAGGACCACGAACGCCGCGATCCCCCGGACGCGCGGCTTGGGCCACGGCACGTCCACCACGAACAGCACGGCCAGCAGCGCCATGGCCACGCCCCAGGGCACAGCCGGATCGGCGTCGGCCACCGCGCACACCAGCCACGCCACCGACAGGACCAGCGCCGCGTAGGTCACGGGCAGACCCCGGTAGGCCGTGGGAAGGGGACCGGCCGCGACCGTGAAACCGGCCAGCCGCGTCACCGCCGCCGTGGCGTAGGCCACGACCACCAGGGCGCCGAGCCGCCAGTCGAACCCCACCGCGACGAGCAGGGCGGCCGGGAGCGCGACGAACGAGACCATGTCGGCCAGCGAGTCCAGCTGGGCACCGAAAGCCCGCGCGGTCTCGTCACGGTCGAAGCGGCGGGCCCACGCGCCGTCGAGCAGGTCGCACACCCCGGCGACGACCAGGCACAGCACCGCCCAGCCAGGGTCACGGGCCGCGACGGCCAGGCCTGTCCCCGCCACGGCCACGCCCAGGTAGGTCACCAGGTTGGCTCTGTGCCGGACCCCGACCAGCCGAACCCCGCCCGGCCGAGAACCGACCAGCCGCCGGCCGGTCACGAGGCCACCGTCACGGTGCCCGCCCCGCCGTCCACCGTGATCTCCTGCCCGTCACGGACCGCGCCCATCACACCGGCCACCCCGACCACACAGGGGATGCCGTACTCGCGCGACACGATCGCCGAGTGGCACAGCATGCCGCCGTACTCGGTGACGACACCGCGCAGCAGGGCGAACTTGGCCGTCCAGCCGGTGTCGGTGAACCGGGTCACCAGCACGTCGCCGTCGACGATCCGTCCGATCTGGTCCGGGCTGTCGATCACCCGGGCCCGGCCGGTGACCGTCCCGCTGGAGCAGCCGATGCCGTGCAGGTCACGACCGTCGGTCGGCCGGCGGGGGCGGGTCTCGGGCCCGATCTCGTTCTCGCTCAGGAAGTCGCGGTAGGCGTCGTAGTAGCGCCGGCGCCGGGCCACGATGCCGCGCAGCCCGTCGGCCCCGCCGGGCAGGCTCCCGTCGAGCAAGGCCCACAGGTCGCCCACCGTGGTGAACCAGACGTCGTCCACCTCGTCGAGCGTGCCGTCGGCCACCAGGTCGTGCGCCAGCGCCAGGGTGTAGCGGCGGATGACGTCGTACATCATCGTGGACAGGTCGCGGAACTCTTCACGCCACCACAGCAGCCGCCGCACCCGTACGACCTTGCCCTCGAGCCGAGCCAGGCGACGGCGGGGCAGCGTGCTGCGCAGGCGGGTCATCTGGTCGGCGAACAGGGCCTGCTGGCGGGCGTGGGCCAGCGCCGGGTCGTGGGACGAGTCCAGGGCGGAGATCTCCCGCAGCTGGTCGGCCACGGTCTGCGGACGCTCCCAGTAGCTGGGGTAGGAGACGTCCAGCTCTTTGTCCGAGTGGTACCCGAAGGTCCGCAGGTGCTGGTCGAGCTCCGCCGGGTGGCTGGCGGCCTCCTGCCGGCTGATGCGCCACAGGTCCTGGAAGGGACGCAGGTGGGAGATGTCGTCCAGGCCGGAGAGCAGGGCCAGGTAACCCTCGTCGTCGACGTGCGCCGCGACGGCGTCCCGGAACAGCGACTGGTGGATGGTGTTGAGGAAGATCTGCCAGAAGTAGGTCGACTCGCTGAACAGGTAGTCGTCCCTGGTCAGCTGCACGAAGGCCTGTCGCAGCGACCGGCTGGAGCGCGGTTGCCCGAGCTCGTCGAGACGACGGTCCACGGTGGCGCGGACCCGGGCCGCCAGGGCCTCGGCCTGGGCCTCCCGCTGGGCCAGCAACCGTTTCTGCTTCACCGCCACCACCGCGACACCTGCCAGCGTGCGTGGCGTCAGACGGGTGACCTGACCGTCGCCGGTGTAGGTGGGGGTGATGCCGAACTCGGTGTCGAAGTCGCGCTCCTTGTAGCCCGGTACCCGCGACATGATCTCCTTGACCACGGAGAGGTTCCAGTACGGCCGGCCGTACGACATCCGGCCCAGCGGACGCAGCCTGTCGGGCTTGATCAGGCTCGACGTCAGCAGGAAGTCAGCCAGCGCGTTCTCCCAGACGTACTCGTACAGGCTCCACATGAACGGTTTGCAGGTCTGGGCCGAGACGCCGCCGTCCTTGAAGTCAGCGGTGCTCCAGGTGTCGTCCAGACCGGTGTAGGTGATGCGGGTGACCGCACGGGCCTGCAACAACCACACCCGACCGTCGGCACAGGCGAACTCGATGTCCAGCGGGTGGCCGAACAGCCGTTGCGCCGCCACGCACCGGTCGGCCAGCGGGTCGAGCCAGGCGTTCTCCGGGTCGCGGTCAGGCCCGCCGTCGAGCCACCGCTGGTCGTCCCAGTCGTAACGGGCAGAGCGGGGCACGACCTGGCCGTTGACCAGCGACTCCCCCAGCCCGGCCGTGTACTCGACCACCAGGTGCGTGTCGGCGCCGGTGACCGGGTCGAGCGTGAACGCCACACCGCTGGTCTCGGCCGGCACCAGGCGCTGGATGATCACCGCCATCGCGCCTGCCGGCAGCCCGTGACGTTCCCGGTAGGCGGTGGCCGCAGCGGAGTCGACCGAGTCCAGGCAACGCCGGACCGCCTCGACCAGGTCGTCGCGGGCCACGTCGAGCACGGTGGTGTACTGCCCGGCGAACGAGAGGTCGGCCAGGTCTTCCTGCTGTCCGCTGGAGCGCACCGCGTAGGCCCCGTCGGGCAGGGCCGCGATCTCGGCCAGCAGGTCCGCGGGCAGGTCCGAGCTGGCGGTGTCGACCACCCAGCCCTCTGGCACCGGCAGGCCAGCCTCGATCAGGCGGCCCAGGTTGTACGCCTTCGAACCGACCAGCCTGGCGCTGCTCCCGTCGCCCAGGGGTCGTAGTCTCACAGTGGGTTCCTCCTGAGTCGCGCTGCGAAGAGCAGCAGGTTCAGTGCTGCATGAGTGACGCCCCCCACCAGCACGTACAAGACGAAGAATCCCGGCGACATCGGGTAGACGCAGGCCACCACCAGCACCATTCCGACGACGGAGTCGATCTGGTCCAGCACGACGAGACCCACGCCCCAGCCTTTCGCCTGACCTTTTCCTGGCGCGACGCCGAGCCGACGCTTGAGGAAAGAGTTAGGCAGCTCGAAGAGGGCGTACGCGGCGCCGATCGCCAGCCCGACCACCGCGTTGTAGCCCAGGGTGTTGTCGTTCTCGCGGTAGAAGTACGTCAACGACTCCAGCCGCGGCACGGCGGCGCAGACCCAGCCCCAGGCCACGGTGAAGATCATCCCCAGGACGATCATGCCGACGAGACCTTTCCAGGTCTTGTTGTCGCCGAGCACACGTCGACCGCGCCAGGTGCGTCCGCCGTCGATGGGACGGGCCAGCACCTTCGCCACCGGGAGGGTGCACCACACCATGTTGCCGATACCGGCGAAGATTCCCGGTGCCAGCGTGGCGTACATCTCTGCCAGCCAGGTCATGCCACCCCCAGCCCCAGCAGACGCCCCGCGATGAACAGTGTCATCGACCCTTCTGCGACAAGCTCGTAGACCACGATCCCGTCCACCAGCCGACCGCGCCGGGGGTTTCGCATGAACCGGACGCACCGCCACAGCAGCCAGGCGTAGGCCGCCACCACCGTCCACACCGCCCACGGGTAGAGCTGGTAGGCCAGGATCGAGCTGGTGACCAGGTCGATCAGCATGACGCCCAGGATGAACAGCACCGACCGGCGCACCCCGAAGAGCTGGGAGTAGGTGACGTACTCGGTCTCGTCCTCCGGGGCCCGCACCTTGCGCGCGATCTCCCAGATCAGACCCGGGAAGTACAGCGTGCACAAGATGAGAAGGTTGTTCCACCCGACCAGCGGGATATCGTACCGGGCGCACGCGAACGAGATGACGTAGGCGTTCATCACCAGCTGGACCGGGTTGTGGGTGACCACGGCCAGCACCAGGCTGCGCTGGATCCGGTAGCGCTGGAAGAACCAGAACGACATCAAGACGCCGTAGAGCACCAGCAGGGTGAAGAAGACGTGGTTGCGCACCAGCACGAGGTTGAGCACCACCACGACGGTGTCGAGCACCACCAGCACCCAGACCAGGTCCGACTTCCGCGTCCGACCAGACGGTAACGGCCGGTCGGGAAACAACCTGAGGTCGGTCTCGTAGTCCTTGAAGTCGTCGGCGATGCGCAGGTTGAGCAAGAAGGCGAACAACGTGAAACCCACCGCCAGCTCGGCGGCACCGACATGGAAACCGTCGTGGCCGTTGGTCAGCAGGGTCAAGAAGTACAGCTCGAAGCACAACAGGTACCCGACGAACAGACTCCGTCCTAACGGGTACATCTCGCGAAAGTAGACCCGCAGACGCCAGAGCACAGCGCTACTCTCTCATGCCCGGTCGAGGAAGTCGTCCTCCGAGCCGGTAAGACGGGCGGCGATAGCGCGGTCCAGGGCGGGATGGGCCGACAGGTCCGGGTCGGCAGCCAGCAGACGCTCGGCCTCGGCCCGGGCGGCGACGATGACGTCCTCGTCGCGGGTGACGCGCAGCAGGCGCAACGAGCTGGCGGTGCCCGACTGGGCGGCACCGAGCACGTCGCCCTCCCGACGCTGCTCCAGGTCGAGACGGGCCAGCTCGAAACCGTCCGTCGTGGCCTCCAGGGCCCGCAACCGGGCCACCGCAGGCGTCTGGTCGCTGCCCGGCTGGTCGACCACCGCCGAGACCAGCAGGCACAACCCCGGCTTGGTGCCCCGCCCCACCCGGCCGCGCAGCTGGTGCAGCTGGGAGATGCCGAAACGGTCGGCGTCGAGCACGACCATGACCGTGGCCTCGGGCACGTCCACACCGACCTCGATGACCGTGGTCGCCACCAGCACCGGCACCCGGCCGGAGGCGAAGTCGGCGAAGGCGCGGTCCTTGGCCTCCGAGGTCATCCGCCCGTGCAGGATGCCCACGCCCACCCCGGCGAGCACCGGATCGGCCGCCAGCTGCGCTGCCACCTCCACGACGTTGGACAACGGTCGACGACCGTCCGCCTCGGGACCGCCGTCAGGACCGTCGAGCAGCTCCAGACCGTCGGTGCTGGCGTCGTCCGGGTCGATGCGCGGCGCGACGACGTAGACCCGCTCGCCGGCCCGGGCGGCATCGGCCACCCGCTGCCAGGTGCGGGCCGTCCAGGCCGGGCGGTCGGCCGGCACCACATGGGTGGTCACCGGGGAACGTCCGGCGGGGACCTCGGCCAGCGTCGAGGTCTCCAGGTCGCCGAAGACCGTCATGGCCACGGTCCGCGGGATGGGCGTGGCCGTCATCACCAGGGTGTGCGGCACGGTCGAGCTCTTGGTGGCGGCCTTGGTCCGCAGGGCGTCGCGCTGCTCCACGCCGAACCGGTGCTGCTCGTCGACGACGACCAGGCCCAGGTCGGCGAACTGCACCTGGTCGCCGAGCAGCGCGTGGGTGCCCACCACGATGCCGGCAGCCCCGCCGGCCGCGTCGGCCAGTGCCTGGCGGCGCACAGCGGCGGGCTGTGACCCGGTGAGCAGCGTCACCCGGGTGGCCTGGTCGGCGGCTCCGAGCTCGCCGGCCTGGGCCAGCTCGCCGAGCATGGCCCGCAGGGTGGCCAGGTGCTGGACGGCGAGCACCTCGGTCGGCGCCAGCAGCGCGGCCTGCCCGCCGCAGTCCACCACCTGGAGCATGGCCCGCAGCGCGACGACGGTCTTTCCTGAGCCGACCTCGCCCTGGAGCAGCCGCTGCATCGGCACGGTGCCGGCCAGCTCGGCAGCCAGCTCGGCACCGACCTGACGCTGGCCGCCGGTCAGCGCGAACGGCAGCCGGGAGTCGAAGGCGTCGAGCAGGCCGCCCGCCCGGCCCGGGCGGGCGGCCGCCGGACGGCCCGCAGCCTGCGCCCGGCGCCGCACCAGCTCGGTCTGGAGGACGAACGCCTCCTCGAACCGCAACCGCCTGCGCGCGGCCCGCCAGTCGGCGTCGGTGTGCGGCACGTGCACCAGGCGCAGCGCCTCGACCAGCGGCAGCAGGCCGTGGGCGGTGCGCACGTCGTCGGGCAGGGGGTCGTCGATCTCGCCGGGGTGCAGCGGACCGAGCACCGCCGCCACGGCCTTGGCCACGGCGAACGAGTCGATGGAGGCGCTCGCCGGGTACACCGCCTTGGGCCAGGTGGCGCGCTCGTCCATCGCGACGTCGTCGATCTCCTCGAACTCCGGGTGCACCAGCTCCAGCGCGCCCTTGTAGTTCCCGACCGTGCCCCTGAACCAGGCCCGACGCCCCCGCTGCAGCACCTTCTGGTGGTAGCCGAGGCGACCGGCGTGCTGGGCGAAGAACACCATGCGCATCTCGTCGTGACCGTCGCCGATGGTCACCTCGAACAGCGCCTTGCCTCCGGACGTGCGCCGCGACGACGCCCGCATGACCTCACCCACGACCACCACCCGGTCCCCCTCGACCAGGTCGCCCAGCGCGGTCAGGGTGCCCGGGTCGACGTAGCGGCGCGGGTAGAAGCGCAGCAGGTCAGCCACGGTCGTGGGGCCGAGAGCCGCCAGCGCCCGGGCCGTCCCGGGCGCGAGCAGCTTCTCGAGGCGGCGGTCGAGCAGGCTGTCGGCCTCACCGTCGGTGACGACGGCGTCAGAGGGTCTGGGAGACATCAGTCGACACCCAGGCGCCAGGCAGGACCGCTGGTCGCCGGGCCGACGAGCACCATCTCCAGGCCGTGGGCGGCGGCCAGCGCGCGCACCGGGGCCGGGTCGAGCCCGGTACGCGGCACGACCGTGAGCACCTCGCCAGGGCCGTCGAGCAGCCCGGTCGCCGTCGCGGTCGGGTCGACCTCGTCGGTCTGGGCGGTGCGGACCCGGAGCAGGGCCTCGGCGACGTCGGCGCTCTCGTCGTCGGCGGCACAGGCCACGGCCGCACGCACCGGGTCGCCGGTCAGCGCCCCGACCTCGGCCGCGAGCCGAGGGTCGGTGGCCAGGACGTACCGGCCGCCGACCGTGCCGACGGCGGCCCGCAGACGTCCCGGCTGGGCAGCCCCGCCGGGCACGACGACCGTCGCCCCGGCGGCGGCGTACCAGGCCGCCAGGCCGGTGTCGGCCGTGACCACGACGAGACCCGCCGCGCCGGCGACGGCCCGGACCAGGCCGATGCGCAGGGCCTCCGGCGCCACGAGAGCCAGCGCGGTCGCCGGGTCGTCGGTGTGCACGTGGGTGCGCCACTCGTCACCCAGCCCGGTCACGGCGGCGGCCGAACCGGTCGCCGCCAGCCGGGCGCGGTCCACGCCGACGGTGACGTCCAGCATCACCTCGAACGCCCCGCCGGTGTCAGGCTGGGCCGGACCGGGTTCTGGCCGGCCGTCGGGCGGTGGCGGCTGCGGCAGCCAGGCCCCGGCCTGGTGAGGAGGTGCGGCCGCGAGCAGCGCGGCCAGCACCTCCAGGAGGACGAGCAGCGCGCAGGCCCCCGCGTCGACCACGCCGGCCGAGCGCAGCACCGGGTGGTGGGCGCTGGTCTCGGGCAGCGCCGCCCGGACGGCACCCAAGGGAGCGGGCAGCAGCTCTGCCAGCGGCCGGTGCGGGTCGGCCGCCTGGGCCAGGACCGCCACGGCCACCTGCTCGGCCACCTCCAGCACCGTGCCGGGCCAGGGGTCGGTGACAGCCTGGCGTGCACCGACCGCGGCCGACGCCAGCGCGCCGGTCAGCCGTGCCACGTCGCTGGTGGCTCTCTCGTCGACCAGGCCTGAGGCCAGCCCGGCCAACCAGCCCGAGACGATGACACCGGAGCTGCCCCGCGCCTCGCGACGTGCCCCGGCGGCCAGCGCCGCCACCGCGGACGCCAGGTCGTCGGTCGGCAGCACGGCGACCGCCGCCAGGCCGCCAGCCAAGGTGCAGGTGACGTTCTGGCCGGTGTCGGCGTCGGCCACGGGGAAGACGTTGAGAGCGTCGATGCGTGGTGCCACGTCGCGCAGGCGCTGGACAGCGGCGTCAGCCCAGGCTCGCACCAGCGCGCCGTCGAGCCGCACGCTGGCCGCCACGCGACGATCCACTCCACGCCTCCGTCCCAGGCCGTCGACCCAGGGTCCCACTGCGCCCCCGACTCCGCCGTACCCAGCTCCACCGTGCGGGTCCCGCTGTGCCGGATCCCGTCGTGCCGGACCCAACTGTGCCGCATCCCGCCCACATTTGGGCGCTCGCTCGCCCGTGGGATAAACTCGCCCAGTTGTCCGGAGCCCCGTAGCATCGTCGCGGCATCACCGTGCGGGTTGTGCATGCGAGTGCACGTGTGGGCTGCCGCTCTCCGCCGCTTCGCGGCGCGCACAGACTGGAGTAACCATGGCCGCCGTCTGCGATGTCTGCGCCAAGCGCCCGTCCTTCGGGCACAACGTCTCGCACTCTCACGTCAAGACCAAGCGCCGCTGGAACCCCAACATCCAGCGGGTCCGGGTCGTCGTCGCCGGCACCCCGAAGCGTCTGAACGTGTGCACGTCCTGCCTCAAGGCCGGCAAGGTCCAGCGCGCCGCGAAGGTCTGACGCCCGGCAGGAGCAGTTGGGAGACCGTTCCCACTATGCTCCCCACGGTCAGCGTGGCATCGTTGAGCCATGAGTCTCATCGAAGAAGTCGAGGTCCGCACCGCGACGCTCGTCGATGCACCCGCGATCGCGCTGGTGCACGTGCAGTCGTGGCAGTCTGCCTACGCCGGGATCGTGCCCGCGGACTACCTTGATGCGCTGGATGTCGACACCCGGACCGCGTCGTGGACGCAGTGGCTGACTGCCGGGCCGGCCGACGACGTCGTCACCTGGGTCGCAACCGACGGCCCCACCGTGGTCGGATTCGCCACCGTCGGCCCCGCCCGGGACGCCGACTCCCGGCGGGCCGAGCGCGAGATCTACTCGATCTACCTGGCTCCCGACGCCTGGGGCAGCGGCGTGGCCCGCGAGCTCATGCGCACCGTCGTCGACGCTTCAGGGGCCCGCACGCCCCTGTCGCTGTGGGTGCTCGCGGACAACGAACGTGCCCGTCGGTTCTACCGCCGTCATGGCTTCACGCCGGACGGCGCGGAGAAGAAGCGCACGCTGGGCGGGTCCGAGCTGGTCGAGGTCCGCTACCGACGCGGGTGATCACCGCGCGGCAGGCGGCCGCGCGGCACAGTGGTCCCAGCGGAGGGCGGCCGCGCGGCAAAGTGGTCCCACCCGGCGACAGCCAGCGAGGTCGGCGCGCCGCCCACGGTGACGCCCTCGCCCTCGACCACCCTGCCCACCGGCCGGAAGCCGTCACCCGTGGGCAGCGGCACCCCAGGGGGGAAGGTGGCGAGCAGCCCGTGGTCCTCACCGCCGCCGAGCACCCAGGCCGTGGCGTCGACGCCCAGACCGACGGCGACCGGGCCGAGCCGGGCCAGGTCGTCGGCCAGGACCTCGGCAGGGTCGTCCAGCGCGATCTGCACCCGGGAGGCGGCGGCGATCCGTCGGGCGTCACGGACCAGCCCGTCGGACACGTCGAGCATCGCGCTGGCGCCGGCGACGGCCGCTGCCGGCCCGGCTGCGAGCGGAGCGACGGGCCGCAGATGAGCGCTGACCAGCTGCGGGTCGTGATCGGCCCGGTCGGCCTCCAGCAGCGCCAACCCGGCCGCTGACCAGCCGACCGCTCCGACGTGCGCGACGATGTCGCCGGGTCGGGCCCCGCCCCGACGCACCGGTGACCGTCCCTCGAGGTCTCCGAGGGCGGTGACGGCCACCTGGACGTTCGGCCCTGCCGACAGGTCCCCGCCGACCACGCCCACCCCCCGCGGTGCGCACACCGCGGCCAGGCCGTCGGCCAGGCCGGTCACGAACGCCAGCGGAAGATGCGCCGGCACGGTCAGGGCCACGACGACCGCGGTCGGTCGGGCCCCCATCGCGGCGACGTCGGCCAGGTTCTGCATCGCGGCACGCGCCCCGACGTCCGCCCCCGACGACCACCGCCTGCGGAAGTGCTGCCCCTCGACCAGGACGTCCGTCGTCACGACGTACCGCCCGTCGCTGGAGGCGACCACCGCGGCGTCGTCGCCCGGACCGAGCAGCGTGCGGTCCCCCAGCGGCAACCGGTGGGCCAGGAGGGCCACCAGGGCGTCCTCGTCGAGGTCGCCCACCGTCAGCGCGGCGACGTCCTCCGGGTTCAACGGCCGAACAGCTCGGCGGTCCGGGCACGGGCCCAGGCGTCGGCGCCGAGGACGTCGTCGAGCCTCACCTGGCGCGCAGGTGTGCCGACATGCTCGTCGAGGACCTTCTCGACGGTGGCGACGATGTCCATGAAGCCGATCCGACCGGTGAGGAACGCGTCGACGCACACCTCGTTGGAGGCGTTGAGGACGGCCGGATGGGTGGCCGACGCCGCCGCGGCGGTCCGGCCGAGCCGCACGGCAGGGAACACCTCTTCGTCCAACGGTTCGAAGGTCCAGGTGGTCGAGGCCGACCAGTCGCACGGGACGACGGCGTCGTGCACCCGGTCCGGCCAGCCCAGGCCCAGCGCGATCGGCAGGTGCATGTCGGGCGGCGACGCCTGGGCGATGGTCGCGCCGTCGACGAACTCGACCATCGAGTGCACCACCGACTGGGGGTGCACCACCACGACGATCTGGTCGAGCGGCACGTCGAACAGCAGGTGGGCCTCGATGAGCTCCAGCGCCTTGTTCACCATCGTCGCGGCGTTCACCGACACCACCGGGCCCATGCTCCAGGTCGGGTGGGCCAGCGCCTGCGCCGGGGTGACGTCGGCCAGGCGGTCGACCGACCAGCCGCGGAACGGACCGCCCGAGGCGGTGAGCACCAGCCGCCGCACCTCGCTGTGCGTACCCGAACGCATGCACTGGGCGATGGCCGAGTGCTCGGAGTCGACCGGGATGATCTGGCCCGGTCGCAACCTGGCCGCCTGGACCAGCGGGCCGCCGATGACCAGCGACTCCTTGTTGGCCAGCGCCACGACCGTCCCGGCCTCCAGCGCCGCCAGGGTCGGGGCCAGGCCGCGCGCGCCGGTGATGCCGTTGAGCACCACGTCGGCGGGCCGCGCCGCCAGCTCGGCAGCGGAGTCGGCACCGGCCAGCACCTCGACGTCCTTGGCCGACCAGCCGTGGTGTGGTGAGGTCAGGCGTTCCAGCGCGTCGCGCACCGCGTCGACGGCCCGCGGATCGGCCACGGCGAGCGACGCCACCCCCAGCACGGCAGCCTGTTCGGCCAAGGTCTGCGGGTCCGACCCGCCTGCGGCCAGGCCCGTGACGACGAAGCGCCCAGGGTTGGCCTGCACCACCTCGACGGCCTGGGTCCCGACCGACCCGGTCGAACCCAGCAGGACGACGCTACGACGGCTCACCGTGGCATCATTCCACGCCGAGCAGCACGTCGACAGCACGGGCCAAGAACGCGTCCACCGAGTCTTCGTTGTAGGCGTTCTTCCCGCGGCGCGCCCGGAACGTGGCCGACCGCACCTCCCCCGCCGACAGCTTGGCACCGTTGTCGAAGTAGGCGATGAGCCGGTGGCACAGCGCGTCGACGTCGGCCGGCTCGTAGCCCTGGCTGCGGTGCGGCGGGCCGAACCGGTCACCGTCGGGCCGCCGCAGCCGCCCGTACAGGGAACCGGCCTGCTCCCCCAGGCGGTCCATCCACGCCTTCTGGCCGTACCGGCCGACGAACTCCGCCCGGGTGCGGGCCAGGAACGCCTGCTCCAGCCGGTCGAGCGCGGCGTCCACAGCACCGGTGACGTAGCCGCCGCGGACCAGGTCGAACCCGACCCGACGCACGTCAGTGCTGCTCAGAGCCTCGGCAGGGGCGTGCTCGTACTGCTGCCGGGCATGGGCGAAGTACTCGTCGACCTCGTCGCGGTCGTACCCGCGCTTGAGCCCGCGCACGGTGGCGAACATCGTGCCGCTCACTCGTCCTCCCCTCCGGCCAGCTGGCCGCAGGCACCGTCGATCTCGCTGCCTCTGGTGTCCCGGACCGTCGTGGGCACACCGTGTGCACGTAAGCGTGCCACGAACTCGGCCTGCGTGTCTGCGTCTGAGGCGGTCCAGCGCGATCCGGGGACCGGGTTGAGCGGGATCGGGTTGGCGTGGACCCAGCCGCGGCCCCGGGCGGTCAGCAGCTCGCCGAGCAGGTCGGCCCGCCACGGCTGGTCGTTGACGTCGCGCATGAGGGCGTACTCCACGGACACCCGCCGTCCGGTGGCCTCGAAGTAGCGGTACGCCGCGTCCAGCACCGTCGCGACGTCCCAGCGGGCGTTCACCGGCACCAGCTCGGAACGCAGCGCGTCGTCGGGGGCGTGCAGCGACACCGCCAGGGTGACCGGCAGCCCCTCGGCGGTCAGCCGGTCGATCCCGGGCGCCAGGCCGACGGTCGAGACCACGACGTTGCGGGCGGAGATGCCGAACCCTGTGGGGGCCGGTGCGACGATGGTCCGTACCGCGGCGAGCGTCCGGGCATAGTTGGCCAGGGGTTCGCCCATGCCCATGAACACCACGTTGGACAGCCGACCCGGCCCCCCGGGCACGTCACCGGCGGCCATCGCCCGGGCCGCGACCCGCACCTGCTCCACGATCTCCGCGGTCGACAGGTTCCGGACGAGGCCCAGCTGGCCGGTGGCGCAGAACGCGCAGGCCAGGGCGCAGCCGACCTGGCTCGACAGGCACAGCGTGGCCCGCCGCGGATAGCGCATGAGCACCGACTCCACCCGGGCGCCGTCGGCCAGCCGCCACAGCGTCTTCAGGGTCCGCTCGCGGTCGGCCGTGAGCCGCCGCGCCGGGGTGAGCAGGGTCGGCAGGAGTGCATCTACCAGCGGTGCGCGCGCCGCCGCCGGGACGTCCGTCATGTCCGCGGGGTCGCAGGTCAGGTGGGTGAAGTAGTGGGTCGCCAGCTGCCGGGCGCGGAACGCCGGCTGACCGAGCTCCTGGACCGCCTCCGCCTGGGCGTCGGGCGTCATGTCGGCCAGGTGCCGCGGCGGACGACCCCGTGCCTGCCCGGTGGGCGCACCCCCGGTCGACGCGACGGCGTGGCTCACAGCGGCGGCACCAGCTGGTTGAGCACGAGATAGGCGGCGGGGGCGGCCAGCAGCATGGAGTCGAGCCGGTCCAGCAGCCCGCCGTGGCCGGGCAGCAGACGGCCCATGTCCTTCAGCTCCAGGTCCCGCTTGAGCAGCGACTCCGCCAGGTCGCCCAGCGTCGCGGTCGCGACCACGCCGAGGCCGAGGAGCACCCCGACGTACGGATCAGCGTCCAGCAGCTTGGGGATGCCCGCGCTGGCCCCGACCACCCCGACCACGCAGGCCAGCACCAACGACCCGGCGAGGCCTTCCCAGGTCTTGCCCGGGCTGACCTTCGGTGCCAGACGGTGCGTCCCGAGCAGGCTGCCGACCGCGTAGCCGCCGGTGTCTGAGGCCACCACGACCAGGATGAACAGCATCACCCGGTTCGGCCCGTCCTCCGGCTGGAGCATGAGCATCGCGAACCCGGCGAGGAACGGCAGCCAGGCGGCCGCGAACACCGACGCGGTGACGTCACGCAACGCCGGTTCGCCGCTGCCGTCCAGCACCCGCCAGACCACGGTGCCGCCGACGGTGAGCATGAAGGCGACGAACAGTGCCTCCGCCCCGGCGACATAGGCCGAGACCAGCATGCCGACCAGCCCGACGAGCAGGGGCACCAACGGGATGTGGATGTCCTTGCGGCGGAATGCCTGCGCCAGCTCCCACATCGCCGCACCCACGGCGACCAGAGCCAGGAGGGCGAAGACCTCCTTGAAGACGAACAGCGCCGCAGCCACCAGCACCAGCAGACCGAGACCGACCGTGATGGCGACCGGTACGTCCCGACCGGCTCCCGTCTGCCTGGGAGCGTGGTGCTCGGTGGTTGTCTGCTCGGTGCCTGTCGGTTCAGGGCCCGGCGCTGCCGTCGACGACATCAGACCTCGAGCAGCTCTGTTTCCTTGCCGGACAGCAGCTGGTCCACGAGATCGACGTGCTTCTTCGTCAGCGCGTCGAGCTCTTTCTCCGCGCGCATCACCTCGTCCTCGCCCGCCTCGCCGTCGCGGACCATCCGGTCCAGGGCGTCCTTGGAGTGACGGCGCACGGCCCGCACCGCGATGCGGGCATCCTCAGCCTTGTGCTTGGCCAGCTTGACGTACTCCTTGCGACGCTCCTCGGTCAGCGCCGGCAGCGCCACCCGGATCACCCCGCCGTCCGAGGTCGGGTTCACCCCCAGGTCGGAGTTGCGCAGAGCCTTCTCGATCGCCGGGCCCGACGACTTGTCGAACGGGGTGATCATCACCGTGCGAGCCTCGACCACGTTGAACGACGCCAGCTGCTGCAGCGGTGTCGGGGCGCCGTAGTACTCCGCCGTGATCTTGGCGAACATCGCCGCGTTCGCCCGGCCGGTACGGATCGCGGCGAAGTCCTCCTTGGCGTGCTCGACCGTCTTGTCCATCTTGTCTTCGGCCTCGAAGAGGATCTCGTCAATCACAGTTTCCTCCGTGTGTCGTCGCCGGACGTCGCCGCACCCAGCCTCGGGGCGTCATGACGACGTCACCAACGTCCCGATCTTCTCACCCTCCAGCGCCCTGGTGACGTTGCCGGGCTGTTCCAGACCGAAGACCCGCATCGGCACGTCGTTGTCCCGGCACATCGACAGGGCTGTGGCGTCCATCACGGCCAGGCCCTCGACCAGCGCCCGGGTGTAGGTCAGGTGGTCCAAGAACTCCGACGACGGGTCGGTGCGCGGATCGGCGGTGTACACCCCGTCCACGCCGTTCTTGCCCATGAGCACCACCTGGCAGTGCGTCTCCAGGGCCCGCTGCACGCTGACCGTGTCGGTGGAGAAGTACGGCATACCGGCGCCCGCCCCGAAGATCACCACCCGCCCCTTCTCCAGGTGCGCGATGGCGCGCAGCGGGATGTACGGCTCGGCGACCTGACCCATGGTGATGGCCGTCTGCACCCGAGTGGCGACACCAGCCTGCTCCAGGAAGTCCTGCAGGGCCAGGCAGTTCATCACCGTACCGAGCATGCCCATGTAGTCGGCCCGGGCCCGGTCCATCCCTGCCCGGGACAGCTCGGCCCCGCGGAAGAAGTTGCCGCCACCGACCACGATCGCCACCTGCACCCCGTCACGCACGGCTGCGGCGATCTCGCCGGCGATGCGGCGGACCACGTCGACGGCGAGGCCGACGTCACCCCCCCCGAACGTCTCGCCGGAGAGCTTGAGCAGCACCCGGCGGGGCGGCAGGTCTGGTGACGTCGGCCCGGTCGACACTGCTCAGGCCC